>CBFICG010000188.1:0-1259 GCA_965661025.1 Flavobacteriaceae bacterium | reverse complement strand
CGTAAGCCGGGTTAAATAGTGCGATTTTTTATTGTGATATATATTTCCCACCAAATTTCCCATTCCGTTTGCTTGACCGCTTTTTGTGCCGTATTGCGGACTGAGTTTAAAGTTGAAATTATTGCTCAGTATACTGCTGTTTCCAACCGTAATACCCGTTGAAATTCCATCGTAAACATTGTATCTAAATTCTGGTGTAAGCAACAATACAGAAGTACCACTTTGGGGAATATCTTGTAGCAATCGTATACGCAGATTGTTTCTGAAAATTTTTTTATCAAAAGTATAACTGTTGTTGTTTAAGGAAAGTTCAGGAATTAAATGGTCTTTATTTAGTGTAACCGATTTTGTGATGTTTTTATCAAACACTTGCGTATAAGGCAACTCTTTTGATGAAATCCACAGCGTATTGGTTTCGCCGTTTTGTTTTGTAATAAATAGTGGAACAGCAATATTCTTTTGGGTGTTCTTAATTTCTAATTCGTAATTGTCTTTTTTGACTTTTTTAGCTGAAATTGATAAGTCACCATTATTGATTTGTGAGATATAGTGCTCAAAAAACCAATCGATGGGTTTTGCGGTTGTTTGCGTTAATTCATGCTTTAAATCGCGAGCCAGACGATTGCTTTTGGGTAGATTTTTTATGGCCTCCAAAACAGCATTATCGCCCAAATAAGATTCCAAATAGAGGAGTGCCAATGCCGCTCTATATGGATTAGCCACCCTACGGTTATAGCGTGTTAACAATTCTTTGGGTGTATCTAATGACTGCCCTCTATTTTTATTGGTAGATACGTTTGCAGCAATTTCCCAGCTTCTGTAATAAGGCGCTTGTGTAAAGTGATAATTTTTTATGAATGGCCATGTGTTTAAGCTGCCTGTTATTTTAAGTTTAGGATAATGGATTTTTACATAATGCTGCCATAAAAAATACGGCAACCCTGTTTTGATCCATGCGGCATCTTTTTGTTGTTTTCCAAAGTGATTTTGAACACATTGTTCCAAAATGGTTTTCAATAATTTTAGCTCAATAACCTGGTTTTTATCAAAAACACCTAAAAACTGAGGCATAGATTCTAATGATAAAAGCGGGTGTTGGGCATAATCCTTTTCCAGTGCCCAAATTACTTCTTGGTTTTTTGATGGGAAGAGCTCTTCAATAAATGCAGATACACGTGTCAGTCTATCACTAAAATCCGTTTGATTTTCCAATGGCAGCATATCTGTGATAAGTGCAGACTTACCAAAAACAACACGCG
>CBFICG010000187.1:0-1435 GCA_965661025.1 Flavobacteriaceae bacterium | reverse complement strand
TGATGGTACATTTGGTTAGCGAAGGAAACGCGATTGGTGGCAACGACACCGCTGGACTACAGTTTTTGTTTGTAACGCTCATTTTAGCGGGGCTAATTCAAGTGACTGCAGGTGTATTGCGGTTGGGCAAATTTGTTCGTATGATACCACATTCGGTGATGATGGGCTTTGTAAATGGGTTAGCGATTGTCATTTTCTTGTCTCAGCTGGGCATGTTTAAAAGTCAGGGGGAATGGCTTTCAGGCACCTCACTTTTCACTATGATAGGGCTTGTTGCGTTGACCATGGGGATTATGGTTGGCCTACCTTATGTGACCAAAAAAGTACCGGCGGCACTTACCGCTATTGTGGTGGTATCGGTTTTGGTGATTTTTGGCGGATTGGAAACCGAAACGGTGCGCTCGTTTGTGGTTGCCAATGGCGGTAGTGGCATTGAGGCAGGACTCCCAAGTTTTCATGTTCCTGTTGTAGCGGTTTCCTATGAAAATCTACTTTTTATCCTTCCTTATGCGTGTATTTTGGCAGCGATTGGGCTTATCGAGTCCTTGATGACACTAAACCTTATCGACGAGCTAACCGACTCGCACGGAAGTGGAAACCGGGAGTGTGCCGCGCAAGGATTAGGCAATATTGTAAATGGCTTTTTTGGTGGCATGGGCGGTTGCGCCATGATTGGACAAAGTATTATCAACATCAAATCTGGAGGGCGCGGACGCCTCTCTGGGATTACGGCTGCGGTAGCTTTATTGGGTTTTATTTTGTTTGGGGCACGTTATATTGAGCAAGTTCCCATTGCCGCACTTGTTGGGGTCATGTTTATGGTGGTGATTGGCACTTTTGCATGGAGCACGTTTCGCATTTGGAATAAAGTGCCAAAAGCGGATATTATTGTGATTGTTTTGGTTACGGGCCTTACGGTACTTTTCGATTTGGCGATTGCTGTCTTGGCCGGTGTAATCGTTTCGTCCTTGGTATTTGCATGGGAAAACGCCAAGCGTATTCGCGCACGCAAGCGTGTTGATGAACATGGTGTAAAGCACTACGAAATTTACGGACCCTTATTTTTTGGATCTATAGAGTTATTTAACAGCAAGTTTGATGTGCAAAATGACCCAGACGAGGTGGTTGTTGATTTTAAAGAATCACGCATTGTAGACCAGTCTGCTATTGAATGTATAAACAAACTCACTGAACGCTACCTCAAAAATGGAAAGAATATCCATTTGCGTCATTTGTCTTCCGACTGTGTAAAGCTCATCAAAAAAGCAGAAAAAATTTGTGATGTTAATGTCTTGGAAGATCCCGACTATTTTGTGGCCATAGACAATTTTAGGAAAGCACAGCAAGAGTTGGCTTAATTAAAAAACCCCGCCAAATGGCGGGGTTTTAATATAGTTAGTAAACGTGGTTGTATGATTACTTCACTAACTTAGTT
>CBFICG010000186.1:0-1482 GCA_965661025.1 Flavobacteriaceae bacterium | reverse complement strand
ATAAAGGGGAAGCACTTAAAAGAGTAGGCACACTTGCCCGAAAGGAATTACAGCAGTTTTTTGCTAAAAAAGTTCACCTGGAACTCTTTGTTAAGGTCAATAAAGATTGGCGATCAAATGCCAATGCACTCAAACGTTTTGGGTATTGACCACATACTAAGTTACCTTTGTACAAATTATTATGAGAAATTTAGTAGCTATTGTTGGTAGACCAAATGTAGGAAAGTCTACATTGTTTAATCGATTAGTGCAGCGTAGAGAAGCCATTGTGGATCCAACAAGTGGCGTTACACGCGATAGGCATTACGGCAAATCAGATTGGAATGGTCAAGAATTTACACTCATAGACACAGGCGGTTATGTGGTGGGAGGTGACGACACTTACGAAAAAGAAATTGACCAACAGGTAGAAATAGCCGTTGCAGAGGCAGATGCCATTATTTTTTTGGTAGATGTTGAAACAGGTGCCAATACCATGGACGAGGAAGTTGCCAAGCTCCTTCGAAAATCCGACAAACCTGTTTTTTTGGTGGTAAATAAGGTAGATAACGCCCTTAGAGTTCCAGCAACGGTTGAGTTTTACTCCTTAGGGATGGATAATTTATTTCACATTTCGGCAATGAATGGTGGGGGTACAGGCGAATTACTTGATGCCCTGGTTGAATCGCTTCCACAACAAACTACTAATCTGAACGAAAACCTCCCCCGATTTGCGGTAGTTGGCAGACCCAATGCTGGAAAATCATCTTTTGTGAATGCATTAATTGGTGCGCCCCGAAATATTGTCAAAGATGAAGCAGGTACTACCCGTGATAGTATCGATACGGTGTATAATCGTTTTGGATTTGAGTTTTGTTTGGTAGATACCGCTGGAATTCGTCGAAAGGCAAAAGTGAAGGCAAATATTGAATTTTATTCTGTGATGCGCGCCCTACGGACCATTGAGTTTTCAGACGTTTGCTTACTTGTTTACGACGCTTTGCGTGGCTTTGATGCGCAAGTAAAAAATATTTTTTGGTTAGCAGCGCGCAATCACAAAGGCGTGGTTATTTTAGTTAATAAATGGGATTTGGTAGATAAAAACACGCATACCACCAAACAAGTTGAAGAACAAATTCGAGCCGAAATAGCTCCTTTTGTCGATGTGCCTATCATTTTTATATCTTCACTTACAAAGCAACGTGTTTTTAAGGCAATCGAAACGGCAGTTGATGTCTACAAGAGACGTTCGCAGCGTATTCCAACCCGAAAATTAAATGATTTTATACTTCCTGTAATTGAAAAAAATCCGCCCCCAGCACTTAAAGGGAAGTATGTCAAAATTAAATTTGTCACCCAACTACATTCTGCACATCCACAATTTGCTTTTTTCTGCAACTTACCGCAATATGTAAAAGATCCTTACAAGCGTTTTTTGGAAAATAAATTGCGTAATGAGTACAATTTTACCGGAGTGACAATTGATATTTTTATTCGAAAAAA
>CBFICG010000185.1:0-1589 GCA_965661025.1 Flavobacteriaceae bacterium | reverse complement strand
TGGGCTCTGCCGGAGCCGCCTCACCCCTTACAATACCACGTCAATACAACAAACACGTTGGACGTATTTTGGCTATTGTAACAAACGATGATCAAAACATTAAAGGTACGTTGACCACTACAGGCACTGATGGCATCACGCTGCAATGGAAAGCCCGCGAGCCCAAACCTATCGGTAAAGGAAAACATACAGTGACCAAAGAAGCCGATGTCCCTTTTACAGACATAAAAAAAGCAACTGTTCAAATTCAATTCAATAAGTAAACATGGAAAATCTGGCACTTATAGAGTCTTTCTCGGAATTTAAAGATGAAAAATTCATCGACCGTGTAACGCTCATGTCCATTTTGGAAGAAGTATTTCGCACTACCTTAAAGAAAAAATACGGTACCGATGATAACTTCGATATTATTATCAACCCAGATAAGGGAGATTTGGAAATTTGGCGTAACCGCATTGTGGTTGAAGACGGCGAAGTAGAAGACCCAAACGAAGAAATTGAACTTTCAGAAGCCCGTAAAATTGAGCCCGATTTTGAGGTTGGAGAAGACGTTTCTGAAGAGGTAAAATTGGTAGATTTAGGACGTCGTATGGTATTGTCTTTACGCCAAAATTTGGTTGCCCGTATTCACGAGCACGACAATACAATCATTTACAAACAATTTATTGATTTGGTGGGTGATATTTATACTGCAGAAGTACATCACATTCGCAACCGTGTTGTGATTTTGTTGGACGATGAGGGCAATGAAATCATCTTGCCTAAAGACCGTCAAATTCCATCCGATTTTTACCGTAAAGGAGATAACGTTCGTGGGATTATTGAAAGTGTAGAGCTTAAAGGCACCAAGCCAAGTATTGTGATGTCTAGAACGTCGCCCAAGTTTTTGGAGAAACTCTTTGAACAGGAAATTCCAGAAGTTTTTGACGGTTTGATTACCATCAAAAAAGCCGTTCGTGTCCCTGGCGAAAAAGCAAAGGTAGCGGTAGACTCCTACGACGACCGCATCGACCCTGTTGGCGCTTGCGTAGGGATGAAAGGATCCCGTATTCACGGTATAGTAAGAGAATTGGGGAATGAAAATATTGACGTTATCAATTACACCAACAATACGCAATTGCTCATTACAAGAGCTTTGAGTCCTGCAAAAGTTACTTCGTTAAAAATAGATGAAGAAAATAAGCGTGTTGAGGTAATGATGGATCCAAGTGAAGTATCAAAAGCTATTGGTCGAGGAGGATTTAATATCCGCTTGGCGGGACAATTAACGGGATATGAAATTGACGTGTATCGTGAAGGCATGGAGGAAGATGTCGAACTAACAGAATTTTCAGACGAAATCGAGGCATGGATCATTGAAGAATTTAAAAAAGCAGGATTAGACACTGCAAAAAGCGTGTTGGAACAAGATGTAGAGGATTTAGTAAAACGCACCGATTTGGAAGAAGAAACCATTAAAGACGTGCGTCAAGTACTAAGCGCAGAGTTCTCTAACGAATAACCAAGGCATTTTTATAATTTTGAGCGCACAAACATTTTATGGCTGATTTAAAAACGATTCGAATAAACAAAGTACTCCGCGAGTTAAA
>CBFICG010000184.1:0-1654 GCA_965661025.1 Flavobacteriaceae bacterium | reverse complement strand
TTATTAACTTTTTTCAATATTGTTAGGGCCTCTTTTTCTTTATTATGCAACACTAATGACCTAGGGGTGTCTGGTACAAAATAAAGCAGCAGCAGAAAAACAGTTACTGGAACTAATTCGGAAGCAAACATATACCTCCATCCAATGTCATTCAGCCAAATGTCATCTCCGCTTAAAGCAATAAAGTAATTGACAAAATATACAACCATAAATCCACCAACAATAGCTAGTTGATTATAGGAAACTAGTTTACCTCTTTGGTTTGCTGGTGCAATTTCAGCAATATAAACTGGAGATAACATTGAAGCAATTCCCACTCCTATGCCTCCAATAAAACGATATATCATAAACACGGTAGAAAGAGTGTGACCTCCTTTTCCAAGAGGTTGCAGAAACAGCTCTGGAAGTGCTGAACCAAGTGCAGAAATGAAAAAAAGAATTCCTGCAATAACTAAGCCTTTTTTTCTACCAAATTTTTTGCCAATTAGTCCAGAAACAGCTCCTCCAACAATACATCCAATAAGTGCAATGGATACAAGCCATCCTTTTAGTGAACTTGCAGCCAATTCATCGAGTCCCTTTGGTTCAATAAAAAAAGCATCTAGCGAACCTACGGTACCAGCAATAACACCCGTGTCGTAACCAAAGAGTAGGCCTCCCAGCGTAGCTACTAAAGTTAATTTTAGTAAATATGATTTTTGCATGACATTTGTAGTTTTAAATATGGTTGTTTAAAATGTTCTCCAAAAGCTCTTGCTTACCACTTTTAGCCTTAATCTCCGAGGTGCTATTACTAGCAATAGCATATAAATCTTGTAATGATAATTTCCCTTGTTCAAAATCACTTCCTTTTCCAGTATCAAATGAAGCATACCTTTCTTGAACAAACGATGTAAAGTTCGTATCGTTCAATACTTTATCTGCAACTAAAAGCCCTCTAGCAAAAGTATCGGCTCCACCAATGTGGGCATGAAACAAATCTTCAATATCAGTGGAGTTTCTTCTAATTTTTGCATCAAAATTAACACCTCCCCCTTGAAGTCCACCAGCTTTTAAGAAAACCATCATGGCTCTAGCCGTTTCTTCAATGTTGTTAGGGAATTGATCGGTGTCCCATCCATTTTGATAATCGCCTCTGTTTGCATCAATACTACCAAGCATATTGTCATTAGCTGCAACAGTGAGTTCGTGTTCAAAAGTGTGCTGTGCTAAAGTTGCGTGATTCACCTCAATATTTAGTTTAAAATCGTCTTGAAGACCATATTTTTGTAAAAAACCAATAGACGTTGCAGCATCAAAATCGTATTGATGTTTACTGGGCTCCATCGGTTTTGGCTCAATTAAGAAGGTGCCCTTAAACCCTTGCGCTCTAGCATAATCTTTTGCCATAGTTAAAAAGCGAGCCATATGATCTTGCTCACGACCCATGTCCGTATTTAACAAGGAAATATATCCTTCTCGACCTCCCCAAAAAACATAGTTTTCACCATTTAGTTTCATTGTAGCATCTAATGCCATTTTAACTTGAGCACCTGCATAGGTCACTACATCAAAATCTGGATTTGTAGCCGCACCATTCATATACCTTGGATTGGAAAAGCAATTGGCTGTACCCCACAGGAGTTTAATCCCGGTAGCCTCTTGTTTTGTTTTG
>CBFICG010000183.1:0-1738 GCA_965661025.1 Flavobacteriaceae bacterium | reverse complement strand
AAAAATCTCGTAGCCAACTGCTAATTTTAATTTGATATATTTGAATATCCAAATTATTATATGTAATGAAATACATTATCCCTTTTCTAATCGTTTTTTTACCTACTTATCTGTTTTCCCAAGTACAACTTCTAAACAACATTCCAATAGAAAAACAAATGGCTATTGCTGATGCGGTTGTTGAAGGTAAAATCATCAATAAGGCATCCTACTGGGACGCGGGTCACAAAAACATTTATACAGTTCACACCGTTGAAATTAGCAAAATACACAAAGGAGATCGCAAGTCAGAAATATACCTTGTTAGCCTTGGCGGTACCATTGGGCTTAAGTCACACATTGTTCGTCCTGCACTGAAACTCCCTGTAAATACTGTCGGGGTTTTTGTAGCAAAAAGTACTGATATTACACTTGAAGGATTTTCATCTACAAAACCAATGTATAAAAGTGTTGGGCTAAGCCAAGGGGTGTATCGATATAACTTAAAGAAGGGAAATATTACAAATCCATTTTTAAACTTCTCAAACCACAAAAAGCTGGAGGACACCATAACATCTTTAACAAAGCGTGAAGTAATACAAATAAAAGAAGCCAATTACTTTGAAACCGAAGACGTGAACATCAAAAAAAAAAGCGTGTTTGGTGTAGAAAAAAATCAGATTAGTGCCCTAAGTCCAACAGAATTAGCTGCTGGAAACGGTTCTGTTTTAACCATTAGTGGTTCTAATTTTGGTACAGATCTTGGAGTTGTACGTTTTCCAGACGCAGATGATGGTGGCGCAACCACCATTGAAGCCATAGAAACAAGTATTGTGAGTTGGACAGACGCCGAAATAAAAATTAAAGTACCGAGTGGTGCTGGTTCTGGAGTTGTGGAGGTGGAAACAAATGCAGGCGTAACACATACTATTGCAGGACTTGTAGTCACACACAATTACATTGCCATAAATTATAATTCCCCTAACATTCGTGATGGAAAAGAAGTAGAATACCCTATTCATCATATTAGCGGACACACCCCATCTGAACCCACCAACACCAAGACAGGAAGTTTTGAAAACGGTGCTTATGTATTTAATTATCACACCGACTTTGATAGCAATACTGCAGCGGTAAGTGCTTTTAAAAGCGGTTTTAATCCTATTGTATGTAACGCTGGTTCTAAATTTACTATTGGTAATACAACAACAACCGCTAAGCTAGTAGACGACAACATCAATGCCATTTCTTTTGATACTACCGAAGATGGTGTTTTGGGTTTTGTTGTCACGAGAATTGATGGTTACCTCTTAACAAATAGTCTTTCAGGTGAGATCTCCCTATATTTCTTTTATTATGAGTTAGATTATGTGTTTAGCCCGGATATAAATTGGGATTTTAATGGAGATGCAACATTCTCAGAGTTTGATTTTAATGCTGTGGTACGTCACGAAACAGGACACGCAGCAGGGTTGGGTCACGTAATCAACGCCGCTGAAATCATGCATTATGCTATTGGTCCGGGTCCAAACGATGCTGTCACTTCTGACCCTATTTATGAGCCTGTAAAAACCAAAATAAATTTTGACAAATCAGTCTTCACTCCTTCACCTATTACAGCAACAGATTTTTCAGATTGTTATACACTTAATCATATAAGCCCAACGGATAATACTGTTGTAGCAGCATATCCCAATCCCGCAAGCGAAACCATTATCTTGACTACCAAACTACCCATGCGTTCAGTTTCTGTTTACAC
>CBFICG010000182.1:0-1843 GCA_965661025.1 Flavobacteriaceae bacterium | reverse complement strand
AGGAAAGCACACGGCTTCTATTCGTTTGCATCGTGAGGTTATTACTGAAGTATCATTTGAAGTGATTAAAGCAACTGAAACGGCGTAACGTTGTCTTTTTTCAAAAACATAAAGCCGCTTTTTGCGGCTTTTTTTCGTTAAAAGCAGATATTTGTATAAATTGTTGGCATGGCACAAAAACCCACTATTCCAAAAGGTACTCGAGATTTTTTACCCACAGATGTTGCGCGTCGTTCGTACGTGATTGATATTATCAAAACCCAATTTGAACGATATGGCTTTTTACCCATCGAAACGCCATCCATGGAAAAAGCAACTACTTTGCAAGGTAAATATGGCGAAGAGGGAGATCGGTTGATGTTTCATGTTTTGAACTCAGGAGAAAAAGTCAAAAAAGCAGATGTTGCTGCGCTGAATGAAAATAAGCTGGGGCGTTTTACGCAATCTATTTCCGAAAAGGCATTACGCTACGATTTGACTGTTCCTTTTGCGCGGTTTGTGGTACAACATCAAAACGAATTGACGTTCCCCTTTAAGCGTTATCAGATGCAATCGGTTTGGCGTGCCGACAGGCCGCAACGTGGTCGTTTTCAAGAATTCACACAATGCGATGCTGATGTCGTTGGAGCTGTGAGTCCGCTACTGGAAGCCGAGTGCATTCAATTGTTTGATGATGTTTTTCACCACCTTAATTTAAAAGGGGCAACCATTCGCATAAATCATCGCGGTATTTTGTCAGGAATTGCCGCTTATTTGGGCGCACCAGATCGTATTCTTGACTTTACCGTTGCCTTGGATAAATTAGATAAAATAGGAGCGTCTGGTGTGTTTGAGGAATTGCGCCAAAAAGGATTTGATGATAACTCGCTTTCAAAACTAGCTCCTTTGTTGGAACTTTCGGGGACGGTTCATAACCAGCTTGATGCACTTGAGTCTTTGCTTTCTAGTCATACTGTTGCCGTTCAGGGGATTACGCATTTACGTGATGTGTTACGCTTTGTTGCTGACTTGCAGGTGAGTAATTTGACATTTGATTTAACCTTGGCACGTGGTCTAAACTATTACACAGGGATTATTTTTGAAATTGCCCCGCCAAAATCGGTAAAAATAGGTTCTATTGGCGCAGGCGGACGTTACGATGATTTAACGGCACTTTTTGGTCTTAAAGACATGCACGGACTTGGTATTTCCTTTGGTTTAGATCGCCTTTGTATGGTTTTGGAAGAATTGGATTTATATCCAACCACCTTACAGCAATCGGTTGATGTTGTTGTGCTGTATTTTGGCGCTAAATTCTTAGAAGATTTGATTCCTCATATTGCCAAATGGCGCGCTTCAGGGCTTCGAGTGTTGACATACCCCACTGACCATAAGCTCAAAAAGCAACTGCAGTTTGCAAACCATTCTAACGCACCTTGGTCAGTATTTTATGGAGATGAAGAACAAAGTGAAGGAGTTTTATCTATTAAAAACATGAAAAATGGGACAACAAAAAAAATAAAAATTGAGGCGTTTATGCCGTCCGTATTCACTACTTGATTTTATTTAATTCCTGTTCCAATTCAATTATTTTGACTTTCATTTGACTAATAATTTCTTTATTATTAGATTCTTTTCCTGTAATGAGCCAATCTATACTGTATTCCTGAAAGTGTTTCGCAATTCCACAGAGTACTTCATGACTTACCGATGATTCACGTCTTAGGCAAGTCGAAACAGAATTGTGGCCTGCACCAATTGTCCGTTCAAACTTCGAAATAGATATTTTTTTTTCGTCAATTATTTGACGTAGTCTTTTATGAATGGGCATATGTTCAAAGATATTGGGCTTATTGCTAATATT
>CBFICG010000181.1:0-1850 GCA_965661025.1 Flavobacteriaceae bacterium | reverse complement strand
GAGGGGGTAAAAAAGCGCCCTTATTTTACGGAAAAGTTTACCGGTACCTATCAAATATCGTATGCGCTCGCAAACCTCCGTGGGACGTTTGATGTTTCTGGGAATGTGATTAGCCCAATGCGGCTTCCGCTTCAGAAGGGGAATGACCCACGTGACCCTAATAGCCCATGGATACATTTACTAAATGTACAATACACCCATAGTTGGGAAACTTTTGAAGTATTTGGCGGACTAAAAAACATCCTTGATTTTACCCCGCCTGCAAATAGTATTGCTGGTGCAGATAATCCCTTTGGAGACGATTTTGACCCTACCTATGTATATGCTTCTAATCAAGGAAGGCATATGTTTTTGGGCGTTCGTTGGCAGTTAAATTAGAGTTTTTGCTAAGGCACTCATTTCTTTAGCAAGGGTGATGTCTAGATCAGTAACGGCGTTTTGGTCGTGAGTAAACAACCGAACGTGCACCGTATTGTAACTGTTTTGCCAATCGGGATGGTGCTGCAACCGTTCGGCCACTGCAGCTACCTGTGTCATAAAAGTAAACGCGGCTTTAAAATCGGGAAAAATAAAAGTGGCCTGAAGCGCATTTGACTGCCATTTCCATTCGGGATGTGCACTCCCTAACGCAGCAGATACGTTTTCTATAGTGTAGTGCGTCATTACAGCTCACAGCTCATATCGGCACCACAGCATTGCGGCGATTTGATTTTCCCTTCGCAAGAAGGGCATTGTGAAATTTGAACTTCGCTTCCGTCATCTAAGCTTAAGTAGCCATTTTCTAAGGGAACATCACATTTTCCGCAAGAAGCGTTTACCGACATACCACACTGGTTACATTCGTAAGTTGCCATATAGTTATAATTTGTTTAAAGATATTTATTTATTCAATACGATACAGTACGGTTGTGTGGTTTTCAAAAAGTGCTTTTTGACGGATTAAGAGTTGTATGTTGTCCAACTGGTCTAAATTTTGCCCTTCGGGATGATTAGTCAATAGGAAAGAACCACCTAGGCTGGACGTCTCGTTAATATTGTGAATGACTTCAAAAGTCTGTTGAAAATGAAATGGGAACGCAGCGTCCATACGTTTGTAGACCACTACATTGGCGTCGTTAGGGAGTACTTCCTCGACTGCAGTTGTGGGCAATACGGGGGTTAAATTAGGGTATAAAAATGCATGTAATATAAACAACAATATGCCCCACGAAAAAGCAGTGCTTAATAAAAACAAAGAGGTTTTTTTTTGGAGATAAAATAGCAATCCTAATAATGTGCCAACAGCTGTTGGCACTAATCCAAAGGCTAAATACTGATAGGGTTTTAGTGCTTTTTCTACGCCTAAACCCATAAATGCTGCCGCGGGCAATGCCAACCCTAAAAGGGTTAGCAGCACTGTACTTATGATATCAAATTGCGAGAAACCCAACCGCATTTTATTGGTAAAAAACGCACCCAATAGCAATGCCAAAAAGGCATAACACGGCATGGTGTAATTGGGTAATTTGGTAGACGAAATACTAAAAAAAAGGACAAAAACTCCTGCTACACAAGCGGCAAAAACTAAAGCGGTATTTGTGCGCTCTCGCCAGCTATGACGAAATGCTTGTGGAATAAAAAACGAAAAGGGAAGCAACCCCAAAAGCACAAACGCCCAAGTGACCAAAAAGCTACCGCCATGTCCTTCCATAGGGGTAGCGAAACGACTAATATTATGATCAAAAAAGAACCCTTGTGTCCAAAGGCCATCTGTTTTTAGATGGACTTGCCAAAACCACGGGACAACCAGCAGCGCAATGCCTAAAAGTCCCAAAACGGGATAATATCGAAAGGTGTTTTTCAGCTCTTTT
>CBFICG010000180.1:0-1904 GCA_965661025.1 Flavobacteriaceae bacterium | reverse complement strand
TTAACACACCAGATATTCTGATTAATAAGCAATTGTAATTAAATAATTAATTTATAATTGATATCATCATAATCCGCGTGTCGGGGGTTCAAGTCCCTCCTCCGCTACCAACCCCCTCCATACAGAAAGTCAATGCACACAGGCGCATCGAGCTTCAGTGTGCTTGTTTGTAGAGTCTTCGTCAATATAAGGTTTGCGCTGATTTACTGTGGCAAACTGTGGCAGAATTGTGGCGGAACACGCAAACCAACACAAAACGACTCTACCGATGTGGATTTAGGTGCCTGAGGAACCATTGATATTGACGCCTTAGCGGCTGGCATATCGTGGTTTTGTGAATTCGTTCCTTAAAAATGGCCCGGCAACATCTGTAAGTATCAGAAGTATATTTTTCATAACTTTTCGGGTAAGTGAATGCGTCATTGCTCGATAAGGCTTTGGTTCGTCGCAAACTGTAGAAGATTTCACCGTTCAGCAAGTGGTCTCGGAATTTGGCATTGAAGCTTTCGTTAGTGTTTATTCTCCAAGGATTAAGACAAGCGCGTTGTAAGTCGTAACCCATCAAAATACCCAAGACATTCGCTTTACGATTTTTAGTGTTTTGGTGATGATCAAATGTACGATTTTTTGGTTTAGGCTTGAGCCGATAAATCCAAGTATTTAGCAATGCAACAAGGTTAAAATGTCCAGACAAAAAGGGGTTTCTTGTTGGGAATAATAGTGAGGAAGGGTTTGACTGTTCAAAAATCAAGTATCATTTTTCTTTAAGCATTTGAAGATGCCACTTTTATAACAGATTGACAAACATGCGAAACCCGATATTGTATAGTGTGATACACTTGTAACAAGATATTGGGTGGAACACCGGTGCTCGACGCTGTTATTGTCAATAAGCCATGGGGTTGGGAATATTTATGCTACCGAAATGAAAACTTAGCAATGTGGCTCCTGCGCATCGACAGAGATCAAAAAACGTCGATGCACTCTCATCCAAACAAAAACACAGGCTATATCGTTCTAGACGGAGCGGTGGAGCTGTCTTGGATTAATAGCAGTGAACGCTTTGAAAGTCTCAGCAAGGTAAATATTTTTCAACGTCGATTTCACTCTACGCGCGCCGTTTCAAATGAGGGTGCGTACTTGATCGAAATAGAAAGCCCAGAAGATAAGGATGATCTGGTTAGGCTCGACGATGTATATGGAAGAGAAGGCATGCCCTATGAGGGCAAAAACGCATATTCAAAAAAAAATAGCTCATGCTTTGCTCTTGATCAACCAAGCGATACGCCAAAAATGCAAGAGCTTCTTGGGTGCAAATTAAGTCACCTGAAATGCAATACCGCTAGTGTCCTCGCATTAGGCGATTCTGCCGAATTCTTTGTTTTTACCGAAGGTGGGTTGGTGTCTCAAGAAGGGGCAACCATTCTTGTTCCAGGCGAAGTTACGGATGGTGCCACGCTTAAAAGGTTGGCAAGTAAATTTAATTTTGAGCCAGACTCATCAATTTTGAGAATATGGAAATGAATTTTGTCTTGGATCTTGATTTGACGATTTGGGACACGTTTGACCGACATGGCAACCCAATATGGGCAAAACAGCTGATCGCTCCGTATTTTAATGACAGCCATGTTGTAATCGACGATGTTGGCTCAAGGTGCGTTTTAAGGAAAGGTGTGAAAACGTTTTGTAATCATGTAACGAAAAATAAACATGAGCTCTCATTTCTTTCTGCAGGGGCGCTCCATGGCGTAGAGAAAAAAAATCAGCCTTCGATCAAATTGCTCAAGATTTTCGGTTTGTGGGAGTGCTTTAATGGTTGCAAAATTCTATCGTATAAGACTGTGAATAAGGCGGAGGCGTTAGGGCAACTGAGCGGTAAGATCATATTTTTTGATGATAACCCG
>CBFICG010000179.1:0-1962 GCA_965661025.1 Flavobacteriaceae bacterium | reverse complement strand
TAAGTAATAGAGTAGGGTGTCCACACTTCCTTTTTGTTGATTTGCAAGGCCGCGCACAATGGCTATAAACAAATCTGGGATCAAATCTTCTCTGCCGTATGTAAATACACCGCCAACGATATGTGCAGGTGCCTCAGTAGCAGTTGTGAGCGAAAACCGTACAAATGTTTTTATTTCTGAAGGAATATTAGCTTGGTCAATAGCTTCATTCCACGGAATTCCATGTTGTATGGCGCTAACCAATGCTACAATTGGCGTGGTATCAGCGCCAATTTCTTCCATTGCTTTCAGGTATAATTCATAGTGACTGGCAGGATTTCCTTTGAGGTCTAGATCACTTTCTTCGCCCCAAACAATTTCGTTGATCAATCGTCGTGTACCAGCGCTTCCAACAGGAACCCAGGGAAGCTCGGTGCATGTTAGTTTTTGTTGTAATGCCTTCACAAGAGACATAAAATCCCAAACGGCAAAGGCGTGATACGTCATAAACACGCGAATAGCTTTTACAGAATTGAGTTTACTGTACAGCGGATGCGTTAAAAGTTTCGATCTTAGCGGAGTTAAGACCTGTTCAAGGGAATCAGTAGTTATCATATGCAATTTTCAATTGCAAATTTAAGCTAAAACCCTAATAATTAGGCTAAAAGGATTTGTTATTTTTGAACCATGTCTCGTGTTTTTCTTACCGAATGCCCACGTGATGCCATGCAAGGCATCAAACCATTTATACCCACAGCGATAAAAGTCCGCTATTTGCAATCTTTACTTCGTGTAGGTTTTGACGTTTTGGATTTTGGCAGCTTTGTCTCACATAAGGCTGTTCCACAAATGCGTGATACGCATGAAGTTATCCGTCAATTAGATGTAAGCGACACCCAAACCAAACTGCTTGCCATTGTTGCTAATGCGCGCGGTGCTGAAGATGCATTATTGTATCCGCATATCGATTATTTAGGTTATCCATTTTCAATTTCAGAAAACTTTCAAGTGCGAAACACCAACAATACTATTGAAGATTCTTTGTTGGTATTGGATAACATTGCAAATCGAGTACAACAAGCAGGTAAAGAGTTGGTGGTGTATTTGTCCATGGGATTTGGGAACCCGTATGGCGATCCATGGAGTCCAGCACTTGTAGCGGAGTGGGTAGAGAAATTAGCTCAAATGGGCATTGGTCGCATTTCGCTCTCGGATACTGTAGGTGTTGCAAAACCTGAAACCATTTCGAATTTGTTTACGCATATGCTTTCAGTACATCCTAATGTCTTTTTTGGCGCACACTTACACGCCAAACCAAATGAAGCCATATCAAAATTACAGGCGGCATACACTGGTGGTTGTCGTGCTTTTGATAGCGCCATTCGAGGTTTGGGCGGCTGCCCTATGGCAAAAGATGAATTAACGGGCAATGTTCCTACAGAAAAATTAGTTTCTTTTTTGGCTCAGCAAAACGCCGATTTTGCACTACATCCACTTCATTTTGAATCGGCATATAACACTTCTTTTCAGTTGCCCTGATGTCTTATTTAAAATAAATCCAAATTAATTTTGGAATCATATTTTCTTGTAATACATTTGCACTGCTTAAAATAAATCTAAATAAAAACAACCACAGTGAAGGTTTGCTCCTTACTTTTTACTCTCATTTTAGGGATTAGTTTAAACGCTCAGCAACCTCCAAAAGTAACTATCGATTCTATTTATCCACTAGATGAAGTAATCATAAAGGGCAACACCATTTTGGGGAACAAATTTGTGGCAAAAAACAGAACAGGTGCGGCTTACTACCTTTCTAGTGAGGAGTTAGCATTGTTTTCCTACACCGATATCAATAGAGTCTTAAATAAAGTACCTGGGGTTAATTTCTATGAAGAGGATGGGTTTGGATTACGACCAAACGTAAGTATTAGAGGGACTTCTCCAGAGCGTACTTCTAAAATAGTACTTATGGAAGATGGCGTA
>CBFICG010000178.1:0-2007 GCA_965661025.1 Flavobacteriaceae bacterium | reverse complement strand
CGATTGGCTTGGATTGGCTTTTTGGTTTTTTCACCTACGAATTCGCCAACAGTTGGGAACAGGTTGAAGCTACAAACCCATCACATATCCCAATACCAAAATTAAAGTTTTTTTGTCCTGAAAAAATATGGCTTTTGAAAGGCAATACCTTAACCGCACTGTATGTAAATCATGACGACGCCAAAGATGATTATCATCACATTTTAACCACCGAAGAGTTAAGCTCTGTGGCGTCTACTACCATTGATTTAATTTCTCGGATTTCAAAAGCCGATTATTTAAAAAATGCCACTGCTTTGCAGCGCCACATTTTTAGGGGAGATATTTATGAGGTAAATTACTGCATGGAGTGGTTTGCAGAAAACACTCATATTTCACCTCCACATGTTTTTCAATCGCTGAATGCTATTTCAAAAACACCTTTTGCTGCGTATTTATCCATGGAAAACCTGCATTTGATGTGCGCATCACCCGAACGATTTTTAACTCGAAAGGGGACACAAATTTTATCACAACCTATAAAAGGTACCGCTGCACGTTTTCTTGATGAATATTTAGACAAAGCTGCTGCGCAGCAACTAAAAATCGACCCCAAAGAACGCTCCGAAAACATCATGATTACTGATTTGGTTCGCAATGATTTATCTCGAGTTGCTGAAAGGGGTTCCGTAGAAGTAACAGAGCAATGTGTCGTTTACCCTTTTGCGCAAGTACACCAAATGATTTCTACGGTAGTTGCCTCTTGCACTAATAAAACACACTCACTCGATATTGTTGATGCTTGTTTTCCTATGGGGAGTATGACCGGGGCACCCAAACAGCGCGCTATGGAATTAATCAATGCATATGAAGCAACACAACGCGGCCTGTATAGTGGTGCAGTAGGTTATTTTACACCAACAGGCGACTTTGATTTCAACGTAGTTATTCGCAGTTTAATTTATAATGCTCAAGATCGCTACTTATCCACGCATGTGGGAAGTGCTCTAACTGCTGTTGCAAATGTGGAAAAAGAATACGAAGAATGTCAGCTTAAAGCGGAAGCTATTAAGCGTGTTTTAAGAAATCAGCATACGGCTTCTGTTGGTCATGGAACAAAGGTTTAGAGAACATATTGCATCCTTGTTAACCACTATTGCAAATCCAAAACTTTTGGTTGCGGTTAGTGGGGGTGTAGACAGTGTGGTGCTAACCCATCTGCTGTTGAAATGCGGATACGATTTTGATATAGCCCATGTAAATTACAAATTGCGAAATACTGCCAGTGACCTTGACGAAAAGCTAGTGTCAGATCTTGCAGATTCCTTGAAAATACCATTTTTTGTTGCCCATCGACCCATTGCCACTGACAGATCTGGGATCCAGGAAAAAGCAAGAAAATTACGCTATGCATGGTTTGAAGAATTGGTAACTGAGCATTGTTATGATGCGGTACTGACGGCACATCACGCCAATGACCAACTAGAAACCCTTTTTTTACGATTATCAAGAGGTAGTGGTGTAGAAGGTTTGGGAGGTATCCGTTCTAAAAATGGTTTTTTGATTCGGCCGTTATTGCCTTTTTTTAAAGAAGAATTACTAGCATATGCAAAGGCAAATGACCTAATGTGGAGCGAAGACGCATCGAACAGATCAACTAAATATTTACGAAATGCTGTGCGGCATGATGTGATGCCTGCTTTTTTAAATTTATCGGCTCAAACTGCAAATAATACGTTACTGTCGATGCAACATTTACAAGATACTTTTGATGCAATTGACATTCAAACGTATAGCATCAAGCAAAACTGGGAAAAAGGGACCAATGGAATGATCATTCCATTGGAATCCATACAAAATTTAATTCCGAAGCGATTTTGGTTACACCATTTGTTTTCAGGGTATGGTTTTGATGCTGTTGAAGTAGAGAAATTGTTAGGTACATATTCGGGTAAAAAATGCGCTACTAAAACGCATGAATTATTACGTGAGCGTGATCATTTGGTATGTTCAACTATTAATACAATA
>CBFICG010000177.1:0-2030 GCA_965661025.1 Flavobacteriaceae bacterium | reverse complement strand
TTGATTTCGTCTGCCATGGCTTTGCACAAAAATTTTCTAATCGCAGGGTAGGAAAGCGTTATCCTATTGTCACAATAAATAGGCGATTGCCATCCGCTTGCCCAAGTAAACGGGCTTTCAGGTTTAAGCTTTATTGCTTTAATTTGTAAAAGGTATTCTGCTACTTGATGTGCAGTGGAGTATTCCATAGACATATAACGCAAATGTATAAAGTTTTTGTCAATAAGAAGGAGATCATCCTTACTGATAAAGTACCCAAAAACGTCAAGACGAAAGTCCTACAGCTCCGCGCTACTTCGTTTAAAGAAATTATTCGTATCCTGCGGAGAACAAAAACACAAACGCTGTATTTGGTTCATGATGATGCGGATAAATTACTACCATTATTTAAGAAAAAACTCCCTGTTACTGTTGCTGCCGGCGGTGTAGTTCAAAATGAACAGGGGAAGTTGTTATTTATTTATCGCAAAAAAAGATGGGATTTACCAAAGGGAAAAGTTGAAAAAGACGAAACCTTAAAAGAAGCTGCTAAACGAGAAGTTAAAGAAGAGACAGGGGTTAAAAAGCTAAAAGTGGGCGATTTGGTAGGTGTGACCTACCATATTTTTAAGCGCAATAACCGTTATCATTTAAAAGAATCGCAGTGGTTTTACATGACTACAAAATATTCTGGGGAACTTACCCCTCAAGTTAAAGAAGATATTACAAAAGCCGTTTGGAAAAACAAGGAGAAGTCAATCAGTGCAATGGAAAAAACCTTTCCGAATATTGCACATCTATTTTCAAAAGCAAACCTTTTTAAATTTTTATTTGAGCAGGAATAAAGGTGCTGTAATCCCCTTTATTACGAATGATTTCCCGTACAATACTGCTGCTTATGTATGAGGTTTCTGCAGAGGTAAGCAAAAAAACAGTCTCAATCTTAGATAAGTGTCGGTTGGTTCTGGCGATTGCCTTCTCAAACTCAAAATCACCATTATTGCGTACTCCACGTAAGATAAAATCCGCTTCTATTGCCTTGCAGAAATCAATAGTTAATCCCTCGTAGGTTTCCACACGAACAGCTGATTCTTGATCAAAACACGCTTCAATAAATGCACGGCGTTCTGCCAAGGTAAACATGTGTTTTTTTTCGCTATTTGTACCAATACCAATTACAATTTCGTCAAATATCTTTACCCCTCGTGTTACAATATCTAGATGCCCAATAGTGAAAGGGTCAAAAGAGCCAGGAAAAAGCGCTCGTTTCATGGTTCAAAGGTATTGTTTTTTAAACAGTTGTATAGCATGTCCGTAAACAAGTCACTTAGCGAAATACCTGCATGACGTGCCTGTTGTGGAAGTAAACTGTCCTCTGTAAGACCTGGAACACTGTTTAATTCTAAAAAGTAGGGCATGTTGCCTTGGAAAATAAAATCACTGCGACTAAATCCTTTTGCGCCCAAAATTGTAAACACCTTTTTTGCAGCTATATTTAAATTGTGAAGTTGCTCATCAGTAATACGGGCAGGAGTAATTTCTTGCGAATTCCCTTCGTATTTTGCTTGATAGTCAAAGAAATCACCGTTGGCAATAATTTCGGTTGGTGGTAAAACTATAATTTCACCCTTATACTCAATTACACCAATCGAAACTTCCGTGCCATCTAAAAAACTTTCAATTAACACTTGATCATCCTCCAAAAAGGCTGCTTTAATAGCTGTTTCCATTTCGGAGGCTTTATGGACTTTCGTCACTCCATAGCTACTCCCTGCTTTGTTTGCCTTTACAAAACATGGGAAGCCTAATTTTTCCATCAGTTCGCTTAAATTCCAATCGTCATTTTTGTATAACAATTGATGTGTTGCCATATGTATCCCGTGAGGTGCAAGAAATTCCAACGTATCATATTTATTATATGTAAGTTGTGCAACTTTAGCAGTGCAACCTGTGTACGGAATATTGACGTTTTCTAAATGGGTTTGTAACTCGCCATTTTCTCCGGGGGCACCATGAACCGCATTAAAAACGGCATCGAACGAATGCGTTTT
>CBFICG010000176.1:0-2078 GCA_965661025.1 Flavobacteriaceae bacterium | reverse complement strand
ATCAAAAAAGCAGGAAAGAAAGTTTTAGCAGAATAAAACCAAAACATGTAAGTATACTTCCTGGTAACTCCATTGGAATAGAAGCTATATTAAAAACCTTGCCTGGTGTAAGTTCAGCTAATGAGCTTAGCTCCCAATATTCTGTTAGAGGTGGGAACTTTGATGAAAACCTAGTTTATGTAAATGGTATTGAAGTATATCGACCAACGCTTATTAGAGCAGGGCAACAAGAGGGGTTAAGTTTTCTAAATCCTGACTTGATACAAAATGTATCTTTTAAAGCAGGTGGCTTTGAAGCCAAATATGGAGATAAACTATCCTCTGTATTAGATATTAATTACAAAACGCCCAGCCAAACCCAAACAAGTGTTGAGGCAAGTTTGTTAGGAGGAAGTATCAGCTACGGCATGGCAAAAAAAAATTGGTCTGCTATTGCTGGAGCACGTTATCGTGACAACCAACTACTTGTAAATCAGAAAGAAACCAAAGCCCAATATCAGCCTTCTTTTGCTGATGTGCAAACCTTTATTACCTACCAAAAAAAGGAGGCGTGGAAGTTTCAGTTTTTGGGATCGATTTCAAAAAATGATTACAATTACGCACCACAAAATCGACAAACCAATTTTGGAACGGTTTCCAAGCCACGTGCACTTGTAATTTATTATAGTGGAGAGGAAAAAGATATATATCAAACATATTTAGCCGCAATAAAAACGACTTTCCAGCCCAACAAAAAAACGCAATACACGCTTACCACATCAGTATATCACACCAAAGAACAAGAATATTTTGACATATTAGCGCAGTACCTGTTGGGAACTGCCAATACTGAAATTGGTACGGAAGACGTAGGTAATGTTTCGTTTGCAGAAGGGGTTGGTAGCCAACACACGCACGGTAGAAATGATTTTGACGCACTAATTTCTTCAGTAGATATTGCAGGAAAACACCAAGGCGAACGGCAAGAATTTCGTTGGGGAATCCAGTTAAAATCCGAAAACATTCGAGACCGTATCGTAGAGTGGGAAAAGGTAGATTCAGCTGGATTCTCAATTCGGCCACCGGCACTTGTGGCAAAAAACAACCAGCCCTACGAAGCTTTTGAAGGGCCTTTGGTATTGTTTAATAACATTCGGGCAACACAACAAAGCACACTAAATAGAATTTCTGGTTATTTGCAATGGAATAATCGCTTTTTGATGGGGAACAACGTCGCATGGCTATCAGCAGGCGTGCGTTTGCATCACTGGAAATTGACAAATTTTAACAGTTCGGGGAGTACGTTTTTCAGCCCACGTTTCCAACTGAGTTTGCAACCTGTAAAAAATCCAAATATAGTGTCACGTTTGTCGCTTGGAAGCTATGCACAAGCACCTTTTTATAAAGAATTACGCGGTTTTGATGGAAACATAAACCCTGAGGTAAAACCGCAACAGTCTTTTCATATTGTTTCAAGTCAAGACCGAAAGTTTTTGCTTTGGAACAGGCCTTTTGTGTTTCAAGCAGCTGCTTATTATAAATATTTATGGGATGTAAATCCTTATACATTAGAAAATGTTCGTATTCGATATTTAGCTAACAACAACACCAAAGCATGGGTATATGGGATTGATATGCGCCTAAACGGTGAGTTTGTTCCAGGAACAGAGTCTTGGATAAGTTTGGGGCTATTGAAAGCTGAAGAAAATCAAAATGACAGAGGTAAAATTGCAAGACCAACAGATCAGCGAATAAAATTTGCCATGCTATTCCAAGACTATGTTCCTCGCCTACCATTTTTAAAAATGAATTTGAATTTGGTATATAACACTGGTTTACCCGGCGGATCGCCGAGCTATGCTGATGCGTACAATTATCAGAACAGGCTTCGCGATTACAAGCGTGCGGATATTGGTTTTTTGTATGTGATTAAAGACGATACACGCTTTGAAAATACGTTTCGTGCTTTTGACGAACTGCAAATTGGTGTAGAAATAATCAATCTGTTTGATGTGCAAAATGCCATCACCAATACGTGGGTTAGAGATGTGTATACCCAACGCCAATTTGGTGTTCCAAATTACATGACACCACGTGTA
>CBFICG010000175.1:0-2141 GCA_965661025.1 Flavobacteriaceae bacterium | reverse complement strand
AACCTACTCCTTGTACCTCCGCTTAGAACAAGGGATGTCGGAAAACACCATTGAAAGCTATCAATATGATGTAAACAAGCGTATATGTGGTATTGTCAATTGAAAAAGAGCCATTAGCGATTCTGTTAGCATACCTGCCAACAATAGCCCCGAAATAGGGATGCGTATTTAGGTAGTCATTGGCATTGTCAAAACCCAGTACAATATCTTCGAATTCTCCTTGTTTATTGGGCACTTTGATGGACTTAATGATACCGCCAAGATTCAAAATCTCAACACTAACTCCATAATCGTTTTGTAGTATGTGGGTTGTTATTTTTGATTGACTTTCAAGCACAGGAGCGGTTTTTTTTTGATTAGATGTAAGTGTTGTGCAGGAATTTAGGCAAATTAAAATTGCTGCTAAAGAGGAAAACAATACATTTAGATGAATTGATAAAATGGTCTACAATAATTTGACGTAAATTTAAGTTAATTACAGGGATTTCTCAAGTAGGATTGCAGCCAACACTTAACCACAAATCAATTTAGCGCCAAACTTTTTTTTTTCCTCTAACATAGGACGCAAGTTTTGTACAGATACACTTTTAAAACATCAAGCAAAAATCCAATTAAATTTATGGCAAAACTACTTCCAGACTGCTTGTTATTTTAAATCATTTGATATACCATATTAGACATATCGTTTGCTTTTATTTTAGTTGTATTGATACTTTTAGAAAGCAAAATTATTTCAAATGCAGCGATGTTTTTTCTGTGTAGCAATGGTACTATATGCTTTTCTAGTAGGCGCACAACAGCACGTTCTTGTAATTAAAACAGATGATCAAAGCAACCAAACTATTGGTGCTTATGGCAATCCTTCAATGGTAACGCCAAACATTGACATGTTGGCTGCCGAAGGCGTGCGATTTACTGCTGCCTACAATATGGGGTGTTGGTCTCCTGCTGTTTGTATCCCTAGCCGGACCATGTTTATGTACGGAAAACAATTGTGGGATGCCAAAAAAATTAATCGTACAAATGCGCCCAAATCCATGCCTGAAATATTTCGTGAAAACGGCTATCATACCTTTATGACGGGGAAATGGCATGCTATGGGTCCTAATCCCGCAGAAATCTTTGATCAAATTGGAGGGAAACCAACAAAGGGACAATTAAAAACCTTCTATTCAGAAAAAGGGCATATGACGGATGTGACGGCAAAAGCAGCCATAGATTTTATCAATACTTATGACAATGCCAAACCTTTTTTTGCATACGTTGCGTTTAATGCGCCTCATGTTCCTAGAGAAACAGCCCAAAATTATTATGATTTATATCCCCATAAACAAATGATTTTGCCACCAAGCTTTACGGACAATATGCCATTAAATAAAAATGTGGCATACCAATATGCTCCAGATCCACTTCGTATAAAGACCATGCAAAAACGCGTACAACAAAACAATGCTATGGTTTCGCATATAGATGTACAAGTAGGGAATATCATTACATCGTTAAAAGAAAAAGGCATTTATGATAACACAATAATTGTATTTACTTCTGATCATGGGATTAATTTTGGAGAAAATGGTGTAGCTGGTAAAGTGTGTTTGTATGAACCAAGCGTCACTGCACCACTGATAATAAAAGCCCCTAACATCAAAGGGAATACCACTATAGCCAACCGCGTATACCTTCAAGATATTGTACCAACACTTTACGAATTATTGGATTTTGAGTGGAACCAGAAATCTGATTTTAATAGTCTTAAACTCCTTTTGGAAGCAAAAAATGTAAAACAAAGGGCTATATATTTAGCTATGTTTGATGATCAACGCGGGATAGTTTTTGAAAATGATAAACTAATTTACTATCCAAAAACAAATCAATTAGAATTGTATAATCTCAAAAATGATCCTTGGGAAACAACAAATATTGCTCATAAGAAATCGTCTAAAGCCACACGCAATAAGCTGCTTTTGGAGCTTAAGTTGTGGCAAGAAAAAACGAATGATCCTACAGATTTAAGTTCCATTTACAATAAATATAAAATCAATTAAAATGAAGAAAATATTAATAACAATTGCTCTTGTTTTTTCAAGTTTATTGATGGCTCAACAACCCAATATTGTTTGGATTACGTCGGAAGATAATTC
>CBFICG010000174.1:0-2159 GCA_965661025.1 Flavobacteriaceae bacterium | reverse complement strand
GAAAATCATCAAGAAAAAAACGGTCAGGCTTTAGTAACTAAACAAGCTGCTAAAATGGTGGTAGAACATGCCGCTGATCAGAACTTTTGGAGTTCACTTAAAGAACTCATTGAAAACAAAACGCTTCGCAACGCAATAGGTAAAAATATTAAATCTTTTGCGCATCCAAATGCTACTAAAGATATTGTAACACAACTAACGCAACTGATTTCTAATGACTAAAGCACCGATATATTTTGTTGGAATTGGCGGCATCGGGATGTCGGGTGTAGCGCAATATTTTTTGGCGCAAGGTCATCCTGTTGCGGGTTACGATCGTACATTAACACCACTCACAGCGAAGTTAACTTCGCTGGGAGCTATAGTCACTGATAGTGAAAGTATTCGCCATATTCCAGCATTGTTTACCAATGCGGCAGAAACCAAAGTAATTTACACTCCTGCAATTCCTGCACACTCCCCTTTGTTGGCTTATTTTAGATCAGGTGGATTTTCCATGCAAAAAAGAGCAGAGATTATAGGAGAAATTAGTGCTACCATGCCTTGTTTAGCCGTTGCAGGCACACACGGAAAAACCACAACTACCTCATTGCTTACGCACCTTCTTCGTACAAGCGGAAAAAAAATCACAGCATTTTTGGGTGGGGTAGCTGAGAATATTGGCAGTAACTTTTTACTTGAAGGTGAAGATGTAATGGTGGTTGAAGCCGATGAGTTTGACCGATCTTTTATGTGTTTGTCTCCAATGGCAATTGCACTTACTTCTATGGATGCGGATCATTTGGATATTTACGGCACTTCTGATGAACTCACCAAAACCTTTAACGCATTTGCACAAAAAGTACCCCCCAGTAAACGGTATGTTTATGATGGGTTAGCTATTGAAGGGAACACATTTGGACTGGAAGCAGGAACCCATCGAGTGGTAAATTTACGCATCCAAGAGGGTTGCTTTGTTTTTGATTTTCAGTCACCAGAAAAGACACTGTCAAACCTTAAATTGAGCTATCCAGGGCACCACAATTTGATGAATGCTGCCGCTGCGATAGCGTTGGCATTGGAAGTGGGTTGCGATGCAGAAGCCTTACGAAATGGTTTGGCTACATTTATGGGGGTTGATCGCAGATTTAGTGTGCGTGTTACATCGCCAAAAATTTTGGTAGACGATTATGCACATCATCCCACGGAAATCAATGCTGTGGTAGATGCTCTTGAGTCGTTTTATCCAAACAAACGAAAATTGGGAGTGTTCCAACCGCATTTGTTTTCGCGTACTCGTGACTTTGCTGCGGACTTTAAAAAAGCACTTGCTCGCTTTGACGAAGTGTTGCTTTTAGATATTTATCCTGCCCGTGAAGTGCCAATGGACGGGGTCACAACCCAAATGTTGATAGATAAATCGCACGCTGATACCACACTAATTTCAAAAGCAGCATTACCCCAAAAAGTAGCAAATTCTGCTGCCGAAGTTGTGGCAATTATGGGCGCTGGAGATATTGCTTTTGAAGTACCAAAAATAGTACAAACACTTAAAAATCAGTACTATGAATAAATTGATTTTAGCCGTTGAGTTGTTTGTGTTGATGGTAACCCTTAGCGTGTTTATGCACCAACGAAATGCATTGCGTGAAGTGTATTTGGAAGGAATTCATTGGACTGAAGACCGTCCGAGATTGATTGCGCAAGACTCCGTTAATAAATTGTTGAAAGTTGTATTGAACGATAGTGTATCTGCGTTAAAAAGTGGTCTAAATTTGAGAAACATTGAACAAATGCTTAACCACAATACTTGGGTAGATGATGCCCAAAGTTTCGTATCCATTGATGGTGGTATAGGTGTTCACGTTACAACCAAATTACCAATTGTGCGCATAGAAGGAGATCGTAGTTTTTATGTTGATGCTGGTGGCGTTTCATTTCCACTTTCAAAAAATCAATCCGTGGTGGTACCCATTTTTTATGGCAATCCTACTGCCGAACAAACGCAATTGTTGGTGGATGCTGTTCAAAAAACAACACAAGACTCATTTATGTCGTCCCATGTTGTAGCGTATGAGTGGCTCCCTCAAGGTTTGGCTATGGAACCCCGCCAAGAAACATATCAAATTGTGTTGGGCGCACCAAACCGACTGGAGCAGAAATTTAAAAAATACAAAGCA
>CBFICG010000173.1:0-2197 GCA_965661025.1 Flavobacteriaceae bacterium | reverse complement strand
TGATGTATAGTAGGTTTTCAAACAAGTTGTCTTGATCGATCCATCCGCCTCGAGATACATATATATCAAGATAGCCATCGTTATTAACATCTGCCATGGTAACCCCTGCATGAAAACCTTGGTTGTTTGTGATGCCGGCCTTTTCAGTGATATCCTCAAAAGTTAGATTTCCTTTATTTAAATACAGCTTGTCTTCCGCCTGATTAGAAGTAAAATATAAATCAACAAGCCCATCGTTGTTAATATCCCCAGCAGCAAC
Source organism: Flavobacteriaceae bacterium (assembly GCA_965661025.1). Classification (GTDB taxonomy): domain Bacteria; phylum Bacteroidota; class Bacteroidia; order Flavobacteriales; family Flavobacteriaceae; genus UBA7446. Next base: position 1,938 of record CBFICG010000173.1, on the reverse strand, counting down.
ACCTCCCCCAATGTAGGTATAGAGGTATTGAAAGTAATTGGAATCTTGTGTTTCTTTAAGCGTGTTTACAAATGATATTCCTGAAGTTTTTGCGTCAATAGAAGTAAATAAACGTTCTTCTTGTTGTCTCTCCTTTTTGGTAGAAGTACAAGACATAAGTAAAAAAAATACGATACCAATTTGTAATGATTTCATAATTTAAAGAATATAGTTTTTTATTGAATTGTTGATTAACGACTTAAATATAATGCTAATGTTTAGCAAAAAAAAGAGGTAAGAATAACTTCTTACCTCTTTTGTTGATAGTATTTACTTGCGTCTAGTTTGCTAAATTGGGGTTTTTAGCAACAGCATCTGCTGGAATAGGCGATAGATAATTAGAGGTAGCTAAGCTTCCAATAATAGGATTGTGCTCAGGTATCGGTGCATTTTTTATATCCCTAACGGACAACGCTTCCTCAACTTTTTCTCTTCGAACCAAATCAAACCATCGAACATACTCGCCAGCAAATTCCCATTTACGCTCTTCAAACGCCAAATCAGCAATATTTCCAGACATTACATCCACAGCGGGATCAGGTGTTCCGTGAGGTAAACCGGCTGCTCTACGTCGTATTTTGTTTAAAGCTTCCCATGCATCATCGGTAACGTTTCCTGAAAGTCCAGATGCCTCAGCATATATTAGTAATATGCTTGCATAACGCATAACAAAGTCATTTCGTTCTGTCTGGAAAGAAGCTTGAGGTAGATCTCCAATAGGACCAGTTATTTTTGCAAAAACAGGGCTTTTTTGGGCATTAAAGTTTTCCCAATCTAATTCCATTCTGTATGTAGCATTTTTTCGATGTCCCTCTGGAAAATCTTGGAAGAACTTAATTTCAGCAAACGTTTCATTCCATCCTTGCAAGTCAGCAGGCAATCCTAATCGAGCATATTTTCTATTTGCAAGACTGTTATTAGGACAACCTGTTTGATTTGTACAATAAACTATAGTGAACAAAGATTCATTGTTGAAGCGATTAGCAACTTTCCACAAATCAGCAACATCGTCTACCAATCCAAAACCATGTGAACTAGCATTATCCATTACTTTTTTAGCACTACTTGCTGCCATTGCATATTTAGTATTATCTTTTATAGGGAATCCAGCCCAATCCATATATAGACGTGCCAATAATGCTCTTGCGGACCCACTATTGGGTCTTGGTGCACCAGCTTCAACTCCTGGATATAGCGCGGGAAGCATTTCCTCAGCTTTCAAATAGTCGGATTCAATTTGTTCATAAACTTCAACTAGCTCACTTCTCTTGATATCCGCTGCTGGAAACTGTGTTAATGGCAACGGAATACGACCATGTACTCTAGCTAATTGATTAAAAAGAAAGCCTCTTAAAAAGAAAGCCTCCCCTCTAAACGTATTGAGCTCCGTTTGATTTACAGCCTCACTACCAACTAAACCCTCAGAACGTTCTAATACGCCATTTATAGTAGATATGGCACTATAGATAGCATTCCAGTTTTGTAATAGTCTGTTGTTTGATGACAGAACGGCCCTTTGGTCAAACTCTCTAAAGTCAGCTTTGTTTAAAGCTCTGTGTGTGGTAATATCGTCTCCACCCCAAGCAGGAGCATAGAAAGTAGTCATCCAAGATGCACGAGTTAAGGCACGATATACACCAATAATACCTCTATCCATTTCCCCTAAGTTACCAAAGGATTCTGGGGGTAAATTAAATTCTAGTGGGTCTGGTTCAAGGTCAGCACAACCTTGGAAAATAGACCCTACAATAGCTAAGCAAAAGAATAGTCTTAGCGAAAACGATTCTCTTAGCATTTCAATTAATCTATTTGTTTTCATATTTAATTACTTAATGTTATTATTTAAAAAGTGGCTTTTACCCCAAACGTAAATGAACGCGGATTTGGATAAGCACCAAT
>CBFICG010000172.1:0-2214 GCA_965661025.1 Flavobacteriaceae bacterium | reverse complement strand
ATCATCATCTAAAGAATGAATGATTTTTTGTGGGTCAGCATGAACAATTTCCTGCTGCATATCTAGTGCAAAGCCTGTTGCAATAATGGTAACCGAAATGGAATTATCCAAGGTTTCATCCTCACCAATACCCATAATGATATTGGTATTATTCCCAGCTTCTTTTTGTATAAATTCATTGATGCTGCTAATCTCATCAATAGTCACCTCATCACTACCAGAAACGATAAGCAACAGCACATTTTTAGCGCCAATAATTTTGTTATCGTTAAGCAACGGAGAGTCCAACGCTTGTACAATCGCCTCGTGTGCACGTTGGCTGCCTGAAGCTGTACCAGAGCCCATAATTGCTGTTCCGCTGTTGGCTAAAACGGTCTTGGCATCTCTAAGGTCAATGTTTTGTGTGTAGTGATTGGTAATAACCTCCGCAATGCCGCGCGAAGCTTTTGCCAGAACTTCATCTGCTTTGGCAAAACCTTGCTTAAAGCCTAAATCGCCATACACCTCTCGCAGTTTGTTGTTGTTGATAACAATTATTGAATCAACGTGTTTGCGAAGATTTGTAAGACCTTGTTGCGCTTGCTCGTTTCGCGTTTTTCCTTCAAACTGAAATGGCATCGTTACTATGCCAACCGTCAGAATACCAAGCTCTTGCGCTAATTTTGCAATAACGGGTGCAGCTCCCGTTCCAGTTCCACCACCCATTCCAGCTGTGATAAATACCATTTTGGTATTAACACTTAGCATATCAGATATATGGTCTAAACTCTCAATGGCAGATTGTGCGCCAACTTGTGGGTCTGCACCTGCACCAAGTCCCTCAGTAAGAGAAACGCCAAGTTGAATTTTGTTGGGAATAGGACTGTTTTCCAGGGCTTGTGCATCAGTGTTACAAACCACAAAGTCTACGCCATTAATTCCTTGGTGATACATGTAGTTTAGGGCATTGCTGCCGCCACCCCCAACTCCAATAACCTTGATGACGTTGCTTCTATTTTTGGGCAAATCGAATGTTATATTATCAAATGTATCCATAAAAATTATTCTGCGCTTTCTAAAAATGTTTTTAATTTTTCTGTAAATCGGTCAATTACCGAAGTTCGTTTTGAGGGTTTATCTGATGGGGCGGGTGTTTCTTCTTGTGAGGTTATTTCCTCTTGTGTCGCGTCCAATGGAGCTAACTGACTTTCTGCAGCATTCATAACCAAACCAACAGCGGTTGCAAAAAGCGGACTTGCTGTCGTTTTATCTGTGTCACCTGCAAGATGTTCGTTTGGATATCCAATTCGCGTATCCATGCCGGTAATGTACTCGACCAATTGTTTTAGGTGCTTGAGCTGACTCCCCCCACCGGTAAGCACAATGCCTGCTATGAGTTTTTTCTTTTGTTCTTCGTGTCCATAATTTTTAATCTCAGCATACACTTGTTCTATGATTTCTTGCACGCGAGCATGAATAATTTTCGATAAATTCTTCAATGTAATTTCTTTAGGATCACGCCCACGAAGTCCAGGAATGGAAACAATTTCATTGTCTTTGTTTTCACCAGGCCATGCCGAACCGAACTTTATTTTTAACAACTCTGCCTGTTTTTCAATAATGGAGCAGCCTTCCTTAATGTCTTCCGTGATCACGTTTCCACCAAAAGGAATTACGGCCGTGTGACGAATAATACCGTCCTTAAAAATGGCTAAATCCGTTGTTCCGCCTCCAATGTCAATAAGCGCAACACCAGCTTCTTTCTCCTCCTGACTAAGGACAGCATCGGCAGAAGCGAGTGGCTCAAGCGTAATGCCACCAAAATCTAATCCAGCCGATTTTACGCAACGCATAATATTTCTAATGGAGGAAACTTGCCCTACAACAACATGAAAATTTGCTTCAAGACGACCGCCATACATTCCTATGGGTTCTTTTATTTCGGCTTGTCCATCAACTTTATATTCTTGAGGTAAAACATGGATAATTTCCTCACCTGGAAGCATAACCAACTTAAATACTTGATTTTTTAATCGCTCAATATCTGACTCGTCAATAACAGCATCAGCATTGGTGCGCGTAATGTAATCGCTATGTTGCAAACTACGAATATGCTGACCCGCAATACCCACAACAACACTTTCAATTTTATTGCCCGATATCGCTTCTGCTTCTTGGGCAGCAGCTTGAATGGACTGAATGGTTTGGGTAATATTATTTACCACACCACGGTGA
>CBFICG010000171.1:0-2359 GCA_965661025.1 Flavobacteriaceae bacterium | reverse complement strand
TCAACCTTAATAAAGTAACCATGTCGATTTCAGACAAGGAAGGTAAGTTTGAAATTGATGCTGAGGTAAACGACACCTTATACTTTTCATATTTGGGCTATAAATCTATAAAAGTGCGTGTTTCTAATGACCTAATTAGATACCCGAACACCCGTTTTCAGCTCACCGAATTAGCCTTGGCACTAGAAGAAGTTGTGGTTAGACCCTATCAGCTCACTGGGTACTTGGATATTGATGCACGAAATATTCCCATCAATCGTACCCGCCGCTATAATATCCCGGGGATGCCATCAGGTGGATACGAAGGAGCTAATAGGGTGCCCTTGGGGAAAATTCGAATATTGCAGGCTGTTTCCAATCCTGCCGATTTTCTTTACAATATTTTTGGCCGAAAACCCAACCAATTGCGCAAACTTAAAAAGGTACGTGCAAACAACGAACTCCGTGATTTACTTGCTGTAAAATACGATCGTAAAACACTTGAAGAAATAATACAAATAGACCGCATTGATATTGATGAAATTCTTCGAAAATGTAACTTTTCGGACAGCTTTATTAAAAACGCTAATGACCTACAAATTCTGGAAGCCATCAGCGAGTGTTACGAAGAATACAAAGTACTTAATCGCTAAAAAGACGAAAATCTCTACCTTTGCATTTTGAAATCATATGCTACTAAACAAACTAAGTGCAATTTCACCTGTTGACGGTCGCTACCGTGCCAAAACCAAATCTTTAAGCCCTTATTTTTCTGAGTTTGGACTGATTCAATACCGCGTACGTATTGAAGTGGAATATTTTATTGCACTATGTGAACTTCCTTTGCCGCAATTAGTCGACTTTCCGCCATCTCTTTTTGAAGAATTACGAAGCGTTTACCGTCACTTTAATTTAGACCAAGCACAAGCCATTAAAGACATTGAAAAGGAAACCAACCACGATGTAAAAGCCGTAGAATATTTCCTTAAACAAATTTTTGACGACCTAAATATTGGTTCGTATAAGGAGTTTATCCATTTTGGGTTGACTTCCCAGGATATAAACAATACCGCTATTCCGCTTTCCATAAAAGAGGCATTCGAAGAAGTATACTTCAAGGAATTGCAAGAAGTCCTACATGCGTTGGATGCGTTGATTCAGCAATGTACTAATTTGCCCATGTTGGCACGAACACACGGACAACCTGCTTCGCCCACCCGCATAGACAAAGAACTCCTTGTATTTAAGACACGTATTGAAGAACAAATTAAGTTGCTAAAGCAAGTCCCTATGGCAGCCAAATTTGGTGGAGCAACAGGAAATTTTAATGCACATTTTGTTGCCTATCCAGAAATTGATTGGAAGGCTTTTGGAACGGCATTTGTTGAAAAAATATTGGGCTTGCATCACTCCTTCCCTACCACACAAATTGAACACTACGACCACTATGCAGCGCTCTGTGATGCACAAAGACGCATCAATACTATTTTAATTGATTTTGCTCGCGACATTTGGACGTATATTTCTATGGATTACTTTAAGCAGCAAATCAAAGAAGGCGAAGTGGGTTCTTCTGCAATGCCACACAAAGTAAATCCTATTGATTTTGAGAATGCAGAAGGGAACCTAGGCATTGCCAATGCAATACTTTCGCATTTGGCAGAAAAATTACCTGTTTCTAGGTTGCAACGTGACCTAACTGACAGCACTGTTCTTAGAAATGCAGGTATACCCATGGCGCATATGCTTATCAGTTTTTCGTCGCTAATAAAAGGGATGGGGAAACTCCTAGTGAACAAAGAAAAACTTCAAAATGATTTAGATCAAAATTGGGCAGTGCTTGCTGAGGCAATTCAAACCGTGTTGCGACGTGAGGGCTATCCAAAACCTTACGAAGCACTCAAATCACTAACACGCACAAATGCACACATTGACCAAAGAGCTATACGTGAATTTATAGAAACATTAGATGTTTCAGATCACGTAAAAACTGCGCTACACGCATTGCGTCCCGAAAATTATACAGGAATTTAGAACATCCCGCTAAGGGCTTTTGCTGCGTTTTCAAATCCATTACCTCGCTGAATTGTGTTTGCTAAAAGCATCGCTTTTTCCACCTGCATATCGCGTCCAATGAGACGTGCTAATACAAAACCTTCATCGGCAGCGCCAAAAAACACAATCTCGTCAGGGCTTTCAACCGTTCCTTCAAGAACCAGTTTTCCAGAATATTGCCTGTCGCTCATTACCAATAGCGGTTCAAAGGTTTTGGTATCAATTATGGAGCGAACAGTCGATAATTCTGCTGAAAATATGTCGGTGTTTGATTCGGTTTTACGAAACAATAACACATTAATTTTTTGAAATGAGTTTAACGCTT
>CBFICG010000170.1:0-2365 GCA_965661025.1 Flavobacteriaceae bacterium | reverse complement strand
TTCACGGTTCATAAAGGATACGTTGGCACTGATTGCCTTTGCCATACTGAGCGCAACAAAACTTTTGCAAGAACCGGAAGGGCCTACCAGAGAGCCAATCGAGTTTGCCGGTAAAAGATCCTCAATTAGCCAGCTTATTTCCTGTCGTTCATTATCAAATTGGTGCTGCGCTAGCGTCCTAAATGGATCACTAATACTGTCAAGCTTTGATGCCTCAAATGGATTCAAGAAGTGTGTACTAAGTTCTGCCCGCGCAGAAATTTTTTTTATGTTTTCCCACCGATAGTAAAAGTCACTGTAGGTAAGAATTTCCCTTATCCAGGTAGCTATTTCGTAATCACAGTATGAAATCAATTGTAAATGGCCTCCTGAATTTGCAAATATAAATTCACAGTTCGGATCGCGACATTGGATACAACCTTTGTAAATATGAATTTCTGTATCTTCGTATTTATCGCATTTAACAAAATCTGACTTTTTGATAATTCGATTTAACCTTGGCTCCCAATCTCCGGTGAAATATTCAGGTTCCCACATGCGAAAAAATTCATCTCGGTTAAAAAGTTCTTCAATTTCTAAAGGATACAACTCATGATTGGCCACAACGCGGCCTCTGTGTTTCGCGCTCATTTTGACCTCACTTAATCTTTGGCTTGCTTTAGAAGTTCGAGGTCAACCCATTTGCCGAGATAGGCCAGTTTGACATTTTGCGCTTGATTGAAGCTTTGTTTTTTAAGTTTCTGCCTGAGTGCCAAGGCTGAAGGTATTTTGCCATCTTTATCAGGCTCAATTTTGTAAACGGTGACACTCATGCCGCTGCCTCCGTCTTTTGGACATCGTAAGCGTCGAGTTCATCGATGTTCCATCTGGTCATGCCATTGGAAAAGCGAATGCCTCTCGGAAACTTCTCATCCTGTTTTTGAATATACCACGGCCACTTTTCAGATGTGCCGTAACGGTCGCCAACTTGCTTAGCTGTAAGCCATTTTTGTGTCATAGCGGGTCACTCCTAATTTTGATTGACCCTTTCTAATATTCACACATTTCTTTCTTCGTCATTGAACGTTTTGTTAAAAATCATTCTGTTTATTAAGCAATTGCGATTTTGGTTTAATTATTCCCTTTTTTTGAAGTCGAACGATGGCCTCTTGCACACGTTTTTCTACACCTTCACCTGACCAATCCAATTTATCAGCAATCGCTTTGTAAACGACTTGATCATCCTCTAGGCCTATCCAATTTTCATAGTAAAATTTTAACATGCCCCTACGCAAAGCTTCATCTAGGCCACGTTTTTGTGGGAATCTTGAAAGGGTCGGTTGTGTTAAAAGCTTTGCTATCTCTAAACCAACTTCCGGGTGCTCAAAAAATGGTAGTTTTTCGCAAATATTTGCAAGGTGCTGACGATCACCAGTATCTTTATAATGCATCCATTCATTTTTAACGAAGGCTTTTCGGTCATCATACAGCTTTTGGGGTTCGCCTTCTGACACTACGTAACTACTCCGCCGTTAACCTTGGCTCTGGACGCAAAGGAGAGTTTGAACCGTCATTTAAGATGGTGGGTGGTTCTTTTTTTAAGTTTGGTTTTTCTAGCAGTTTCTCTATGTTTTTTAAGCTTTTGTTATTTTCTATCATTAAGGCTATCGATCCGAATAGGCTAATTATCACAAACCAATAGGCGATCAATTGAGCTATAAATATAGCTGCGTCATTTCCTTCGAACGGGAAACGACCCTCCGAAAGTAAAAAGCCAACGTATGCAACAGGTGCTACGAATGTAAAAATGATAAATGCAACTTCGTTAATAAAAATAAATAGGCGTGCTGCGAGTGACATTTAATATTCTACCTTACTAATTTTCACTAAAAAAATTAATCTAGTTTAGCCCCATTGTAAATCTTGAATATCTCTCTGCCAATTCTGCTCTTTGTGCAAATAAATCATCACGCCGATAGTTTTTATCCAAACCTTGCAAAGCATGATCAACGTATCGATCTGCTAAAAAGTGATCGACGTTATTGTTGAGGCACCAAGTCTTGAACGTGTTGCGAAATCCATGCGTTGTGATGTTGTCAAATTTTTGAAAATTTCTGCGCAGGGTTTCTGCGTTGATCGGCTTCCGTCCATCCACAGAAAAAACATAATCACAAGTGCGAGGGAGTGCACAAAGCGCCTCTGAGAGCGCCTTTGGTATTTTCATGGAAAACTCTCTACCAGACTTCATGAAGCCCATTTGCGTGGACTCTATGTCCTTCTCCGGTATCGTCCATATGCCTTTATCGCAGTCGAAATGCTCCCATCGCATATGTGCAATAACGCTGGCCCGGTGAGCCGTAACGATGGTCAGCCGCATGGCCATTTT
>CBFICG010000169.1:0-2476 GCA_965661025.1 Flavobacteriaceae bacterium | reverse complement strand
CAATCTGCTAAAAAAGTCATGTATTCAATCCCAGACTTCATGGTGCTCGCTTTTAGATCACCTTTTAGCACATATGAAGCAAAGATGTTCCCCATGGTGCTGTCCTCCCAACCTGGAACAACCATAGTAAGGTTTTTTTGAGCAGCGGCATACATCCATGAATCTTTGGGGTCAATTTCATAAGCATCCTCTAAGACTCCAGACAATAATAATTTATACATAAACTCATGCGGAAAAAATCGTTCATTATTTTCTTCTGCATCTTTCCAAATCTTAAAAATGTGATGCTGTAACTTTCTAAAAGCTTCTTCTTCAGGAATACAGGTGTCCGTTACGCGATTTAATCCTTTTTCAAGCAAATTCCATTCGTCTTGAGGTGTTAAATCTCTGTAATTTGGGATACGTTTATAATGGGAATTAGCCACCAAGTTCATGATATCTTCCTCTAGGTTAGCTCCCGTACATGAAACAATATGAACTTTGTTCTTACGAATCATTTCAGAAAATATTTTTCCGATTTCAGCGGTACTCATAGCTCCTGCAAGAGAAACCAACATTTTTGCATCATTTTCTAATTGCTCGTTATAGGCTTTGGCGGCATCTGTCAAAGCTGCAGCATTAAAATGTAAAAAATAGGTGTCTATAAACGTTGAAATGTGCCCTTTGTTATTTATTTTCATACTTAAACTCGTTTTGTTCTTTTCTTCTATTATTTTTTCTTTTCTATCGATTGAGTGTTCTCTAAAAAGTCATCTTCGCTGTGCTGGCAAAACTTGTAGGACAGCATTTTATAAAAGAGCTTAGCAACCATAAAATCTGGTGCTTTGTTTGTTGGGTTTGGACACAACTCAACAATATCAAAGCCCACAACTTCCTTTTCCATAAATACCTTTTTGAGAAACTCAAGGGTTTCATACCATAACAATCCCCCGGGTTCGGGAGTCCCTGTGGAAGGCAGTATAGAATGGTCAAAAACAGCAACATCAAATGTGATAAAGACTTGATTTGTCATCAATTCAATAGCACGATCTGGCCAAGAATCATCGAATATCATTTGCTCTGCAAAAAACACCTTATCTGTATTCATAGCATCTCGTTCGCTGCTGTCCATAGAACGAATTCCTACTTGGATTAGATTAGTGGATTTACTTGCTTCATAAACCGCGCACGCATGGCTACAAGTGGTTCCATCATAGGAGTCCCTTAAATCTGCATGAGCATCTAAATGAAGAACCGTCAGATTTTTAAACGAGTCTTTAAAGGCACGTATCGTTCCAATAGAAATGGAATGTTCTCCACCAAAAATAGTTACAAACTTATTTTTTTGAATGTACTTTTTTACAATCTTATGAACCTGCTCAACCATAGCTTCAGGAGAGGCATTTTCATCAATGATTTCGGCAATAAAAACTCCTTTTTTATAAACTTCGCTATTGGTTTCAATATCATAAAGTTCCATATTTTCAGAAGCCTCTAAAAAGGCATCAAACCCCTTATCTGCTCCTTTTTGCCAGCTACTTGTACCATCGTATGGAACCGGAATAAGTACAATTTCGGCACTGTCTAGTTTTGCATATTTTTCGGGAATTCCTGCATAGGTTTTGAAATTATTCATATCCTAAAATTTTAAAGAAATCTTCTTTTGTTTGTTGTGGACGAAAAAGACGCATCTGCAATACCCCTTGTTCATCTTTAGTTATCAACACATGTTTTGGACTAGGAATCAGGCAATGCTGCAATCCGCCATATCCACCGATGTTTTCTTGATAAGCTCCTGTATTAAAAAAGCCAATGTAAAGTGGTTTTTGGGAATTAAACTTTGGAAGATAAATAGCATTAATATGCTGTTCACTATTGTAATAGTCATCGCTGTCACAAGTAAGCCCACCTAGGAGTACACGCTCGTAGGGGTCTTCCCATCTGTTAATGGGAAGTAAAATAAAGCGTTTGTTTATCGCCCATGAATCTGGTAGCGTAGTAATAAATGAGGAATTTATCATATTCCATTTCTCTCTATCGTTTTGTTGCTTTTGGTATAGCACTTCAAAAATAGATCCGCCACTTTCTCCAACAGTAAAACTTCCAAATTCAGTAAAAATATTGGGAACTGGTACATTTTCTTCAGTACAAGTGATTTGAATTTGATTGATGATTTCATCTATCATATAGCTATAATCAAAATCAAAATTTAATGAGTTTTTAATTGGAAAACCACCTCCGATATTTAAACTGTCTAGTGTGGGGCATAGCTTTTTTAAAGTAGTGTAAACTCGAAGACATTTTTGCAGCTCATTCCAATAATAAGCATTGTCTCGGATGCCTGTATTGATAAAAAAATGAAGCATTTTTAACTCGACTTTGGGGTTGTTTTGTATGTAGTCTTTAAAAAAAGGTACAATGTTTTTATATCCAATCCCTAATCTTGAGGTGTAAAATTCAAATTTTGGTTCCTCCTCAGAGGCAATACGAATTCCAA
>CBFICG010000168.1:0-2490 GCA_965661025.1 Flavobacteriaceae bacterium | reverse complement strand
GGATTACTATCAAAGGCAATTTGCCTTTGCAAGCCGTTTCCACATGGTATGGGTGGTTTGATAACACTAAAAGGGAAAACAAAAACACGCTTGTTTTTGCCTTTTGCGAATGAATAGACGAAAACACATTAATTCTACAATATGAAAACAACACTACTTATACTCACACTAGTAACCGTGCTATTGGGCTGTGAAAAGAAAAATACAGCAGAAACCCCTGACTGCGGCTGTAAATCAGATACTGTGTTATCCATTCCCAATCAACAAGATGAAAGCAGAATGACAACAGATGAGCAAACAATGGGTTGGATTTTCTATAAGCATGTTGATGTAAAAGATAAATACTTAAACTATAAAGAAACCGATAATCGCTTTTGGATTATTCAATCAGGAGACTTTGAAAAGGGGCGCGCTCTGATTGTATGTAATGAATCCATTTTGGAAAAAGAACTGGGATATTTACGTGAAAAAAAAGTCTACGACTCCGTTTGGGTATCCTTTTCTGGAAATGCAACAAAGCTTTGTACTAAAGTTATACTACCTGCGGTTTATGGCAAACATCAATACGCTGAAATAACGCTTACTTCAATTAAACAGCAATAACTTAAAAAAACATAAAAATGAAAACATTAATTGCCACATTATTAGTTCTTGCAACACTAATAGGATGCAACATAGAAAATGAACGGGAACAAGAAAGCCCGATATACAGCACATGGAAACTAATAGAAACTTATGGAAGTGACGGAGATAGCGAGCCAAAGTGGACAACTATTAATAATGGATATGTGTATACATTTAAAAAAGATGGAAGGATTATAACTAATAGATTTATATGCAATGGAAGCTACCAAATCTTAAATAATACCATAACTATAGACTTTAATTGTCCAAGTAGCCAATTTAATTTGACGTATTCCTATACCATAGAGAACGAATACTTAGTATTAGTACCTGACCCTATCAATTGCGACGAGGGGTGTAGCGAAAAGTTTAAAAAAATGAATATGTAAGCCATACAATCAAATCTTAAAATTCCGACTTATGAAAACAACAATTTTTATCACGATGATACTCTTTGGATTTTTAAACCAAATGAGTCTAAATGCTCAACAATGCGGAACACCCTCAAAAGGGAGTAGTAAAGATTTTAGTTCCACATTTATAAGTGAAAAAAACATCAAAAATGGCAACTCAATTTGTATTAATGTTTTTTTCCATATTGTAAGACATAATGATGGGAGAGGCGGGTTTGAATTACCAAATATTGATATAATAATTGATCAGTTGAATAAATATTATAATCCTTTAAACATTCAGATTAACATGAATGGTATTGGTTTTATCGATAATTCCAAATATTATGATTTAGCATCAAACGAATTTAATGATTTGATAAAAATTAATAATATATCTAATTCAATTAATTTTTATCTTGTTAATTCAGCACCTTATGCAGGTAGAGCAGAGGCAATCCTCAGTAAAAATTTAGTGACCGTAAACAAATATGCACTGTCACCAACCTCAGCACATGAAATAGGTCATTGTTTAAACTTATGGCACACTCATCACGGATTAGGGTGTAATGATACGGGTGGCTGTAAAGAAGCTATTGATGGCTCAAACTGCTCAACTTGTGGGGATTTTGTTTGTGACACCCCTGCAGACCCATGTGTTTTAGGTAAGGTCAATAATGATTGCGAATATATCGGAGGTGGAGAGTATAAGCCTGATCCCAAAAATATAATGTCATATGGTGGAAATTGCCGTAATAAGTTTACGCATGACCAAGGAGAAAGAATGAAAGGTTCAATTATTGAATCTCCATTACTTCAACAAGTTTTAACTAAAAATTGTTATGCTATAAAAGGCCCATCTGAAGTATGCTCTGGTGATAGGCCTACTTATACGCTTACAGATGTGCCAGCTGGGGCAACCATAAAATGGAAATTTTCCTATATCCTAAACGGTCAAGGAACATCTAAAGTACAAATTGGTATTTTCTATGGCACTGACGTGCGAACCCTTACTGCTGAGGTAACCTATCAAGGAGAAACAAGCACGTTTACAAAACAGATAAGCTCTGAGTCGGTATCCACACCAAGAAGCGTTCCCAAAATACGAAAGGCACGCAATAATATGGATTTTTTAGTATGTTGTTCGTCATATGGTGGGGAGACCTACACGCTTGACCATGCCGAGTGTTATCAAAACTGCGATGATTTGGAATGGACCTATACGGTTTATTTTAGTAACCCTAGGGATCAGTATTATTTCAGCAAAAGCGGTAGAAGCTATGACAAAACGGGAACAATTGGAGTTCAGAAGCACACCTTTCATCCTCTTATTGTGGATGCAAAAGCACGCAACGTAAACCGAAGTGAACAATGTGGAGATGAGTACTCTGGTTATTCCAATAGTTTTGCACGCTATTATGGGGTTGTAAAAAAGGGACATTACCGTAGTACTGCCTTCTATAATCAAGCATTA
>CBFICG010000167.1:0-2511 GCA_965661025.1 Flavobacteriaceae bacterium | reverse complement strand
TTGAAAAAGAAAACGAAGCAAAAGCAAGGCTTATGTATGGTGAAATTGACCGCAATCCATTATTTGATGGATTTGCTGCCAAAGAAGACCGCAGTATCATGAATGCCACCTTTACGTTGAATGCGCCTGGACTTAAGGATACATTTGAAGCTATGGCAAAAGAAGCTGGACTTAACGGAATCAATGGACACCGCTCAGTTGGGGGGTACCGCGCATCAATGTACAATGCACTCCCAATAAGCTCCGTTCAAGTACTTGTAGATGTAATGAAAACTTTAGAACAAAAAGCATAATTCACATATGAACATTCACGCAAACGACGGCGTTTCTCAATCTGGTATTGATGCGCTTACTCAGGCAGGGTTTACTGTAACCACCACCAATGTGGCACAGGAGCAACTTGTTGCTTACATCAATGAAAACAATATTTCAGGACTATTGGTACGCAGTGCCACAACCGCTCGCAAAGACCTTATTGACGCATGTCCTGAATTAAAACTTATTGGCCGTGGCGGTGTTGGGATGGATAATATCGATGTTGATTATGCCCGCGAAAAAGGCTTACACGTAATCAATACACCCGCAGCCTCGTCTGCCTCTGTGGCAGAGCTGGTATTTGCGCATTTGTTTGGCGCAGTTCGCTTTTTGTACGATGCTAACCGCAATATGCCTCTTGATGGTGAAACCAAGTTTAAAGTGCTCAAAAAAGCATACGCAGGAGGTATAGAACTGCGTGGAAAAACATTGGGAATTATTGGATTTGGTCGCATTGGACAAGCAACAGCAAAAATTGCTTTGGGTTTAGGAATGGATGTTGCAGCCTATGACCCTTTTATGAATGAAGCGACCGTTGAAGTAGATTTTTTCAATGGACAATCCCTTAACATTGCGATTAAAACACGTTCTTTTGATGAGGTACTGTCGCAATCTGATTTTATTACATTACATGTTCCGGCTCAGGAAAAACCCACCATAGGTGCTACTGAACTTGCTAAAATGAAAAAAGGTGCTGGACTGATCAATGCTGCACGTGGTGGTGTGGTAGATGAAGAAGCTCTTGTTGCCGCTTTGGATAATGAGCATTTAGCTTTTGCTGCCCTTGACACCTTTGTAAACGAGCCCAATCCGGCGATTAAGTTATTGATGCACCCTAAAATTTCGTTAACGCCGCATATTGGCGCAGCCACCAAAGAAGCACAAAACCGCATTGGGACGGAGCTCGCGCAACAAATCAGTGAACTTTTAGGTTAAATGCGCCGACTAAAAAAACGTTGGGGTATAGATTCCAATTTACAATTGGTAATCATATTAGTGGTTTTTGCTGTTACAGGATCTTCTGCTGCCAAACTTGCTACTCCCCTTACCAACTTACTGGGGATAACATCAGAAAACTTTTCAGCATGGGTATATTGGCCTGCAAGAATTTTGTTGATTTTTCCTATTTATCAGGTTTTACTTGTATTTTTTGGTTTTGTTTTTGGTCAGTTCCGTTTTTTTTGGACCTTTGAAAAGAAAATGCTTTCTCGTATGGGGTTAGGATTTTTGTTTGTACCAAAGGATGAAAACTAAATTTTTCTTTAGTAGACTGTTTTTTTTAGGGTTATTGTTCTACCCTACGTTGTTGCAGCATGTTCATATTTTTGAGCATCACGACCATCCTGTTTGTGAAGAAAAAGTCCTTCATTTTCACGAGGGTGAAACGACATGTGAATTGTTGGATTATGTTTCCAATACGCAAGCCGTTTTACCTACTTTTTCGTTTTTCTCCCTTCCAGAATCATTTTTATTTGAAAACACACTTCAAGAAACTAAAGTGTTTGGAAAAGTAATTTTTTCTAAGCAGTTACGCGCACCACCTTTTTTATAGTTTTTCTTAGCGCAAATCTTTTATAAGCCCAATCTTGGGTTTAACCTTATTTATTATTCAAAAACTATAGACATGTCAAAAAATATTTTTAAAAAATCATTATTACTATCTGCTATGCTATTTTTAGCATCATGCGAAAAAGATGACCCTAAACCTGTTAATGAAGAAGAGGTGTTTACCCGGGTGGATCTAAAAGTAACCAACCAAGGCGACAACACCGCTAAAACCATTTCTTTTGAAGTAGATCAAGACCATAGCCATGCAATATCGACTAAAGAAGAAGGCGAGCACGGAGACCACAAAGTGATTGAGCTAGAAAGTAATTCAACATACAAGTTCGAGATTACGTTCTGGAATGAGGAAGATAATGTTACCGCAGAAATAATAGAAGAAGCTGATGAGCACCAAATATTCTATGAGTTAGCTGATGATAGCATAACCATTACAGCGGCACCTGATGACACAAGAGACAGTAGCAAGAATCCTGTACATCTAAAAACGCTTTGGGAAACTACTTCTGCTGGTGAGATCGATGTAGAGGCATACCTTATTCACGAACCAACTTCAAAAACAGGTACTAAACGTGCCGATTTTGGTGGCGCCACAGATGTAGAAATTGAGTTTGAAGCGCATGTGGAGTAAGC
>CBFICG010000166.1:0-2612 GCA_965661025.1 Flavobacteriaceae bacterium | reverse complement strand
AGCGTTAATTTTTTTTGAATCTATTCCCGTTTGTTTCAGTAGTTTTTTTGTTGATAAACAAACGAGTTTCCACCACAGTTCAGGGTCTTGTTCAGCCCATGAATTTTCAGGGCTTATCATACCCATCTCCCCCTCAGGTACATGAGTTACGGCAATTTGCTTGCCTGTCTTTGCCTCAATAATTGCAGTCTTCACAGACGAACTGCCAATATCATATCCAATATTATACATAGCTGAAGTACGTATTTAACTAAAATCTCCAATCGTTTCCAAAATAGGTTTTTATGGGATCTATACTTCCATCTTTATTATGTTTAAAAGTAGTAAATTTTACATTCCTTAGATGTGTTTTTCCAGATAATTCAGTGTCATGATAAAAGAAGAACCACTTGTTCCCAACTTTTAACGTGGAATGGTGGTTTGTCCAGCCCTGAACAGGCTCATTAAGCACCCCTTGATATGTAAAAGGACCGTAAGGATTATCGCTTGTTGCATATACTATTAAATGTGTATCGCCAGTTGAGTAGCTCAAATAATAGGTGCCATTGTGTTTGTGTATCCAAGGAGCTTCAAAAAAACGGCGATCTAAATCCTTAGTCATTAAGGGGTTGCCTTGTTTATCAAGAATTTCAATGGATTTAACTTCCTCAGCGAACTCAAGCATGTCGTCTGTTAGCTTTGCCATACGAGGCAATATGGCTGGGTTGTCAGGAACACCCATGTCTTTTAAGGATCCATTTTCGTCATAAGATCCGGTTTCCCAACGTTGTAATTGACCGCCCCAAATACCACCAAAATAAATATAAGCGCTTCCGTCATCATCAACAAAAACGGCAGGATCAATACTATAACTCCCCCTCATGGGTGATGGCTGAGGTGTGAATGGACCTTCGGGTTTTGTGGAAGTAGCAACACCTAATCTAAATATATTATTGGCGTCTTTTGCAGGATAGTAAAGGTAATATACACCGTCTTTATAGGCAGCGTCTGGTGCCCAAAACTTACTTTTAGCCCACGAAACATCATCAACAGAAAGGCCTACTGGATGTATAGTAATATCGCTTCCATCTAAATTCATTGACAGCACATGGTAATCAATCATATTAAAATGATTTCCACTATCATCCTCTATTCCACCTGACTCAATATCGTGTGAGGCATAAATATAAATACGGTCATTAAAAATATGTGCAGAAGGATCAGCTGTATAAATTTCACTAACTAAAGGAGAGTTTAAAAAATCTGGGTTTGAATTAAATTTTTCGCCCAGTTGACTGCACGAATAAAAAGGCAATGAACAAAAGATTAAAGCTAAAAATATAGGAAGTTTGCTTGAATACATGAATTTTAGTTTAGTATTATACCAAATATATTACAGAAGTCAAGCACCAATTATAATAAATTGTGCAAAAACTAAAACAAGAGTTTCACTCAATAATGAAGTGATAAATAATCTTCTTCTTTTAAGGAACTAACTAGTGCTTTTGGTGGCTTGTTCCATTTTGATATTTTATCGATAGGATGCAAGGTCGGTTTTAACAGCGGCATTTTATAATCAATCAAAAAATCATTTTGCTGCGTCATCCAGAGTACTAATTGCGTTGCTAATTGGTTTTTGATACTTGTATAGTCTTTATTGGTAGCTAAGTTTTTATGCTCAAAAGGGTCCTTTTGTAAATCGTAAAGCTCTTCAAATGGAACCCTTGGAAAGGCCTCTGCGCCTCTTTTAATAAAGGCATTTACCGCTTGATTACTTGTCATGTTTTGCTCCACAACTTCCAAGGAATTGAAATTACGTACATATTTATAGCGATGATTTCGCACCGATCGGGATGGAAACACATAGCAACTTTGAATATTTTGTCGTGTTGCAATTCCATATACGTAATCTCGAATTTTATTTTCTTTTCCCTCTAAGATTCGTAAAAAGCTTACCCCATCAATGTCATCAGGTACATTCCCTCCAGCAATTTCAAGCAAGGTGGGCAATATGTCTACAATTGTTACTAATTGATCACTTTTTGATTTTGGCTTAATACGATTGGGCCAACGCACCACCATAGGGATTTTTAAACCTGTTTCACGCACACTCCATTTACCTCTTAATCCGTGATCGGATAAATATATAAAAAGACTACTATCAAGAACAGAAAGCTCATCTAACATGGAAAGCACCTGTCCAAGTTGAGCATTATCGTCAGCAATATTTTGATAGTAGCCCGACTTACTTTTCGCTATCGTTTTATTTGGATTTTTTGATGAGGGATCGTAGTCTAATGGCTTATCTACATAATCATTTTGCGCTGGGTACGGACCGTGTGGAAGATCTGAAGCAAAAATAATACAGAAAGGTTTTGAACTGTCTTGGATGTATTTTTTTACTTTATTGATTGGTAGCAATCTGTTTTTAGCCGTATGATAAAAATGTGTCCAATTAAAGACAGTGGAAGGTTTAATATGCCCCTTACCTGCCAAAATAACTTCATATCCAATAGTATTAAAATAGTCATTAATATCTGTAACATTTTTTACAGGTAGGTGATTCGCCACACATCCATTACGCATTGGATAGAGACCTGTAAAAAGCTGAGAGCGACTTGGCGCACAAATCG
>CBFICG010000165.1:0-2612 GCA_965661025.1 Flavobacteriaceae bacterium | reverse complement strand
CTCGTCGCCCCTTGGGGTAGTCAATATATATATGAAACTAAGGTGTGTCCGGTTTCCTCCTCTATTTATTTTCAGTCTAATTTTCACCTCTCCATAACATGGAAATTCAAGTTGCAAAACGCATACATGTAACGTATGCCACCATCATTTCGGAAACAATTACGTCATCGGCGCAAGTACGCGGAACAGGAATAGCTCGTCGTACTCCAGCGTACATCCAGAAAAAAATTGAATCAGGTAATGCCATCATTGCATTAGACGGCGAAAAATTTGCAGGCTTTTGCTACATCGAAGCATGGGGGCATGAAAAATATGTTGCGCATTCTGGCCTTATCGTAGCTCCTGAATATCGAGGAATCGGATTGGCAAAAAAAATCAAAACCAAAATTTTTAAGTATTCGCAGGAGAAATATCCTACTGCAAAAATATTTGGAATAACTACAGGGTTGCCTGTTATGAAAATCAATTATGATCTAGGCTACAAACCTGTAACGTTTTCGGAACTTACAGATGATCCAGATTTTTGGAAAGGATGTCAAACGTGTAAAAATTATGATGTGCTCACAAGAACAAACAGAACGATGTGCTTGTGCACAGGGATGCTTTATGACCCAAAAACAAAAAATAATACCGGCATTGTAGGTCGATTACAGTCATTTAAAAACGCATTTAAACGAGATAAAAAATGAAAAAATTAGTATTAGCATATAGCGGCGGGTTAGATACATCGTACTGCGTAAAATCGCTTAGTGAAAAGGGATATCAAGTACATGCTGTGAGCGTAAATACAGGGGGCTTTGACGGAGCAGAAGTGGAGGCACTTGAAAAAAAGGCATTAGCTCTTGGCGCTTACTCCTACAAAAGCATTGAGGCGGTAGAGACCTTTTATCAAGATATTGTTAAGTATTTGATATTTGGAAATGTATTGAAAAACAGTACGTATCCGCTTTCGGTTAGTGCCGAACGTGTTACACAAGCCGTGGCAATTGTTCGTTATGCCAATGCAATAGGTGCAGAATATATTGCACACGGCAGTACAGGTGCAGGAAACGATCAGGTACGTTTTGATTTAATTTTTCAAACCATTGCACCAGAAATTGAAATTATTACTCCTATTCGTGACCAAAAGCTCTCAAGAGAAGATGAAATAAATTACCTCAAGCAACACGGGGTAGATTGGTCTTGGGAAAAGGCGCAGTATTCTATTAACAAAGGACTTTGGGGTACTTCGGTTGGCGGCAGTGAAACACTTAAATCACAAAAACCACTTCCCGATGCGGCATACCCGAACCCGTGTACAAAAACAGGAACTGAGCAGATTTCACTTCAATTCGAAAAAGGCGAATTGGTGGGTATAAATAGTAAACGCTATACGCAAGTGGAGGCAATTCAAGCCCTACAGGAACTCGCAGCTCCCTACGCCATTGGGCGTGACATTCATGTTGGAGATACCATCATTGGCATCAAAGGACGTGTTGGTTTTGAAGCAGCAGCAGCAATGATAATCATAAAGGCGCATCATTTGCTAGAAAAACACACACTTAGTAAATGGCAGTTACATCACAAAGACTACATTGGTTCTCATTATGGTATGATGTTACACGAAGGACAATACTTAGACCCTGTAATGCGAGATTTTGAGGCATTGTTAACCAATAGTCAAAATACAGTGACAGGAAGTGTCTTTTTAACACTGCATCCATACCGATTTACACTTGATGGTATTGAATCGGATTTTGATTTAATGGACAATTCTTTTGGTACTTATGGCGAAGCTAACGAAGCATGGAGCGCAGATGAAGCAAAAGGATTTATTAAACTATCGGCAAATGCCGGAAAAATTTATCAGCATGTCAATAAATAAAATACAAGTAGGCGTTGTTGGTGGCGCAGGATATACAGGGGGTGAATTACTGCGTTTACTAGTCAACCATCCAAATGTGGAAATAAATTTTGTGTACAGTTCTACTCGATCTGGACAACCTATTTCAAATACGCATCCCGATTTGGTTGGAATTTTAGACATGTCGTTTTCGGCAGAGCTTAATCCCGAAATCGATTTGCTTTTTTTATGCATGGGACATGGCAATTCTGCTACCTTTTTACACGAACACCCTGTAAATGACAATACTAAAATTATTGATTTGAGTAATGATTTTCGATTGGCTGCAGATCGCAATTTTATGGGTAGGTCTTTTGTGTACGGGCTTCCTGAAGTCAATTTACATCAGATTAAATCTGCTCAGGCGATTGCAAATCCAGGCTGCTTTGCTACGGCAATTCAGTTAGCGTTAGTGCCCCTTGCCGCTGCAAAAAAGCTACAACATGATGTACACATTAATGCCATAACAGGAAGTACCGGAGCTGGTGCAGTACCGTCTGCAACCAGTCACTTTAGCTGGAGAAACAACAACATTTCGTACTACAAGCCTTTTGTTCATCAGCATTTAGGAGAAATTGGAGAAACACTTACAAAAGCGCAAGAAAGTGCATCAACGCTGCATTTTTTGCCTATCCGAGGGGATTTTACGCGAGGTATATTTGCTACGGCATATACATCTTTTGACAGCAGTTTAAAAGATGCGTACACACTATACGAATCTTATTATAAA
>CBFICG010000164.1:0-2667 GCA_965661025.1 Flavobacteriaceae bacterium | reverse complement strand
TCGCTGTAATACGCTTCTGCTACTGCAGGATAATAGTTAAGCAAGGCAGAGCCCGAAGTGCATACTAGTGCAACGGGCTTGGCCAATTGTTGTGCAATTCCCAAGGCAAAAAAAGCAGCAGCTCGTTCATCTACCACACTGAAGGTCGTAAAAAAAGGGTTCTCCACAAATCCGTTTGTCAAGGGGGCATTTCGAGAACCCGCCGAAATAATTACATGTTCAATGCCGTACTGAGCACAATAATGTACAACTGCTTGTGGTAGCGGAATTTCGGTATATCGCGTTTGACGTGGTTGGGCGTCTAATTTCATAGCTGTGCAAAGGTACAAAACACCAAATGAGTGTGCTAATAGGCAAGCCGTTACAATACGCTCAACAAGGTTTCCGCCTTGCGTTGGCTTTCTGCCCACTCCATTTCGGCATCACTTTGTTCGGTAATGCCACCACCTACATATAAGATGAGGCTTTTTTCCATTACGGTAGCACAACGCAGGTTTACATATAAATGAACATTGTCAGATGTGATTGGCCCTAAAACACCAGCATAATAACTACGGTTATGCGTTTCATGGGTAGCTAAAAAAGACAAGCTTTCATTGACCGGAACTCCTGCTACAGCAGGTGTAGGGTGTAGCAAGCGCATCAGCTCTATGGTAGTGGTATTTCCCAGCGGTACTTCAAAATTTGCACACAGGTGGAGTAAATTCCCGGCACGTTTTGTGTAGGTTGGCGACAGCTTAATGCTATTTTTAGGAAAACATTGCTCCAATTGCTTTTGAATAAAATCAGTTACCATTTGCTGCTCATCCAGTTCTTTGGCAGTCCATTCTGGCTCATGATTTTCTTTATAGGGTAATGTCCCCGCCAAGGCCATGGTTCTGCATATGCCTTTTTGGATGTGAAGCAGCGTTTCAGGTGTTGCACCTATCCAATTTCCAGTGTGTGGATGTGACCAATAATACACCATGGCATCAGGGTAGACTTGTGTCAGTTTTAAAAATGATGTTGCCACAGAACCTGTGTAGGGCTGTATGTGTTGCCGAGAAACAACTACTTTTTTAAGGTTACTTTGTTTAATGACGTTTTGGGCAGCAGCAACCAACTCCTTATAATAAGATTTGTTTTGCGCATAAACCACTTTTTTTTCCAAAGGGGTGTTGGTATCATGGGGAACAACAAAATGCTCTTCCTTTTGATTGGGAATAAATGTATAAGATTCTTTTGTCAAAAATGGTGCAAACACAAAACCGTTTTCTGTCAATGTTTTGGTTTGATGATGTTTCTTTTCAAGTTGTTGATAGACCACAATTTTTTGTGTTTGCGGCAAACGGAACATCACAAATGGGCGTTGCTCAGCAAGTAGGGTTTCAAAAAAAGCGACAAATTCATTTTGGCTTTTAAGCATATCGCCAACAAAATTACGCACGGAAGTTGTAATAACATAGGGAATTATATATAATGCATTTGTATTCAAAATGTTGGTGCTATTTTTCAGGTTAAACGCTTCTTAAGTTAAATCTACTTAAAAAATTACACAACAGTATTTGATAGCGTGGAAAATTATACTACATTTGCAGCCCTTTAATTGAAGGAATAAAGTAAGTATAACGTATGCCAACTATATCGCAACTCGTTCGTAAAGGCCGCAAGGACCTCGCAAAAAAGAGCAAATCCGCTGCATTGGATTCATGTCCACAACGTCGTGGCGTGTGTACACGTGTGTACACCACAACACCTAAAAAACCAAATTCCGCAATGCGGAAAGTGGCTAGGGTTCGCCTGACAAATGGAAATGAGGTTAATGCCTACATTCCAGGCGAAGGTCACAATTTACAAGAGCACTCCATCGTACTCGTACGTGGAGGTCGTGTAAAGGATTTGCCAGGAGTGCGTTACCACATTGTTCGTGGTGCACTTGACACCGCAGGTGTCGAAGGTCGTTTACAGCGTCGATCCAAGTATGGTGCAAAACGACCTAAAAAGTAATTGTAGCGATAATGTAATATGACGTTCAAGCTTGCTTGAACCACTCAAACCCAGAATATGAGAAAAAGACAGGCGAAAAAACGCCCTCTCCTTCCCGACCCGCGCTTTAATGACCAACTGGTCACGCGATTTGTCAATAACCTGATGTGGAACGGGAAAAAATCCGTAGCATTTAAGATATTTTACGATGCCATCGATATCGTAGAATCTAAAAACCAAAACGAAGAGAAAGATGCGCTCCAAATATGGAAAGATGCACTTTCGAATGTTATGCCGCATGTAGAAGTGCGAAGCCGACGTGTAGGTGGGGCTACATTTCAAATCCCCATGCAAATTCGTCCAGACCGAAAAATATCTATGGCCATGAAGTGGCTTATTGGTTATGCACGTAAGCGCAACGAAAAATCTATGGCACAAAAACTAGCTGCCGAAATTATTGCTGCCGAAAAAGAAGAAGGTGCCGCCGTCAAAAAGCGCACAGATACTCACAAAATGGCAGAAGCTAACAAAGCCTTTTCACATTTTAGATTCTAAAAAAGCAGCATATAAATCATGGCAAGAGATTTAAAATATACCCGTAACATTGGAATTGCAGCTCATATTGATGCTGGAAAAACCACAACCACTGAGCGTATTTTATACTATACTGGTGTTAGCCACAAAATTGGTGAGGTACACGAT
>CBFICG010000163.1:0-2777 GCA_965661025.1 Flavobacteriaceae bacterium | reverse complement strand
CAGTCTCTTTACTCGCTTGTACAGCAATTTGCAAGGCACACATTGCCAACACATCTTGTTTGTCTTTTACAGCATAGTTTTTTTCAAAATGATCTACCATAGCATTTATACTTTTTGCAGCTTCGCGTAAAATGGCCTCTTCTCCCTCTGGAACGCTCAATGGATACACTCTATCACCAATGGAAAGTTTAATTTTTTGCATTAGTCTCCAATTTCAAGTTGTGCAATACATGCATCAACTTCGTTAATTAAGGCGTCTATATGATGAAGCGCTCGTTTTTTGGCAGCCGTATCACCAGTATTCATTCCCTGAGCAGATTTTAATGCTTCGTATTTGTCTTGCCAAGCACGTGATATATCGTGTTTCTTCTCCAGCTTAGCTGTTATTTCTGCTAGCGCGTGCTCAAGATTTTCATTTCTTTGCTCAAAATAATGTAATCTGTCCACCAAAACATGTAATTGGTTTTCTAGCTGTTGTAATTCGTGCAACGTAGCGCTTTCCATATTGTATAAATTCAACCCAAATGTACCTAAGCTGTTACGTTTTTACAAGTATTGCGGCACAAGGTTTGCGCAATTATGGTGTACATTTGTATCAATGAACCGCATAATCTTACTTCTTATACTGTGTTGTTATTCGCTTTTAACAGCGCAATATTACCAATCTCCTGTCGATATTCCAATTCAATTATCAGGTAGTTTTGCCGAGCTTCGCGGAACACATTTTCACGCAGGAATTGATATCAGAACGCAAAGCCAAGAAGGTATCCCGCTTCGTGCCGTTGCTGATGGTTATGTGTCGAGAATAAAAATTCAGCAAGGCGGATACGGCAAAGCGCTCTATATAAATCATCCCAATGGAACCACTAGCGTATATGGCCATTTGCAACGCTACAGCAAAAAAATTGTACCACATGTGCGTAAAAAACAATACGCTAAAAAAAGCTACACCATCCATTTTTATCCGGAACCTCAAGAAATTCCCATTAAAAAAGGCAACATAATAGGGTTTTCTGGAAACACTGGCTCGTCATTTGGTCCGCATTTACATTTAGAGTTGCGGAGTAGTGCAAATCAAATTCCGTTCAATCCCCTTATCAATGATATTCATGTGCCGGACACCCAAAGACCTGTTATAAAACAAGTTTTTGCTTATCCGGTTGAGGGTGTTGTCAATCAATCTGAAGAAAAGATCCAACTACAAATCACGCAAAAAAACGATAGCCTTTTTGTTGCTGAGCCAATTGTTGCACTGGGAAGTATAGGTTTTGGAATAGAACATTTTGACCGACAAGATAATTCGTATAATAAAAATGGAACGTATGAAATAATAGCACAACTAAACGGCGTCCAATGCTTTTTGGCTCGTTTTGACACACTCGCATTTGATGACACAAAGCATATGTATAAGCTTATGGATTATGTCCATTATGTCGATACCAAAAAGAAAGTAATGCGGCTTTATAATCCGTTTAAAGAAACTGTGCCTTTTGTTGATTTTTTCAATGATGGATTGGTAGAAATTGAAGAGAAAAAAAGATATACTTACAATGTAACACTACGTGATGTGGCAGGAAATACCACATATTTAATCGTTCCAATTATCGGAAAAAAAGAAGAGGTTTGGGTAGAAAAAAAACCTCCTCTAGCGGGTAAAATGATTCAGCCAAACAGAGACTATCTTTTTGAGTTAAAGACTTTTGAAATATATGTAAACGCCAAAACCTTTAGCCAGTCCACACCACTAAATATTTTCACAGACGGAGATACATTACATATTGAGAATCCGTATGCGTATTTTATCAAGCCTTACAAACTCACCTTTGAAAAAAAAGACACGCTAAAAGGAGAATATCTTGCGCTTAAACGCTCCAATAATTGGGGATTTGTAAGTAAAAGAAATGATAAAGGGTATTTTTCTGCTAAATTGAAAAGCACTGGCGCCATTGCCGTACTTCAAGATACTATTCCCCCAACTATCATAGACCAAAAAAACATTACAAACCGATGGATATCTTTAGAAAAAGACATTCGATTTACAGTAAAAGACATCGGCTCAGGTATTGACCGTTACACGGGTTATCTAAATGGAAAATGGATCTTATTTGAATATGAACAAAAGAAGAATGAATTGACATTTAGATTCAAAGACCCGATAAAACTTTCGCAGGTAAAGCACAAATTGAAGCTAATTGTTTGGGATAAAGCAGGGAACAATACTACATTTGAAACAACATTTTACCGCAAAGAATGAAAAAACATATTGTAGCATCGCTGATTTGGCTGAGTTCATTGGGGTTATATGCACAAAACGCTACAATTCAAGGGGTTGTAACCAATAATAACCAACAACCCATTTCGTTTGTTTCCATAACCACAAATCTTGGCATGGGTACAACCACAAATGAAAATGGATTTTTTCAACTCGATGTTCAATCAGACCAACTAATCAAATTGACCTTTTCGCATATTACACACAAAAACGTAACCATCTCTTTAAGCCTAAATTCGAATACATCGTATGAGCTTCATCCTGTAATGAATCCTAAAACAGAACAAATGGGTGAGGTAATAGTTCAAGGAAATCGTTCAGCAACTGTACGCGGCGTAACCGTGCTTTCGCCAAAAACCATCCGTACCATTACAGGTGCAAATGCAGGGGTTGAAAACCTGTTATTGAGCTTACCCGGTGTGAATTCCAATAACGAACTTAGCACCCAATATGCTGTTAGAGGGGGTAATTACGATGAAAATTTAGTTTATGTAAATGGTATTGA
>CBFICG010000162.1:0-2784 GCA_965661025.1 Flavobacteriaceae bacterium | reverse complement strand
TTTCCGGACGTCGCTCATAAGTACCTATAAAATAAGCATCGCATCTCCATATGAATAGAAGCGATACTTGTGACTTATCGCCTCATCATAGGCTCTTTTAATAAAATCATGCCCTGCAAAAGCGGAAACCATCATTAGTAGTGTAGATTTTGGTAAGTGGAAATTTGTTACCAGCGCTTCGCCAATTTTAAAATCATAGGGAGGAAAAATAAACTTGTGCGTCCACCCTTGATACGGATTAAGTGTATTACTTGAAGACACAGACGTTTCGATAGCGCGCATAGAAGTTGTTCCAACAGCACAAACGCGATTTCCTGATGCTTTTGCGCGATTTACAAGTGCTGCGGCAGTATCATCAATAGTTAATTCTTCTGAATCCATTTTGTGTTTGGATAAATCTTCAACTTCAACCGGATTGAATGTTCCCAAGCCAACGTGCAACGTAATTTCCGCCAAATCTACTCCTTTGATTTCAAGACGCTTTAATACGTGTTTTGAGAAGTGCATACCTGCAGTAGGAGCCGCTACTGCTCCTTCATGTTTTGCATATATAGTTTGATAACGTTCTCTGTCAAAACTTTCTTCTGGTCGTTTGATGTATTTAGGGAGTGGCGTTTGCCCCAAGTCCTTTAATTTTGATCTAAATTCATCGTAGCTTCCATCAAACAAAAAGCGTAGCGTTCTTCCTCTTGAAGTGGTGTTATCAATAACCTCTGCAACCAAGGTTTCATCATTACCGAAATAAAGCTTGTTTCCAATTCGGATTTTACGTGCGGGATCAACTAATACGTCCCAAAGACGTTGTTCTTTGTTGAGTTCTCTTAGTAAAAACACCTCAATTTTTGCCCCCGTTTTTTCTTTGTTCCCCATCAACCTTGCAGGAAATACTTTGGTATTGTTAAGCACCATCACATCACCTTCATCAAAATAATCGGTAATATCTTTAAAAAGCTTATGCTCAATGGTTTCCGTGTCACGGTGCAATACCATAAGTTTGGATTCATCACGGTGCTCTGTTGGGTTTTCGGCTAATAAATCTTGGGGTAGGTTAAAATTAAAGTGTGAAAGTTTCATAAGTTATAAACAAAGGCGCAAATATACTATCAGGAAAGGGGGCTTGTCAAGGGTTTTGGATATTTATTTTACTTGACTGATAGAAACCCCCAAGGCACGAAGGTCATCCCAATACGTTGGGTAGGATTTGCTTACCACCTCAGCATCATTAATACGAATGGGTGCTTTGACTCCAAGCGGAGCAAAAGCCATTGCCATACGGTGGTCGTGATAAGTATCAATAGCTACGTCTTTTTTAATTGGATTTTGACGAGCTGTTAAGTGCAATGACTCATCCGTTACGCTAATGTTTGCCCCTAGTTTGGTGAGCTCGGTATGGAGTGCTACCAAACGGTCTGTTTCTTTAATTTTTAACGTATGAAGCCCCGTTAAATCGCAAGAAATCCCCAATCCAAAACAAGTAACGGCAATCGTTTGTGCAATATCGGGTGCTTTAATCAAGTTGAGTTCAATGTGCGGCTGCACATTGCCATTGTTTTTTAGCAACAATGAGTTTCCTTTAAACATATGAGAGACCCCCAACTGCTCATAAATATCAACTAAAACACTATCCCCCTGAAGGCTATCTGCAACGAAATTTTTTATGGAAACTTCCGCATGTTCTGCCAATGCAACCATACTAAAATGATAGGATGCTGAACTCCAGTCCGATTCCACCTCTATGGTATTGGGCTCAACGCTGTTTTGAGGAAAAACGGTAATAGTTTGCCCTTGAAATACCGCATTGATTCCTACCTTTTGCAATAATTCACAGGTCATGTTGATGTATGGGATGGAGGTGATTTCTCCCACCAAATTGATGGTTAATCCGTTGGATAATTTGGGTGCGATAAGCATCAGAGACGTAATATACTGACTGCTGACATTCGCGGCCAACTCTACCCTATCAATTACAATTTTTTTTCCTGAAATGCGCAGTGGCGGATAACCCTCATTGTTTAGGTATTCAATTTCTGCTCCAATAGTACGAAGAGCATCTACCAAAATTTTGATGGGACGTTCTTGCATCCGCGTTGAACCAGTTAATGTTTTTTTTGCACCAGCAGAGGCAGCAAAATAAGAAGTCAAAAAGCGCATAGTAGTTCCCGCATGCCCAATATCAATCATTTCTTCTGTGGAGGATAATCCACGCATCATAGCTTGCGTATCGTCTGAATTTGACAAGTTTAGTACATTCAGTTCTGGAAATAATGCTTGGAGAATTAATAATCTATTTGACTCGCTTTTTGAGCCCGTGATAGTACATTTCCCCAAAAGCTGTTGTGCTGTATGCGTTAGGCGCAACGTGCTCATAAACGAAGTTTTGGATTATTGTGATGACGCTCGTGGTCGCGTTGGGTTTTTAATGCTAATTTTTTATCAAAAGCAGCTTGTAAGTCGGTATTGGTTTGGTTTGCCAAACACAACAGCACAAAGAGGACATCTGCAAGTTCCTCTCCTAGCTCTTTATTTTTGTCACTTTCCTTTTCGGATTGCTCGCCATAGCGTCGCGCAATAATGCGGGCGACTTCGCCCACTTCCTCAGTAAGTTGGGCCATATTAGTAAGCTCGTTAAAATAACGCACGCCGTGGGAATTTATCCACGCATCTACAGCCTTTTGTGCATCTTGAATATTCATAACGCTTTATTTTTTGAATCAATTATAATTGTAACAGGACCATCAATTACCAAATCAATTTGCATATCTGCACCAAAAATACCGCACTGCA
>CBFICG010000161.1:0-2785 GCA_965661025.1 Flavobacteriaceae bacterium | reverse complement strand
TTCCTGTACTGTTGGAGTGTGTACAACAAGGAAAAATAACGTTGGAAAAAGTAGTTGAAAAGATGTGTCACAATCCAGCTATATTATTTGATATTGCACAACGAGGCTATATTCGTGAAGGCTATTTTGCCGATTTGGTTTTGGTTGACACACAACAAGTGCAAACGGTAACTAGAGAGAATGTCTTGTATAAGTGTGGCTGGTCGCCATTAGAAGGAACCACTTTGCGTGGCGTAGTTACGCGCACTATTATTAATGGAAATACGATTTATAATCAGGGCAATTTTGCACAAAATCCAACTGGCAAAGCCCTTACTTTTACCAGATGAAACAAGCCCTATTAATATTGAATTTATTACTTGTGGCAGCATGCGCCCAAGACCGTATAGCAAAGCCCGATACTTTAATGTCTGTAGAGCAAATGACACACTTCCATGTTGATTTGGCATTACTCAGTGCTTCATCAAACTATACTAAAGAGTATTTTATACCCATGGATTCACTCTATACTTATCACAGAATTGATAGCATTACTTTTGCCCAAAGCAATACGTATTATGCATCAAAGCCAAAAGTGTACACCAAAATTTTTGAATCCGTAAAAGCCGAATTGCAAAATATGCAAAGGCAAGACAGCATATTTGAATTGGAAAATCCAATAGGTCCAGAATAATTATTCCAAATGCTTTTGGGTTCATATATAGAGGTCTATATTTGTAAAAACGAACTATATGGCATCATTTGTTGAAGAACTAACGTGGCGCGGAATGGTACATGATATCATGCCCGAAACCGCCGAAACACTTGCCAAAGGCATGACGGCGGGCTATATTGGCTTCGATCCTACGGCAGATTCATTGCATATTGGGAGTTTGGTTCAAATCATGATTTTGATGCATTTTCAACGCTACGGACATAAACCCTATGCGCTTGTGGGTGGCGCCACTGGGATGATTGGAGATCCATCGGGGAAATCGGCGGAGCGAAACCTACTAGACAACGAAACACTACAGCGTAATTGTGCAGGTTTGGAAAAGCAGCTTGCCAAATTTCTGCATTTTGACAGCACCAAAGAAAATGGTGCGGTGTTGGTAAACAATTACGATTGGATGCAGTCGTTTAGTTTAATTGACTTTGCTCGTGATATTGGGAAACACCTTACGGTAAATTATATGATGGCTAAAGATTCCGTAAAAAAACGTCTTGGCGCAGATGCCAAAGAAGGCATGTCGTTTACCGAATTTACCTATCAATTAATTCAAGGCTATGATTTCCTTTATTTATATCAGCACCACAATTGCTTACTGCAAATGGGCGGTAGCGACCAATGGGGAAATATTACCACAGGCACGGAGCTCATTCGAAGAAAACTGTCAGGGAAAGCGTATGCGCTAACGTGTCCATTAATTACCAAAGCCGACGGCACTAAATTCGGAAAAACTGAAAGTGGGAACGTTTGGTTAGACCGTGAAAAAACTTCCCCCTACAAGTTTTACCAGTATTGGTTAAATGCTTCGGATGAAGATGCTGAAAAATACATTAAGATATTTACCTTTTTGGCCAAAGATGAAATCGACACGCTCATTGAAACGCACCGTGAAGCACCTCATCAACGCCAATTGCAACGTAAACTGGCACAGGAAGTTACTGCTATGGTACACAGTGCTACAGATGTTTCCCGTGCTGAGCAAGCAGCTCAGATTTTGTTTGGTAAAGCCACTGCAGAGACGCTCAAATCATTAGATGCTCAAACGCTTTTGGATGTGTTTGATGGTGTTCCGCAAGCCCAAGTACCTGCTGATTTGCTTGCAGGAGAGGGACTTTCTGTAATGGATGCATTGGCAGGAAGTACTGGATTTTTAAAATCGAATGGCGAAGCACGCCGTGCGCTGAAAGAAAATTCCATCTCAGTAAATAAAGAAAAGGTGACCGAAGCCAAAAACATTACTGATGCTGACATCATTTGTGAACGTTATGTGCTATTGCAACGCGGAAAGAAAAATTACTTTTTGCTCTTGGTTACGCCATCATAAGTGAACAGCCCCGAACATCTGAAGAATCAAAGCGTCCGAGTACTTCAAACTGACCGTTTCCGTGGCATTTTCCCAAATCTTGCGTGGCAATAAAAGCACATGAGTCTTTGTTGGATAAGTCAATAATATTTAGTCCTCCTGAACCTGTTGTTGATACTTTTTTTGGGTCGTGAACATCCCTTACATAAACCTTCATGCTTGGTGCTGTTTGAAAAATTCCTTTTCCTTTCGAATAGGCCTGTGATAATAATTCTGTCATACCGTATTCGCTGTGAATATCGTCCACACCAAATCCTTTTTTGAGTCGCATATGCAACTCTTCTCTGATGAGTTCTCTACGTCTTCCCTTCATGCCGCCAGTTTCCATAACAGTAGTGTGTTGTAATGTTGTTGGGAAGGCCTCGCAAAAATCCAATAGCGCAAAACTAACGCCTATTAGTAGCGTTTTTTGACTGTTTTGATTTAATTCGATTAAGGCTTTGTGTAATGCCTCATACTGATTCAAATAAAATCCGCTATGTTCTGGTTTTGCTTGTTGAATCAAATCACGACACATATATACCAATGAAGCATTTGGGCGCTCAAAATACCCAGGCAATAAGGCTAAAATGTGATACTTGGACGCATCTCCATAAAAATGTGAAAATGCTGCATTGAAACTTTTTTTATAGGTAGTAAGCGATGCCACATGATGTTGACTTACAGGACCGCCCGTTCCTGAACTTTCAAAAATTATTTCTGTGTTATCCGTA
>CBFICG010000160.1:0-2786 GCA_965661025.1 Flavobacteriaceae bacterium | reverse complement strand
CTACAAATTGTGCAATAGTACCTAGGCCTGTATATAAATCATAGACTACATCCGTATTCTTTAATGCAGCCAATTCTAGCGCTTTTGTATACAATACCTCAGCTTGTGCAGGATTGGTTTGGTAAAATGCTTTTGGTGTGATAAGGAACGATAAGTCACCCATGCTTTCTGAAATGTGGGGGCTACCGTGATAACAGTGAATCTCTTGATCATAAATACTGTCATTAGCCTTTTCATTTATGATGTACTGCAATGAGGTAATCATTGGAAAAGTTTCAACCAAGTGGTCTAACAGTGCTTTTCTTGCGATTTTATCTTCATAAAAAAACTGAATCACCACCATTATTTCTCCCTTGAGTGTTGTTCTTAGCATCAATGATCGCAGGAATCCCTCTTTATCACGCGCATCATAAAAAGACAGTCCGGCGTTTCGGGCATACGCTTTTACTTCGTTTCGAATACTGTTAGGCAACTCAGGTTGAATATGACAGTATGAAATGTCCACAATCTTGTCCCACATTCCTGGGATGTGAAATCCTAGAGCAGTACGGTCTTCAATAGGGCTTTCGCCAGAAATTTCGCTTGCTGTTAACCAGCGCCTGGCGGAAAAACTAAATTCCATCTTATTGCGATAGCCAAAGAAGTCTTTACAACCGATAATGGGTTCAAAATGGGGTATTTCAATACCGCCAATGCGTTGTAGCGCGTCTGAGACCTCTTGTTGCTTGTGGCGTAGCTGTGCCGTGTAATCCATATGTTGCCAAGTGCAACCCCCACAGGTACCAAAATGGGTACATTTTGGTGGTACTCTGTCTGCACTTTCCACATGAATTTGAGCTATTTTTCCCTCTAGATACTTCCGACGTTTTTTTTGAATGTTTACATCAACAATATCACCAGGGATTGCACCCTGTATAAAAACCACTTGCCCTTCTTTGGTTCGCCCAACTCCTTTACCTTTTTTGCCAATACCGTCTACACGAAGTTTTTCGATAGGTTGAAGTGGTTTTTTTCTACGCATCTGGCAAAAATACGCATTGAAAGGTCATCAATCACAAAATGTTTATTGTCATTATTTTAGTAGCTTTAGCATTAATTTTTTTAAATCCTTCACAATGAAACAACTCCATATATTTGCCCTAGTACTACTGATAGGTTTTAAAATTTCCTTCGCACAAGAAAAAAATGAGGAAAATGAAAAATCCACCCCTTTAAAGGCTGCACTAAGTGGTTTTTCGTTTAGAAGCATCGGACCGGCATTTATGTCAGGACGTATTGCGGATATCGCTATTGACCCTACAAACGAAAATATATGGTACGTCGCTGTTGGTTCGGGTGGTGTATGGAAAACCACAAATGCGGGTACAACATGGAAACCACTTACAGATAGCCAACCCTTTTATTCTACAGGGGCCATTGCATTAGATCCAAGCAATGCCAACACCGTATGGCTTGGTACTGGTGAAAATGTTGGGGGGCGTCACGTAGGTATTGGACACGGGATCTATGTGAGTCTAGATGGTGGTGAGACATGGAACAATAAAGGGTTGAAAAAATCGGAACATATTTCAAAAATTATTGTGCATCCAGACGATCCAAATACGATTTGGGTCGCCTCACAAGGACCCCTTTGGAGCTCTGGTGGCGCCCGTGGTTTATACAAATCTACTGATGGGGGAATTTCTTGGAAACAAACAATAGAACTAGACGAATGGACAGGTGTAACAGATATTGTAATTAACCCAAAAAATCCAAATGTACTATACGCTGCAAGCTGGCAGCGGCATCGCAACGTAGCGGCCTATATGGGTGGTGGTCCTGGCACAGCCCTATACAAGTCTGTTGATGGTGGCGATACATGGCGAAAACTTACAACAGGTTTGCCTAAAGTAGATATGGGAAAAATTGGTCTTGCAATATCACCCCAAAAGCCAAATGTATTATACGCCGCTATTGAGCTAGAACGCCGAAAAGGGGCTGTATATCGTTCAGAAAATGACGGTGAAAGTTGGACGAAAATGTCCGATACGGTTTCTGGGGGTACAGGACCACATTACTATCAAGAGTTAATTGCCTCTCCACATGTGTTTGACAAACTCTTTTTGATGAATAATTACGTGTTGGTTTCTGATAATGGTGGCAAAACCTTTTCTCAGATGAACGAATCAAAAAAACACGTGGATAGCCACGCTATGGTGTTTAAAGCTGACGACCCCAATTATATTTTAGTGGGTACAGATGGCGGTTTGTACGAAACGTTTGACAACACCAAACACTGGAAATTTGTAAACAACCTTCCGTTAACACAATTTTATAAATTGGCAGTAGATGATGCCTATCCTTTTTATAACATTTTTGGGGGCACACAAGATAATAACACCCAAGGGGGGCCATCCCGTACCTTTAGTAGTAATGGTATCAATAACGCCGATTGGTTTGTGTTATTAGGTGGTGATGGCCACCAACCAGCCACAGAACCTGGAAATCCAGATATCGTGTATGCACAATCGCAGCAAGGAAATCTATACCGTGTAGATCGTACTACTGGTGAAGGGGTTTATATTCGCCCACAAAACAGTTTAGATGAACCTTATGAGCGATTCAATTGGGATGCCCCCATTTTGGTAAGTCAGCACAACCCAAAGCGCTTATATTTTGCTTCGCAGCGAGTGTGGCGTTCTGAAAATAGGGGAGACAGTTGGACCCCTATTTCTGCAGATTTAACCAAAAATCAAGAACGTTTGTCATTGCCTATCATGGGACGTGAACAAAGTTGGGACGCCGCA
>CBFICG010000159.1:0-2786 GCA_965661025.1 Flavobacteriaceae bacterium | reverse complement strand
TTTGGACCTAGAGGTACCGAGGGTGAAAACCCTTTACATTTAGGGTTTGATATAAATATAGGTGGAAGTGCTATTGGCATGCCTGCTAGTTATTATGGGGTTGATGGATTTGGAAACATTAAAGGCAGAACAATTAGAGCTGTCGAAGGATTAGAAAAATACCATGGTAAAGATATTTTTTTAACAGAAGCACTAACACTTGAGGCAAAAAATGAAATAATAAAAGCGCACAATAAAAAAGAACCGTTTTTTTTACACATGGCGCATTATGCCGTTCACAGCCCGTTTCAATTTGACCCTAGGTTTAAAGACAATTACATCAATACAGATAAACCACAACAGGCAAAAGCATATGCATCCATGATTGAAGGCGTTGACAAATCTTTAGGTGATATTGTAAGTCTTATAGAAGAATTAAACATTGGAGAAAACACGTTGATATTATTTTTGGGCGACAATGGTTCTGATGCTCCCTTATTAGATTTGAATGGGTATAGCAGTTCCATGCCTTTGAAAGGGAAAAAAGCAATGCATTGGGAAGGGGGAATGAGAGTCCCTTTTGTAGCAGCATGGATTACACCGCAAAAAAACTATTGGCAATCAAAACTACCCATAAAATCTGGTGCCATACAAACTCAAATAGGAACTGTTTTTGATGTTTTTTCAACCCTCGTTGAACTTCACAACATATCAATACCAAAAGCACACAAAACAGACGGATATTCATTGAAAAAACAATTAAAAGGACGAAAGAATTATAAAAGAACAAATCGTTTTCTCAATCACTACCCTCACGACCATAGGTCAAGCTATTTTACAAGTTTAGTTGACAACAATTGGAAACTGGTGCATCATTACCATCCTGAAAACAAAACTAAATATGAACTCTATCATCTAAAAAAGGACCCTTATGAAAAAGTCGATGTGGCAAAATTCCAAAACAATAAGCTAAAGGAAATGATACAAATTATGAATCAAGATTTACAACGTATGGACGCCTTATTTCCTGAAAAAAGATTGTAATCCTTTTATGGTATTTTTAATACATCTATCAATTCAACTTAAAGAGGTCATGTGTACTATTGTTATTTGCTACCACTAGTATTTTTTGGTTGAATTTGTTAAGAAATGTCATTGCCCTTACATCTTTATCCGTAAAAAAGCCAGAAATTGTGTGGTGTTGAGGCGAAAACATCCCTGCTCCATTACCGAACAGTACACTTCCAATACCCGCGTCGGCTTTTGTTGTTTCAACCTCTGACTGATAGTTATTCCCAGCAATAATTAAGTCTTTATTATTATCGTTGTTGATGTCTTCAAATAGAATACTATTTATGGGGCTTATTTGTAAACGGTTTTCAAAAGGAGTAAATGAAAATGTGTTGTTAACATTTTTGAAAATTCCAGATCTAAACTCAGTAACTTCATAGTGAAGAGCAGTATTGAGTTCTTTCCCTAAAATTCCAGCTAAGTTTCTGCTTGCAAAATCTTGGTAATCCGTAATTTTATTAGCAAGGTGGGGCATTTGTTGGGTCATACAGGTTTTTCCCCGAATGGGAACTTCTTCTCCTTTGTATTCTTTGGCCAAAACAATATCTTCAATATTGTCATAATTGTAGTCATTGGTGTAAACGTGGAAAGGTTTTTCATAGGATGCATGAAACTTGTAATTAAGCCCCAAATTACCAGCAATAATATCTTTGTCTCCATCATTATCGATATCGGCTATCAAAATCTTATTCCACCATCCTTTTGCCTGTGAAAGTTCTTTATATGCATTGCTCTTCTTAAAACTTGATTCGGTTTGTAAAAACACCTCGATCCCCATCCATTCACCCGTAACAACAAGATCCACCAACTTATCTCCATTTATATCATCCCAAATTGCGTCAGTTACCATTCCTATTTCTTTCAATTCTGGCGCAATAACAGCGGTAACATTTGTAAAAATGCCATTGTTATTTTCGAGTAAATAACTTTCGGGTGCATAGGGATACTTCCCGGGGATTACCCTACCCCCTACAAATAGATCAATGTCTCCATCATTATCAAAATCATGTGGGACTACAGTTGTGCCAACCGATTGAATTTCTGGAAGTGCATTGTTGGCGGCTATAAAATTACCAGAACCATCATTGAGATATAAGATGTCTTGCATGGCAATTGGGTAGCCGTAATATTCATAACTTCCATGGGCAACATACAAATCCTGATCCCCATCATTATCAGCGTCAAAAAAGGATGCGCCAATATCTTCGTACCTTTTATCTCGAACAAAAGCTTCATTTTTTTTCGCAGCAAATGTTCCAGTTTCTGTGCCCATAAGAATTTGACCTGCATGCCCATTTGCTCCACCAATAAATAAATCTTCGTAGCCATCGTTATTTATATCGGCTTTGGCCAAGGCTGGACCAAGTTGTGAAAGCTTGTGGGGAAGCAATATTTGTATGTCAAA
Source organism: Flavobacteriaceae bacterium (assembly GCA_965661025.1). Classification (GTDB taxonomy): domain Bacteria; phylum Bacteroidota; class Bacteroidia; order Flavobacteriales; family Flavobacteriaceae; genus UBA7446. The sequence goes on along the minus strand of CBFICG010000159.1, from coordinate 331 downwards.
ATCATTAAAATATGGATCGTTATGTTTAAGCTCAGAAGCTATTTGCGTAAATAATGTCGTTGAATTCTGTTTACTGCTATCGATAGATTGCTTGACGGCGTCCATGTAATCAAAGACAAAATTGCTGTTATTTTCAACAGATTCAATCTCTTGTTTTTGCCCATCTTGCCATTCTATAGTTAACTTTTTTACGTTTAGCTCTTTATTGTATCCAAAATGTAAGCTGTGCGGAATGGATGATAAAAACCCCCGAACAGGAATCATTTGACGGCTTAATAACGTTCCGTCGCTCAGTTCAATTTTTGCCTTAACTCCAACTCCAAAAGGATTA
>CBFICG010000158.1:0-2793 GCA_965661025.1 Flavobacteriaceae bacterium | reverse complement strand
ATACCAATTAATTAAAATCGATGGGAATAACAGCGCCAATGTATATGACGCCCGCTGTAAATCCAATGCCTTTGCCAAATATTAAGCAGCCGAAAAGTAACTAAATCGTGAATCAAGTTTTCGGGGTCTTGTTGGGAAACTTAAGTTTATAAAAAATTTGTTTATTTCGATTTTGCGTGTACATTTGCCCAAGAAATGAAAACAAACACATTTTATACGTCTTTTTACTACTTCTATAGCGGAAAGTAGCAGGGGGAATAGTGTTTAAACAAACGAATTGTAAACCCTGAGCAAATGTTCGGGGTTTTTTTATGTGCCCATAATGGGAAAAGTAATGGAAACAAAAATTGCCATACAAGGAATTAAAGGCTCGTACCACCACGAGGTGACTACGCAGTTATTTGGTGCTACGGTAGTGTTAGACGAATGCTTATCGTTTGATGCATTGGCTGCTTCGGTCACGGAAAAGGCTACTGAGGCAGGCGTTATGGCACTTGAAAATTCCATTGCGGGTTCTATTATCCCAAACTACGCCCTTATAGACAAAAACGACTTGCATATTGTTGCAGAAGCATATATCCGTATTGAGCATCAGCTTATGGCACTTGCGGGGACTAATATCAAGGACATTAAAGAAGTAGCTTCGCATCCCATGGCATTATTACAATGCAAAGATTTTTTTGCTACCCAACCGCACATCAAACTTATTGAGGATGCCGATACAGCAGAGGTTGCGCAACGCATTGCCCAACATCAAATCAACGGTTTGGGGGCGATTGCCTCCAAAACTGCGGCACAGCTTTATGGGCTAGATATTATTGCACCCAACATTCACAGCCTTGCCAACAACGCAACCCGTTTTGTGGTGGTCAAAACGGAAGCAAATACCTCACAGCATATCGACAAAGCATCGCTAAAATTTGTGTTAGATCATAAGCGAGGCAGTTTAGCAGCTGTACTTAATGTACTTAGCGATTGCAAGCTTAATTTGACCAAAATTCAGTCTATGCCTGTGGTGGAAACGCCTTGGAAGTACTCCTTTTTTGTAGATGTAACTTTTGATGAAGTAAAGGATTACACCAAAGCAATTCAACTGTTGGAGATTATGACCGAGTCCTTAAAAGTTTTGGGAGCCTACAAAAACAAACTATTGTGATGAAACCTGCCAACAGACTTCATAGCGTTCAAGAATATTATTTCTCAAGGAAATTACGAGAAGTACGCGGACTTATTACCGACGGGCACGATATTATCAATATGGGTATTGGGAGTCCAGACCTTGAGCCCCCGAAACAAGTAATGGAGGCACTTACTCAAAGCCTTTCGCAACCTACGGCGCACAAATACCAAAGCTACCAAGGTACGCCCGAGCTCCGTGAAGCCGTAGCAAGCTATTACAAAAGGTTTTTTGGGGTTATGTTGGATAGTGCAACCGAGGTGCTGCCCCTCATGGGTTCAAAAGAAGGTATTATGCACGTGTCTATGGCATTTTTGAATGAAGGTGATGGTGTGTTGATTCCCAATCCTGGTTATCCAACCTATGCTTCGGTGACTGAGCTGGTAGGCGCACGTGCTGTTCCATACCACTTGGATGCTGCCAATGGTTGGTTGCCAAATTTGACGGCGCTTGCTAAGCAAGACTTGTCTGGAGTAAAGCTCATGTGGATCAATTATCCGCACATGCCAACAGGGGCTAAAGCCACATTGGCTTTTTTCAAGGAATTAATTGCTTTTGCAACCCAACATGACATACTCATTATCAACGATAATCCCTATGCACATATTCTTAACGACACGCCCTTGAGCATACTTGCCTTAGAAGGTGCAAAAGAGGTTGCTTTGGAGTTTCAATCGCTGAGTAAGGCATACAATATGGCAGGCTGGCGTGTGGGTATGGTGTGTGGAAATGAGCAATACATTACCCAAATTTTAAAGGTAAAAAGCAATATGGATTCGGGAATGTTTTATGGCATTCAACAAGGAGCTATTGCAGCACTAAACCAAAGTAAAGATTGGTTTACACATATCAATAACGTGTACCAACAACGACGTGAGTTGGTATGGAAAATTGCCGAAGCATTACAAACATCCTTTGAGAAGGATACTAGCGGAATGTTTGTATGGGCAAAGCTACCAAAAGGGGCCATTGATAGCGAATCCTATATAGATGCTTTACTGCATGAGCATCATATTTTTATTGCACCAGGGACTATTTTTGGTACAGCTGGAGAGGGATACATCCGTTTTTCACTTTGCGTTGTCGAAGAAAGAATTAAAGAAGCATTAAATCGCATCAAGGCATGAACATTGGTTTTGTAGGTATTGGATTAATGAACGGTTCGCTTTCGCTGGACTTGCAGCGTTTGTATCCAAATGTTGTTTTGCAGGGCATCAGCCGAAAAGAAGCTACACTCAACCGAGCACTGGAACTTGGACTCATTCATCAAAAAGGCACCATGGAGACCCTTGCAAATGCCGACATGGTTTTTGTGTCTGTCCCCGTTGAAGCCATCGCAAAACTCCTCCCTCAAATTTTGGATAAGATTAGTGATAACACATTGGTAATGGATTTTGGTTCTACCAAAGCAGCTATTTGCGAAGCGGTAGTAACACACCCAAGGCGAAATCAGTTTTTGGCGGCACACCCTATAGCAGGGACTGAATTTTCAGGTCCAGATGCGGCCGTTCAAAATTTATACGACGGTAAAACCATAATGCTTTGTGAGGTGGAACACACCCGCCCCGACTTGCTACAGCGTGCGGAAAACCTCTTGAAAAAACTAAATATGGTGG
>CBFICG010000157.1:0-2868 GCA_965661025.1 Flavobacteriaceae bacterium | reverse complement strand
CCAAAAGAAAATAGAGAGGAAGATGGTAAAAAAGTGGCGCTATTTAACAGTCAAGGGCATTTAGAACTTGCCATTTATAAAGGAAACCCAAATTACGGCGGAGGTGCGAACACCTTATTTGGGCTTTCATACTTAGACCCCATCCGTATAGCGTTCATAACTGAGCAGTAGCTGTTGATAAAATTGTTTTAGGTTGGCAAATCGAAATAATATATTTGTAGATAAACATAATCAGCATGAACTTCATTGTATCGAGTACACAACTACTCCGTCAACTTCAGACACTTAGTGGTGTGTTAAACAGCAGCAATACGCTTCCCATCCTTGACCATATTTTATTTGAGCTCTACCCGGGACAGTTACGACTCACTGCAACAGATCTAGAAACCACGATTAGTGCGACACTGCAGGTAGAGGCATCTCAAAACGGTAAAATTGCAGTGCCTGCGCGATTGCTTTTAGATACATTGAAAACATTTCCTGAGCAACCGTTAACGTTCACACAAGCAGATAATAACACCCTTGAAATCAGCTCAGATCAAGGGAAATATGCTTTGGCTTACGCCAATGCTGAAGAGTTTCCTCAAGCAGCAGCAGTAATGGATGCATCAAGTGTAACTGTAGCAGGCGACACCTTAGCAACAGCCATTAACAATACTATTTTTGCCAGCGGAAACGACGATTTACGTCCAGTAATGAGTGGTGTTTTTTTCCAACTTTCCTCAAGTGGATTAACATTTGTGGCTACCGATGCGCATAAACTTGTAAAATATGAAAGAACAGATTTAACAGCTCCCGAAACGGCTGAGTTTATTATGCCAAAAAAGCCATTAAATCTACTCAAATCGGTGTTGTTAGGAAGTGAGTCTGAAGTGAAAATTGATTACAACAATAGCAATGTGCAATTTTCGTTTGAGGATACAGTGCTCATTTGTCGCTTAATTGATGGGAAATACCCAAACTATGAAGCCGTTATTCCAAAAGAGAATCCAAATGTAATGAGCATCAACCGTGTTCAATTCCTTAGCACAGTTAAGCGTGTAAGCATTTTCTCTAATAAAACTACCCACCAAATCCGCTTGCGAATTGCTGGTGCTGAACTTCATATTTCGGCTGAAGATATAGATTACAGCAACAAAGCGGAAGAACGCTTAGCGTGTTCTTTTCAAGGAGACGATATGCAGATTGGTTTTAATGCAAGGTTTTTGACAGAAATGCTTTCCAATTTAAATTCAGAAGAAATCCAGTTGGAATTGTCCCTGCCCAACAGAGCAGGAATCATTACCCCTGTTGATGGTTTAGAAGAAGGTGAAAAAGTTACGATGCTCGTAATGCCAGTGATGCTGAACAACTAATTCATTACAGCATATAATCGGTACTAATAAAATTGGACTTATTTGAGTCCAATAACTCCCTTAGAATCTCCTTATTGCTATCATTGTCTTTAGTAGCTACAAAGGTTCTTATAGAAAATGATCGTAGCGCATCGCGAACACTAAGCGTACTCACAGCAGAGTTTTTACGGCCTGTAAATGGATATACGTCAGGGCCACGCTGACAAGAACTGTTTAAGTTTACACGACACACAAGGTTAGCAAGTGTATCAATCAATGGAGCGAGTTTCTCAATGTCTTTACCAAACAAACTTACTTGTTGACCGTACATAGAAGCAGCCATATCGTCCAAAGGGGTATCAATATCGGAAAAAGACATTACAGGAATTACAGGACCAAATTGCTCTTCTTGATATACACGCATATCATGGGATACAGGATATAAAACAGCAGGGAAAATATAATTTTCGGTACGCTCACCGCCACGCGGATTCAGCACTTTTGCGCCTTTAGCTTTAGCGTCATCTATAAGCTCTTGAATATAGTCCGGTTTGTTGGGCTCTGGAAGTGGAGTTAATACTGTATTCTCCCATGGCATACCTAACTGTAGTGCATCAACAGCTTTGGTAAACTTGGATAGAAACGCTTCCTTGACATCTTCATGAACATATAAAATCTTTAATGCAGTACAACGTTGCCCATTAAATGACAGTGTTCCTGCAATACACTCTTGTACGGTTTTGTCTAAGTCAGCATCGGGTAAAATAATTCCTGGGTTTTTGGCTTCAAGACCTAACACCAAACGGAGTCTGTTCTTTTTGGGATGCAAATCTTGCAACGAAAGTGCGGAAGAACTATGCCCAATGAGTGCCAACACATCTATTTTTCCTGTTTTCATAATAGGCGCAGCAATGGTGCGTCCACGACCAAAGACAATGTTTACAACACCTGGAGGAAAACTTTCTTTGAATGCTTGCAATAGCGGGGCAATAAGTAAAACACCGTGCTTAGCAGGTTTGAAAATAGCTGTATTCCCCATAATAATGGCCGGAATAAGCAGCGCAAATGTTTCGTTTAGTGGATAATTATATGGCCCTAGACAAAGTACAACCCCAATTGGACCGCGTCGTATGTGCGCGAATACCCCCCCATGTTGATGGAATTTTGCACTGTCACGATCGATGTCTTTATACTCGTTAATAGTATCTACGATATAGTCAACAGTACGATCAAATTCTTTTTGAGAGTCATTTAAATTTTTGCCAATTTCCCACATCAATAACTTGACAATTTCTTCTCTTTGTACTTTCATAAGCGTAACAAAACGCTCCATGCAAGCAATTCGATCGGCAACTTTCATTGTTGGCCACTCCCCTTTCCCTTTATCAAAGGCATTTGTGGCTGCATCCAGTGCCTTTAGGGCATGGGCTTCGTCCATATTGGGAACAGAACCCAAAAATGTAGGTGAAAGCGTGCCTTCGACATTTGGTGTATGGATGGTAGAATGAACATCAGCGGTTGGACCGTCCCAAAG
>CBFICG010000156.1:0-2877 GCA_965661025.1 Flavobacteriaceae bacterium | reverse complement strand
ATGATGCCTCTCGTGCGGTTACCGTAGTTGGAAACTTACTTCAGCCGCAAACCAAATCCGCATACAAGGCAAAGATCAAAGAAGAATACGATGATTTCCGTGTACGTTTTCAGCAACGCAGTGACCACAAAACCTATGTTCCTTTGGCGCAGGCACGAGAGCAAAATCTTCAGATTGATTTTCAGCGTCAACCCCCAGTACAGCCAAATCAATTGGGAATTCAGCATTTTGACCAAGACTTAGAAGCTTTAGTTGATTATATTGATTGGACACCTTTTTTCCGTTCATGGGATTTGCACGGAAAATACCCAGATATTTTAACAGATGATGTTGTTGGCACAGAAGCCACCCAGCTTTTTGATGATGCAAAAGTAATGCTGCAACAAATCATAGATGGCAAACTGCTGAAAGCAAAAGCTGTTTTTGGGTTGTTTGAGGCAAATAGCAACGGCCAAGACGATATTGAAGTTACCTACAACAACGAAACATTTTTCTTTAGAACATTACGCCAACAACTGCAAAAAAGTAAGGGTAAACCGTACAGGGCACTTTCAGATTTTATCGCTCCAAAACAACAAAACATCCAAGACTATATGGGGTGTTTTTGTGTAACAGCAGGTTTTGGAACGGCCGAACTTGCCAAAGATTTTGAAGCCCGTAACGACGATTACAATAGTATCATGGTTAAAGCACTTGCTGACCGATTGGCAGAAGCATTTGCCGAATATTTACACCAACAAATACGTACTACGTATTGGGGTTATCAACCCAACGAATCCTTAACCAACGAAGAGCTTATCAAGGAAACGTATGCTGGAATTCGTCCAGCGCCAGGCTATCCTGCTTGTCCAGATCACCTAGAAAAAGAAACCATTTGGGAGCTTTTGGATGTTGAAAATCGCATTGGTGTTGAACTTACTGAAAGCCTTGCCATGTGGCCGGCAGCTTCTGTTTCGGGCTACTATTTTGCGCATCCACAGGCTTCGTATTTTGGTTTGGGTAAGATTACGCAAGAACAATTGCAAGATTATGCCAAACGAAAAAACATAACTATTGAGAAGGCCATACAATGGCTGCAACCTAATATTAATTCGTAAGATGAAAGTAACCGAACATATTCAAGGAGCATCTGGAAAAACCTTGTTTTCATTTGAAATTTTGCCCCCATTAAAAGGGCAAAATATCCAAACTATTTTTGATAACATAGACCCCTTGATGGAGTTTAATCCACCCTTTATTGACGTAACTTATCACCGTGAGGAATATGAATTTAAAGAGCTTTCCAACGGTCTGCTCGAAAAACGTATTGTGCGCAAACGACCTGGAACAGTAGGTATCTGTGCTGCCATTCAAAACAAGTATAAAGTGGATGCTATTCCACACGTGTTGTGTGGTGGATTTGATAAAGAAGACACCGAGAATTTTCTTATTGATATGGGGTTTTTGGGGATTGACAACGTGGTTGCCCTTCGCGGGGATGCCGTAAAATCGGAAACCTATTTTAAGCCAGAACCCAAAGGGAATGCCTATGCACTAGATTTGGTACAACAAATTACGGACATGAATAACGGAATTTATTTGGATGAAGGCCTTCAAAATTCTGCGCAAACCGATTTTTGTATTGGCGTAGCGGGTTATCCAGAAAAGCACATGGAAGCCCCCAATATGGAAAGTGATTTACATTTTTTAAAGAAGAAAATTGAAGCCGGTTCAGACTATATCGTAACACAGATGTTTTTTGATAACGACAAGTTTTTTGCGTTTGTAAAAAATTGTCGTGCTGCGGGTATAGATGTACCAATTATCCCTGGTCTTAAACCGTTAGCGACTAAAAAGCAGCTGAATTTGATTCCACACCGTTTTCATGTGGATTTGCCCGAGGCATTGATTAAAGAAGTACTAAAGGCAAAAACTCCCGATGCGGTGCGCCAAGTGGGTATAGAGTGGTGTACGGCACAAAGCCAAGAGTTGGTAAAAAATGGGGTTCCGTTTTTGCACTATTATTCCATGGGTAAATCAGATAATATCCATAAAGTGGCTAGAGCGGTGTTTTAGAGAGGTCTTATACTATGCTGGTTATGTCTTGCCTGCCTACAATGGCCATGATTTCAACAACATTTGAGCCTACTTTAAAGTAAATGCTATCCACGCCGCAAACGCAGCGCCGATATCCTGTTTTGATATATTCTACAGACTCAAAAGAAAAAGGGCGTTCCGCAATCGTGTTGAAACACGCAAAAAAAGCATCAAAATAAGCCTCAGCCTGAGCCGCTCCAAATTGCGAAGCACCATATTGATATATCCGAATTAAGTCGTTTTTGGCTTCGTTACTTAAACGATAGTTAGCCATTTTGCAACGATTTGGCTTGTGCCTTTATTTGTGCTTTTGTTTCGTTTGTAAATCCACTTTGCTCCGCTTTCTCCAGCTTTGCTCTAATCCAATCAAGTTCAACTTGTTGCTTTCGTGCTTGCCGAATCAAATCGTTGACCACTTCGCTTTTACTGCTGTATTCTTGGCTATCCACTTGAGTTTTTAGCCATTCGTCATTGGGTTTGGTATGCAAATGTGATGTAAAAATGCATCAAAAATACGCCAAATCCAAATGAAAGAAGTTTTAACAACAACCAGCGTTGGGGTCGCAACTAACGCCACTAGCCGTAACGCGCACACGAGGTTTTTCTTGCGGAATACCGCAATGGTCGGGTGCAAGGCAAGCCGTTTGCGTATTAATCAATTGAAAAACACTACCGTCAAAGGCCAAGCGATAACGCCCAACAGTGTTTTGTTGGTATTCCACTTCAACTTCCATGTCTGCGTACTCCAGCTGTTTTTCAGCAAGTTGCAAAATATCTAATACGCTATCGGGCTTCAGGCGA
>CBFICG010000155.1:0-2928 GCA_965661025.1 Flavobacteriaceae bacterium | reverse complement strand
TTCATAGCTTTTTATCTTTGATAGGTCTTTCGGCAAAAAAAAGTAATAAGGTTTTTTACATTTTATTTTATTCCAGCTGATAGAGCTAAAGTCATTGTCTAACAAATACTCATACTTGCTTTTTCTTGTTCCATAAACATCGCAATGGTGTATTTCACTTAATCCTTTTTTTGTTGATTTATTTTTAACTAATATATTAATTGAAACTCCAGTCATAATATCAAAGACGTTTTGATCAACACTCCCGTCGGGAGAAACTTCTTTTTTCTTTGCATTACCGTGTAAGTCAATAATGTAAATAGAGTCAAAGGTTTCCATTAGATTTTTGCGCATCTGTCGATGAGTTACACCATCCAAAAAGCTATTGCTTGAAATATAAGCTAAGATACCTTCGCCATTTTTTTCAATAAAATATTGCCCATATCGGATGAATTTAATGTAGTCATCATCAATGTTAATTTTTCGCTCGTTCAAGTTTTTTTTGTAGTCTATTAGCAAGTTTTGAATCCATTGACCTTTGTTAGTGCTACTGATTGCGTACGGTGGATTCCCAATAACACACATTACAGGTGAGTCTCGCTTTATGTGATTGGCTTCATTGGCTTCCGTGCTTAACCAATTAGCAAACAGTGTTCCAGTGTCTGGATGTTGCTCTTCTAAACTGTTAGTTAGATATACTTTAAATCGTTGGTTGGTACTTGGTTTGTAGCCTGTCTCGGTCAACAACAGGTCTAACTTTAAATGCGCCATTGCATAACTTGCCATGAGTAATTCAAAGCCGTTCAAGCGTGGTAATAAGTGGGTTTCTACATAGTTAGTCCAAATGCCTTGCTGCCCTTGAAACTTTTGGTGAACGTGTTTTACCACTTCTGCCAAAAAAGTACCTGTTCCTGTTGCTGGGTCAAGAATTTGTACTTTGTGTACGTCCTTCTCCATTTGTTTGTAGCCTGTTGCAGAACGCTTATCTGGTGTTTGGCTATTAACTTTTATAGTTGTTTTACTGGTGTCTGCTAAGCCTTGTGGCAAATCAAATTCTGTTTTTAAAATGTCGTCAACTGCTCGAACGATAAAGTTGACTACGGGTTGCGGTGTGTACCAAACTCCGCGTGCCTTTCTTAATTTAGGGTCATATTCACTTAGGAAGGTTTCGTAAAAATGGATTATAGGGTCTTCCATTTTGGTGGACTTCCCGTAGTTCTTTAAAATTTCTTCTACATTGCATGCCAAGAATATTTCTGAAAGGTTTTCAACAACCCACTTGATTCTGTCGTCAATATCCGGCCCTGCAATGTAGCCAAATAGCTTCCTTAAAAATGGGTTCGACTTTGGTATTAGTTCAGCTGCTTCCTGCCGACTGAACGTATCTAAGGTCGGATCATGTAGCCGAGCTGCAAACATTCCATAAGCAATGGTTTGAGCATAAACATCTGCAAAATCTTGTGGAGTAATGTCATGTATTAAAATTTCCTTGAAAGCCAGCATTTGATCTTTCAGCGTACTGTCTACTTGGTTAGTTTCATCGCTAGTTAAAGCTTTCCCGATGATGTCAGAAAGCAATCGGGCCTTACCTGCCATCATTTCTGCTAATTTTTTGGGGCTTCTTATTGTTTGTCCAATGTGAACGCAAAAATCTTTGATTAGGTTTTCAAAGTCTCCAAAATTTTCTGGCAAAGGTTTGATGTCTTTGCCTGTTATTTGTGCAATAGAAATCTTAGTAACAAGTTCACCCTTTCGGTATAGGTGAAAACTGATGTAGTCCGTAAAAATTAAATTGTTTAGTGAGGCTTTGTAACGGTCAAATTGTTCTTTGTTCCCAGTCTTCTTAGTGCCGTCAAGGTCTTTATCGCCAATGTCTTTCGCTTCAATAAAACCAACAGGAATATCTTTCTTCGTTAAAATATAATCAGGCGCGCCACAACTTTGTCTTTTGGGTTCGTTAGTAACGAGTACATCTGAAACAATAGATCTGATTAGTTCAGCTAAATCCCCCCGATAGGTATGCTCAGTTGCATGGCCTGATTTGTAGTGTTGATTAACCTTTTCTAGGTAATTATTAATACTCATTTTTTCCCTTACTTGGACTCAACTCGAGAGGCACATAACATTTTAATACTGCGCATGCGCATTTTTGCTCAAGTGATAAATTATGAATAACTCTATAACTAGCTGTATATAGCATAATTTAAAATTTTCACCGTTCCCTCCTCGCTAAAAACGAGCGCGCCTATTTACGTGAAATGTTATGCGTATTATTTCACAAAGTACTGACATTAAATCCACCATACTGCATTAATTTGATAGGCGACTCCAGTAGCAAAAGCGTGTACACCCGCATCGGTTTGATTTCCTTCTGAAAAATATCGTCCGCTTTACAGATTAATTTTAAGAATCTCAAAAACCTTAAAAGGTCGTGAGCTGCCGCTGATTTTCTAAGACGGACGGATGGATATTCCCTAGGTATTTTGGAATCCATCCGTTACTGTAATCAACACAATAGCCTTTCAGGGGGTCTAGCCAGCAGAATGCAAAATCTAATCCAGACTCCAAACCTAGGTCCTGTAGCGATATTAGACCAGGTCGTTACGTACTTCATCAAAGACAGCGGTTACAGCGATGTCTGCGCTGCTACAGAGGCCATTACTGAAATTTTGCAGAGTAGCCGGATCGAGCAACTGGAAGTGCCTGTTCAAGTCAGCGGTTCAATGCCTTTAGAGTTCTGGGTACATCAGGCTAGCTCGATGGTGTTTACTGTTTTGCCAAAGGATGGGTACAGGCTGGTCTCTATGGCTGTCAAACGAGATATGTCTGACTTTGTGTTCGATACAGAATAGTCCCAAGTTATCCGTACTTTCCTGTACGTCATAACACGCTCTGTGTAGAGGTTTGTATGTAAAGGTTATTGAAGAGGTACGTAAGAACTAGGTGTAT
>CBFICG010000154.1:0-2940 GCA_965661025.1 Flavobacteriaceae bacterium | reverse complement strand
GCGCGCAACTGCAATGGTTGATCTGTATTTGAAACCAACCTTCCTTGTAGCTGATCTGCCATGCGTAAAAACGAACCCTCAAAAGGAGAATTAATCGAGTAACGCTCATTTTCAAGTGTAATATTAATGGCACCTTTGGTATAGGAGTTAAACGCAAATAAAATATTGTGAATATTTGCTACCTCCCCCATTTTAAGGTAGTGGTCGTGGCGGTTGCCATCGCCAGCTTCCACAATTTTAAGGAAAACATCTCCATTTGGGTCTTCTACTAGTCCTTCTTCTGCCCCTTTAATAAAATCTACATAACGTATGGAGATAGGAATACTGTTAAAATCGCTTTTCCAATGAAATCGATTGCTTGCCACCTGAGAAAACAACACATCATTTTCCAGTAATTTACGGCGGGGTTCGCCGTCGATCTCCCCATCAACAAACACAGACAAATAGGTTTTTTCTGTGAGGAATGTATTGGAATTCTCACCTTCGCGAATGGGCATAACACCCTCGTAACCAATATAGCGTGTAATACCTGCACCAAGAATAATTAAAATCCAAGACAAATGGAGTAAAAGCAATGGCCATTTATCCCAACGTAAAAGACGATACCTTTTGATGTTGCCTAAAAAATTTGCCACAAAAAAAAGCATCATTGCTTCAAACCACCAAGCATTATAAACCCAAATGCGTGCTGTGGCAGTATCGTGTGCACTTTCTACAAAAGTGCCTACACCCATTGCAAAGGAAAAAAGGATAAAAAGTACGGCAGTCAGGCGTGTAGAAAATAAAATAGCAAGCAGCTTTTTTGCTACGTTCATGGCAAGTTTTTTACAAAATTAAGTATTTGGTTATGAACGACCTAAGCTCAATAATAGGTTTTTATTTTTTTAACCAATTGTTGGCAAAGTCACAGGATTGACTTTCGTTGTTAACGCTTATATACGTATCACCAATTTTTTCGGTCATCCACTTTTCTATAGCCTTTAATTGCTTTTCTTTGAGTGCCAAATCTTTAATTCGCGCATAGTCTTGCGAATAATCCGCGACATGCTCGTTAAAGCGATTGGTAATCATAACAATCTTGTATTTTTTGTTCCCTGAGCGATCTTCCTCTAATATAGGAATTGAAATCTGGTCATCTTCTAATTTTAAAATTTGGTTGTAAAGTTGGGGATCCAATTTGGTTAGCTCAAAACGTGTGTCGCCGGTAGAGGGGTTAATTAATACTCCTCCATTAGCGCGCGTAATTTTATCGTCAGAAAATTCCATAGCAGCAGCAGAAAAACTTAGCTCACCATCTTCAATACGCTTTTTGATAAGCTTGAGTTTGTTTTGTACTTCCCCCAAAGCAATGTTAGAAACCATAGGAGTTAATAATACATGGCGCACATCAATTTGACGGCCTCTAATCTTATCTACCGTTACAATATGCCAACCAAAATCAGTTTTAAAGGGCTGTGAAATTTCTCCTTCTTGAAGTCGATACGCTTGTTCTCTGAACTCTTTTACCATTTGGGGACGTTTGCGGTCTAGGGTATAACGCCCACCTCTAGAACGAGAACCCGGATCTTGCGAATACAAAATTGCTTTTGACGCAAAGGAGGAACCGTTTTCAAGTACATCGTTGCGCATGGTTTCCAATTGTTCAATGATGCGTTTTTCTTCTTCAGGTGAGGTTTTTGGTTCTACAACAATTTGAGCAATTTCTAATTCGGCGCCAAAAATGGGCAAATCTTCTTTGGGGATGGAATTAAAAAAAGCTTTCACTTCATCAGGAGTAACCTCAACATCCTCTACAATTTTCGCTTGCATCCGTTGCGAAAGCTGCTGAATACGATTCACCTCAAACAATTCGGCTCTAAAGCTTTGCTCATCTTTCTTTTTATAAAATTCCAAGACCTTGTCCATGCTCCCTATCTGCTGAACAAAATAGTCTATTGTTTGTTCTACATAGTCATTAATATCGTCGTTACTAACTTCTATGCTATCTTGTTCAGCATGATGTGCATACAGCTTATCTTCCATTAATTTCCCAAGTAAACTACAGCGTGTAATATCTGAAGTAGAAACTCCTTGTGACTGCAAATCAATGTATGCCTTGTCGATGTCTGAATCCAAAATTACATAATCGCCAACCACCGAGGTAACCCCATCAATTTTTAATCTTATTTTGGAAGCTTGTTGAGTTTGGGTTAATGCATTAAAACTAACCAATAAGCAAAAATAAGCGCAAATTTTAATCATATTGTTCAAAAATATTTTCTTTCACAGCCTCTGATAAAATATCGCGGTCAAATTGTCGTAACATATCAAGCTTTCTTTTGTTTATCATAATCTGTTTTAAGGTTGAGTATACATGTGACAAGGGTGCAATTTCGTTTCGGCGTCTCACTTCCTCAATAAAAACCAAATATAGGTCTAAAGAATCTTCAATTTCAAAAAATCGGTTACTTTTTAAATAGCGCTCATATGCCTCGGGAGTTGGACGGTTTATGCGGCGAAAAAAGGTTTGTGGTGCAAGCCAAATCGAATCGTTTAAAAGGGCACTATTAAATTGAAGTGAAATAGAATCTAGATAGGAACGATCTTCCGTGTTATACCGACGAAGTGCCTTGACTACACTTGCTTTATTAAAATTGGTTATTGGCAACTCAATATAGCGTCCACGTAATACGTCTTGATTTAATCTAAAGTTTTGCTTATTTTCTTTAAAATACGATTCTATCTCAGTATAAGTAACAACGGTATCTACACGTGCTTTTAGCCATTCTTCCTGATAGGTTTTGATAAATAGATCATTTCTATAACGTCGTATTAAGACCTCTAAATCTTCTTGCTGCGCAGCATTTAAGTTAAATACCGCTTTATCTAACAACAACTGTTCTTTTGCCCAAGTATTGATGTAGTTCTGCACCAGAGAAGCACTGTCGGGGGAGGAAAGAT
>CBFICG010000153.1:0-2991 GCA_965661025.1 Flavobacteriaceae bacterium | reverse complement strand
AAAACCCGGTTCGCTGTCCTGATGCGGCAATGGCTGCTCAAATGGAAACATACATAAAGCAAGTCCGAAAAGATGGCGATACGGTTGGTGGGGTGGTTACTTGCGTGGCTAAAAACGTTCCCGTTGGCTTAGGTGAGCCTGTTTTCGATAAACTCCATGCTGTTTTGGGACAAGCAATGCTTTCTATTAATGCTGTTAAAGGATTCGAATACGGAAGTGGTTTTGCTGGTGCAATGTTGCGTGGAAGTGCACACAATGATCTCTATAACGAAGATGGCAGTACAAAAACAAATAATTCTGGTGGTGTGCAAGGAGGCATTAGTAATGGTATGGACATCTATTTTAATGTTGCATTTAAGCCTGTAGCAACCATTATGCAATCGCAAGAAACAATTGATAACAAAGGAGAAACGGTTACCATGGAAGGTAAAGGACGCCACGATCCTTGTGTCGTGCCAAGAGCAGTGCCTATTGTTGAAGCTATGACAGCTTTGGTTTTGGCAGATTTTACTCTCCGAAACAGAAACTCCAAACGTTGATATGAGAAAACTGGCCCTTCATTGGCAAATACTATTGGGAATGCTCTTTGGCGTACTCTTTGGTTTGCTGTGTAGCCAGTTTGATTCTGGAAAACAGTTTGTTGTAGATTGGATTAAACCTTTTGGGACTATTTTCATCAATTCCCTAAAACTTATCGCAGTCCCATTAATACTTGCTTCACTTATTAAGGGCGTTTCGGATTTAAAAAATATTGCCCAGCTTTCTTCTATGGGTGGTAAAACCATTGGGTTATATTTGTTGACTACGCTAACAGCAGTAACTATTGGACTTACAGTAGTAAATGTGATTCAGCCCGGCAACTCGCTTTCAGAAGAAACCCGAACAGAATTGCTTTCGGCCTATGCTACTGATGCTGCTGCTAAACAATCGGTGGCAGCCTCACAGAAAGAAGCAGGACCACTTCAGGCTTTAGTGGATTTGGTGCCTTCTAATATTTTTAATGCCATGCAAGACAATGGCAATATGTTACAAGTAATTTTCTTTGCTATTTTTTTTGGAATAGGACTGGTGTTAATCCCCAAACAAAAAGCAAAACCTGTAAAAGATTTCTTTGATGCGCTAAACGAAGTGATTCTAAAGCTCATTGATTTAATTATGATCGCAGCACCCTATGGTGTTTTTGCTTTGTTAGCGGCCCTTATTGCAGAGTCACCCTCAGCAGACTTATTTAAAGCACTTGGCTTATACACGGCAACAGTATTAATTGGTTTGATGTGCATGATCCTATGCTACATTATTTTAGTTCGGATTTTCACTCAAAAAAAGATTGGTTTTTTCTTAAAAGGAATTTCTCCTGCACAGTTATTGGCATTTTCTACTAGTTCTTCTGCAGCAACGCTACCCGTAACAATGGAACGTGTACACGAACACTTAGGTGTAGAGGAAGATGTTAGTAGTTTTGTGCTTCCCATTGGCGCAACCATAAATATGGATGGAACTAGTTTATACCAAGCAGTGGCAGCAGTTTTTATTGCGCAAGCCTTTGGAATGGATTTAAGTCTTTCGGCGCAGTTGGGAATTATTGCTACGGCTACCTTGGCGTCTATTGGTTCGGCTGCTGTTCCCGGTGCTGGCATGGTGATGCTTGTTATTGTTTTGGCACAAGCGGGTATTCCTGAGGCAGGGTTGGCACTTATTTTTGCCGTTGACAGGCCTTTAGATATGTGTCGCACTACAGTAAATGTAACCGGTGACGCCTCAGTTTCAATGTTAGTAGCTAAATGGCTAGGTAAACTTGGAAGTCCCAAAGTAAAGCATTGGGATGATCACTATGGTGAGGAATAGCAACACTCACGATGTTGCGCGTGCAACCAATTCCAAAGCTTCTACGTTTACCTGTGTGGTAAATACGCCATAATTGACAATTGCCTTTTTCTTTTCCAAAACATCAATAGTGCCAACAGCTTTACCGTCGTACATACGCACTTTATCGCCAATGTTAAACGTAACTTTTGGTCGATGTACTTCTTTTGGTTGTTGAGTCGATTTTTTCTTTTTTTCTTCTCTAACTACATCTACTTTCTTAACAACTTCTTCCTTTAAAGCCTTTTTTTGTTTTTGTTCTTTTTTGTATTCCGCAGCCGATTTACGTTTACGCTTGGCATTTTCTTCTTCTACAATACGAAGAAGCTCCGCTATAAGCGGTCGTTTCTTATTGGATATAAAATAACGTGCTGCTACATCATTAACTTTATTCCCCAAAACAATCATACGCTGCTCTTGATCAAAAAGTTCTTGGTACCGTTCTAATTTTACTTTAACCTTTGCGTTTAAGGTCTCAAGCTTCTCGTTTTCTTTTTTATTTTTGATAGATGCTGCCTGTAGCTCTTTTGAAGTTTTACTCATAGTAGCGCGTTCTTTTTGCAGTTTAGCAATACTGGCATCAAAACGTACTTTACCGCGCTCTATTTTCTTTTTTGCTCTGTTGATAAGGCTATATGGAATACCATTTTTTTCGGCAACTTCAAAAGTAAATGAACTTCCGGCTTCTCCAGTAACCAAATGATATGTAGGTTGCAAACTCTTTCCGTCAAACTGCATATTTGCATTGGTCATGTGTGGCAATTCATTCGCGAGAAGTTTTAGGTTGGAATAGTGTGTTGTAATCGCACCAAACGAACTGCGCTCATAAAATACTTCAAGAAAAATTTCAGCTAATGCACCGCCTAATTCAGGATCGGAACCAGTTCCAAACTCATCGATTAAAAAAAGTGTTTTATCGTCGCATTTTTTCAAAAAGCGCTGCATGTTTTTAAGGCGATAACTGTAAGTGCTTAACTCATTTTCAATAGACTGATTGTCTCCAATATCGGTCAAAATACGTTCAAAAATACCCATATGGCTTTGCTCGTGTACAGGTACCAAAAAACCACTTTGCAACATCAATTGCAGCAGTCCAATGGTTTTTAATGTAATGCTTTTACCACCCGC
>CBFICG010000152.1:0-3016 GCA_965661025.1 Flavobacteriaceae bacterium | reverse complement strand
CAAAAAGTTCTTCAATAATGGTTTGATGAAACGCTTCAACCTCCTGTAGTGCAATTTTATAGGATTCAGGTTGATTAAAATAGGCATTTACAACACCCTCCAACGCATTGGTAGTTTTGCCCATGGCTGAAACAACAACCACTGTGTTTATGTGGCCCGTTTTAATCAATACGTTTGCCACATTTTTTACCCCTTCTGCGTCTTTTACAGATGCTCCTCCAAACTTAAATACTCGCATGATGTTTTGCTATAAATTCTTGTATTGCCCCTTGTGTCATTTGTGCAATTTTCCAATCCGAAAATACCGTTGCCCCTTGTTTTTTGTAAAAATCTATGGCGGGTGTATTCCAATCTAAAACTGCCCATTGAATCCGCCGAACACCAGAGGCATGGGCAAAAGAAATAAACTTTTTGAGTAAGGCTAATCCAATCCCCTTCCCGCGATGGGCTTTGGTAACAATCAAATCCTCTAAATGCCACGACCTCCCTTTCCACGTAGAATAACAAGGATGAAACAGTGCAATACCAATAATATGCTGATCCAATGTTGCCACATAACACTTAAATTGAGGATTCTCGCCAAAACCATCCCGAATGAGTTCCGGTTCTGTAACCGAAACTGCATCAGGCTCTCGCTCAAAATCTGCCAATTCCTGAATCAGCGATAGAATACCAGCGGCATCGGTCGCATTAGCTTCGCGAATGTGTACATTTTTCATCGGCAGCAAATGTAATAACTCTTATGTGAATAGCCCGTTTTTAACCTCACACCAGCACACGAATTTGTTTAAAAAATAACGCATGAGGGTTTCATAGGCCTTGGAGTTTGTACTTTTGTCAAAAAGTAGGTTTGACCAAGCTTCCTGTTTTATACCAAAACAATACCCAATTCCGTGCGGTTTATGAAGGCGTATGCGCCAACGGTAGCCTAAGTGCATTGGGGTTGATAGGTTCCAAACACAGTTTTCTAGTCAAATCGCTTTTTGAACAACACTCCGATAGCACTATATGGATCCTAAACAATAAAGAAGAAGCTGCATATTTCTTAAACGACTTAGAGGCGTTATTGCCTCATCCGCCACTTTTTTTTCCCTCGAGCTACCGAAGACCTTATAGCATTGAAGAAACCGATAATGCCAACGTATTGCTTCGAGCTGAAACGCTTCAAAATCTTAAAAAAAACACCAAGCAGTTGGTGGTTACCTATCCAGAAGCCCTTTTCGAACAAGTGCTCACACCTAAAGAATTAAAGCGTAAAACACTTTCCATTAAAAAAGGAAATGAATTAAGCATTGATTTTGTCAACGAAACCCTTTTTGAATTCGGGTTTAACCGCGTAGATTTTGTAGCTGACCCAGGCGAATTTGCAGTTCGTGGAGGCATTTTAGATGTTTATTCCTTTAGTCATGATGAGCCGTTGCGGATTGAGTTTTTTGGTGACGAAGTAGATACCATCCGGACATTTGATGTGACCAGTCAGCGCTCCATACAAATGCAAGAAAAGGCAAACATCCTTGCCAACATAGAGCAAAAAGAAAATACAGAAACACGGCAATCACTGCTCTCGTTTGTAGCTGAAAATACACTTATTTGTGTGCAAAATAAGTCCGTAGTTACTGCTGAACTTGATGACCTTTTTACGTTCGCCCAAAAGGCCTTTGAAAAGTTGTCTGGAGAAATCAAGAGATTGCCCCCAAAAAAATTGTTTATAGACGGAAACGCATTTGTAAATGGATTAAATACTTTGCTAAGTGTCCATTTTACATCAACTGAAAAAACCGACGCATTCACTTTTTTATGTCAACCTCAACCACACTTTAAACGCAAGTTTGATTGGTTTGCAGAACACCTTACCGAAAACACGGAACAGCAACGGACAAACCATATTTTTTGTGCCTCTCAAACCCAAAAGGAACGACTTATACAAATCATTGAGGAACTTGCTCCAGAGACCTCTTTTTATTGCTGGGTAGCTCCGCTCTATCAAGGGTTTGTTGATGAAGATGAAAATATCGTATGCTACACCGATCATCAACTCTTAGAGCGTTATCATAAATTCCGACTGAAGAATGGCTACTCCAAAAAACAGGCCATTTCGTTAAAGGCGTTGGCACAGCTTGAAGTGGGTGACTACGTTACGCACATCGATCACGGAATTGGCACCTTTGGGGGCTTGCAACGCATAGACGTAGAGGGCAAAACCCAAGAAGCAATTAAGCTATTTTATGGCGATCGTGACATTTTGTATGTAAGTATTCATTCATTACACAAAATCTCAAAATTTAACGGCACAGATGGGGCCGTACCAAAAGGGTACAAGCTTGGTTCTGGAGCGTGGAATAAAATCAAACAAAAAACCAAAAAAAAGGTAAAAGAGATTGCGTTCAATC
Organism: Flavobacteriaceae bacterium; assembly: GCA_965661025.1. Classification (GTDB taxonomy): domain Bacteria; phylum Bacteroidota; class Bacteroidia; order Flavobacteriales; family Flavobacteriaceae; genus UBA7446. The sequence goes on along the minus strand of CBFICG010000152.1, from coordinate 626 downwards.
TTATTAACGTATACGCCAAACGACGTATGAACAAAGGTTTTGCTTGTGGCCCAGACACTTATTTACAGCACGAGTTAGAAGCTTCATTTTTGTTTGAAGACACACCCGATCAGCGTACTGCAACCGAAGCCGTAAAGCAAGATATGGAAGACCAAAAGCCCATGGACAGGCTGGTTTGTGGGGATGTTGGTTTTGGAAAAACAGAAGTTGCAATTCGGGCGGCTTTTAAAGCCGTAGACAATGGCAAACAAGTGGCAGTATTGGTACCCACTACCATATTAGCGTTTCAACACTACAACACTTTTGTTAAGCGACTCAAGGAATTCCCCGTTACCGTAGATTATCTCAATCGATTTAGAACCGCCAAGCAGAAAAAAGAGGTGCTTGAAGGAATTGGTAACGGGGCCATTGATATTGTGATTGGCACACACCTATTGGTTGGAAAATCGGTTTCATTCAAAGATTTGGGATTACTCATTGTGGACGAGGAGCAAAAATTTGGTGTGAATGTTAAGGAAAAACTACGCTCGCTCAAAGAGCACGTAGATGTACTTACCCTTACGGCAACACCCATACCAAGAACCTTGCAATTTAGCCTTATGGCAGCACGTGATCTGTCGGTGATA
>CBFICG010000151.1:0-3021 GCA_965661025.1 Flavobacteriaceae bacterium | reverse complement strand
TAACAAAAACCCGATTTGCTAAGTAGAGTGACTAATTTTTTGATGGATTTAGCAAAAAAACACTCTTTTGGAGTAAAAATTGTGCAAATACGGCATTTTGGGTTTGGTGGTTCAAATACAATTTAGAACCTTCGGCTAGATTAACTAACTCTTAAACCCAAATCATATGAACTATATACGACATGTTGGTGTGCTTATTTGTGCACTTATAAGTACGGCGGTATGGGGACAAACCGTATCGGGTCCAATAGTGATGATTCTGGGGCAGCTCAAAGTTTGTTTGATTTGATTAGTACTAGGGATAGCTCATATATGCTTTCAACAAAAACTGGAAATAATCTATTGGATGAAATTAAAATACATCGAAGAATAGAATTATGGGGAGAAGGTTTTGGACTTTTAGACATGAAGAGGTGGGGTGTTGGTTTAACTAAAGTTTTCAGCGAAAGCACTCACCCAAATGATCCAGCTTCATTTTATAATATTCCAGTTGGTGATCCAAGGTTTACTTTTCAAATCCTAGAAAGTGAGATAAATTTAAATAACGCAATAGATAAATCTGATCAAAACGAGTAATTATCAGACACAAATCCAACAATCCCCGCCATGTGCGGGGTTTTTTTATATCTTAGAGTAATGAAAAATAAAATTGCCCTTTGTCTTACGATGCTGTTATTTGTTTCGTGTGTGTCTTCCACCGGGATACGTACCAGTCCCAGCCCGCAAGAAAAAAAATCAATTCAAAAAAAAGAGCTTCAGGAACGTTTGCAAAAAACAATGGCGGAACAAAACCGTCGTATTGATAGCCTTATTTCTGCCAAAGACAAACGCCTGCGAAAAGACAAAAACGGACAGTATATACGTCCCAATTGGGTATCAACTTCAGGAACACCCTTATATTACAGCACCAACAAACGCTCCGCTAGAAAAGCCATCAAAGCTACTGCGCTAAACACTGGTGGTGCCTTAGGGCTGGAACTTAACGGTGAAGGTATTCATATCGGTATTTGGGATGCCGGGCATATTTTTGCTTCCCATGATGAGTTTACGGGGGGTGCTGATTTTTTTGGGTACCAAGTCCCCATTGAAATTGCAGATTCTACCGCAGCAGATGTGCGGGACTTTCACCCAACAGCAGTGGCATCTATTGTCATTGCGAAAGGGATGTTAGACAATGAAAACTTTGAGATTACGGGAATTGCACCAAAATTGGCAAAATTGTACAGCTATGATTGGGATAATGATATCACAGAGATTTTCGAGCAATTACAAACCTATAACAATACCGATTTTATCCTTTCAAATCATTCTTACGGCTATCCGCTAAAAGATAAAAACGGAGAAATAATTGCAGATAAAGACATTGGAAATTACAGTTTATGGAGCTCGCTAATTGATCAAATTACCTATACGTATCCCTATTATTTGTATGTTGTAGCAGGTGGAAACGGTGGAAATGTTGAATACGATAGCCAACAAGTAAACGGACTAGATCAACTTACGGGTTCTACCACTGCCAAAAATGCGCTTACTGTGGGTAGTTTCTCCATGGATAATAACAGTGAAAATTTTACCCCATCGGGCTTTAGCAGCGCAGGTCCAACCAACGACTATCGTATTAAACCCGAAATCTGTGCCGCTGGACAACTCTTGGGTGCAGCCTCGTGGGACAAAAATAATCCTGAGCGTACAGACAATTATGTAGCCACTAGTGGCACTTCGTTTGCCGCACCAGGCACGGTAGCAGGCGTTGCGCTTTTACAACAATTTTATAAATCATCGCATAACAACTTTATGCGTGGTGCCACGGCCAAAGCCTTGCTTTGTCATACGGCAGATGATATCACAAGTTGGAACGGTCTAGACATTTCCGGACCTGATGTAAAAACAGGCTATGGTGCCCTGAATCTGGAAAAAGCGGTTGGTATCATTCAAAAAGACATCAAAGAAAAAAATACGATCGTAGAATTTGAACTCAACAATAGCACAACCAAAACGCTTTATTTTCAAGTATTAGAAGAAGGAACAATAACCGCAACGCTAAGCTGGTATGATCCTCACGCGGTAGATAAGGCAACCGCAACTCTTGTTAACGATCTAGACTTGCGAATATACCAAGATGAAACCACGTATTTCCCTTGGAAACTTCCTACAACCGCACAACAAGCTGCTGCCGTTTTGGGCGATAATCGTGTTGATAATTTGGAGCAAATAAAAATTTCAAAAGATTTGGGAGGTGTGTATAAAGTCGAAGTAAGTCATAAAGGCACTTTAGAAAACAATAGTCAGCAAGCATCACTAATACTTTCGGGGCCTGGCATTGCTATTGCATCCAAAGAAGCGCTTGATAATATAAGAAAAGATGGGTTTTTAGTGTCCCCCATTCCCGCAAATGACTACTTTACCATTACACCACTTAAGCGAAATATTACATTTCGCAATGTACGCTTACTAAACGTGCAAGGAAGGGTGGTTGCACGTGTAGAAAAACCTTCATTTACACAAACTCCAATGCGTTTTTATGTAAATCACATCACAACTGGGAGATATGTTCTGGCTATTGAAACACAAAATGGCCATATTTTCAAAAATGTGATTATACGCTAAATTCCATCGTAATACTTATTGAAACCACCGCTTTAAGTACTTTTTTTTTCAAAATTCATAAGCATATTTGGTGAATTAACAATTAATTAACATATTTGGGGTTGCTAACAATCAAATAATTATGAAAACTAAATTTATCCAAATTTTAACACTTTCGTTAATGATGGTGTTCCAAGTTGCTTTAGCACAACAAACGGTTACGGGAACGGTTACAGACGCTGATGGTCTGCCAATTCCTGGGGCAACTGTTTCTGTTAAAGGAACTTCAACAGCTACTACGGCTGATTTTGATGGTAACTATTCCATTGCTGCTTCAAACGGCGATGTGCTTGTAATTAGCTACGTAGGGTACAACGCCACTGAAATAACAGTTAATGGCGCCACTGCTAATGCTTCATTGACAAGTTCTACAGC
>CBFICG010000150.1:0-3027 GCA_965661025.1 Flavobacteriaceae bacterium | reverse complement strand
TACAGTAATCACTAAAAACACACTTGCACTAAAGCAAGTGGTAAATACCAACAGGTGTTTGGTGCATTTACACAAACATGAAGGGCAATTACTCGTCACGAGTATTATTGACAATTTACTTAAAGGAGCTTCTGGACAAGCGGTAGAAAACATGAACTTGATGTTTGGCTGGGAACAATCCACTGGATTAAACTTAAAATCAACAACATTTTAACGCATTATTAACCTAATCATAGAAAAATTATCACATGAAAATTAGCATTTTAGGAGCCGGAAATTTGGGGCTTAGTATCGCCCGCGGGCTAATCACAAACAACAGCATAACTAAGCTTTACCTGACCCGAAGGTCTGTTGACAGCATTGCAACGTGGAGTGAATATGCAAATACTTACATCACTGCAGATAATAAAAAAGCGGTGCAAGAATCGGATATCGTCATTTTGGCTGTACAGCCGAGACAGTTAGAAAAATTACTTACTGAAATCAAAGATTTACTCCACGAAAACCATGTCTTAATTTCAACGGTTACGGGATTTTCTATCGAAAAAATGGAAGCGATTGTTAGCAGGGATGTACATATAATTAGATCCATGCCAAATACAGCAATTTCTGTTGGGAAATCCATGACGTGCTTGTGTGCAAATAAAAAAGGAAAAGAACGACTTCCCATTGCGGAAGCCATATTTAATGGTTTGGGAACAAGTATCGTAATTGAAGAGCAACACATGCGTGCGGCTACGGTCATTTGTGCTTCTGGTATTGCTTTTTGGATGCGTTTGATTCGTGCTACAACGCAAGGTGGGGTACAATTGGGGTTTGATGCTGAAGAAGCCATGAAAATGTCAATGTATACCGCCATGGGAGCCGCTTCATTACTTATCGAAACGGGTGCGCATCCAGAAGAAGAAATTGATAAAGTTACTACACCTAGAGGTTGTACTATTGAGGGACTAAATGAGATGGAACATCAAGGGTTAAGCTCTTCATTAATTCAAGGTATTGTGGCATCATTCAAAAAAATTAACGAAATAGCACAAAACTAACATGCCTTTATTTGATGTATATCCGCTCTATGATGTAACGCCGGTGCGCGCTAAAGGTGTTTATGTGTATGACAAAGACAAAAAGAGGTATTTGGATTTGTATGGAGGGCATGCCGTAATCAGCATTGGGCACCAAAACCCCGTGTATAACAGAAAGCTAAAAAAACAAATCTCGAGAATTGGTTTTTACTCCAATGCCATCCAAAACCCGTTACAAAAACAGTTGGCGGATGAAATTGAAGCGCAATCAGGATGCACAGGATACCAATTATTTATGTGTAGCTCGGGGGCAGAAGCTAACGAAAATGCACTTAAACTCGCTTCATTCCATACGGGTAAGTCAAAAATAGTAGCCTTTAAAAATGCGTTTCACGGAAGAACAAGTGCTGCCGTTGCAGCAACAGACACACCAAAAATTATTGCACCACTTAATGCGCAACAAGTAGTTGTTTTCTTGGAATTTGGAGATGAAACAGCCTTGGAAAAAACGCTTCGTAAAGAAGACGTTTGTGCGGTAATTATTGAGGCGATTCAAGGTGTTGGTGGATTAGATATGCCCTCAAAAAAGTTTATGACACGCATTGGGGAACTATGTAACAAACATCAAGCTTGCCTCATTGCTGACGAAGTACAATCAGGATTTGGACGATCTGGGACATTTTTTGCCTACCAACACTTTGGTATTACTCCCGACATTATTTCCATGGCAAAAGGAATGGGTAACGGTTTTCCAGTGGGTGGTATTTTAGTGCATCCAAACATCAAGCCTTGGTATGGTATGTTAGGTACAACCTTTGGAGGAAATCATTTGGCGTGTCAAGCAAGTTTAGCCGTATTGGAAGTATTGAAAAAGAAAAACCTTATCGAGCAAGCCTCAAGCCTAGGAAACGCTTTTATAGCAAAAGCTAAAACCATTAAAGGAGTTAAAAAAATAAAAGGCCGTGGGCTTATGCTTGGGCTAGAATTTGAAGGCGAAGTAGGTGAGCTACGAAAAAAACTCATCTATGAACACCGTATTTTTACTGGTGGTAGCAGCAATAAAAAACTCTTGCGTATACTCCCACCATTAACCATACAGCAAAAACATATAGATCAATTTTTTGATGCTTTAGAACAGTCACTATGAAACAATTTTTAACACTCAATGACCTCCCCGATTTTAATACACAAGTAGCCTTAGCACAGCGTATTAAAGCAAATCCATACGAATTTGAAACCCTCGGCAAACGCAAAACGCTTGGCCTATTGTTTTTCAATCCAAGTCTGCGCACAAGATTGAGTACCCAGAAAGCGGCGCGCCTGTTGGGGATGGACGTTATGGTAATGAATTTTAGCAATGAAGCATGGGCGATTGAATACGAGGATACTACCATCATGGAAGGACTCCGATCTGAGCATGTGAAAGAAGCTGCACAAGTCATTTCGCAGTATTGCGATGTGGTAGGTATTCGTGCTTTTGCCACGCTTACGGACAAAGAAAAAGACGAGTCGGAACAAGTGTTGCAAAAATTTATTGAATTTGCTTCTGTACCTATTTTAAATATGGAAAGTGCTACAGCACACCCCTTGCAAGCACTTGCCGATGCCGTAACGCTCAAAGAACAATCACTCCCAAAAAAACCAAAAGTGGTACTCACATGGGCACCACACCCAAAGGCGTTACCACATGCCGTTGGAAATTCGTTTACGCGGATGATGCAAAACACAGATGCTGATTTTGTGATTGCAAATCCTATAGGCTATGATTTGGATAAACGTATCACAAAAGATATTCCTGTTGTTCACAATCAAGATGAAGCTCTAAAAAATGCTGATGTGGTTTATGCAAAAAACTGGTCATCCTATGAACAATATGGGCAAATATTGAGAACAGATTACGAGTGGATGCTGACACCAAAAAAAATGGAACTGACCAACAATGCCAAGTTTATGCACTGTTTGCCCATTAGGAGAAATGTAGTGGTTGCAGATGGCGTTTTAGATC
>CBFICG010000149.1:0-3055 GCA_965661025.1 Flavobacteriaceae bacterium | reverse complement strand
AAAACACTTGCTGTAATGGGGCCAACAGGCGCTGGAAAAACTACCCTTTTGCAATTGCTTTCAAAAACCTACTTGCCGCACTCTGGTGAAGTACTTCTTGGTGGAAAATCGATACATGAATATGCGCAAAACGACATTCGTCAAGCCATGGGCGTAGTACCCCAAATACCTTTTTTGTTTTCGGACACTATTGCAAACAATATTCGTTTTGGCAAACAAAATGCCACCCAAGAAGAAATTGAATCTGCTGCCAAACAAGCTGCCGTTCATGAAAATATCATTGCTTTTTCTGCGAAATATGACACGGTGCTTGGTGAACGAGGCATCACGCTTTCTGGTGGACAAAAGCAGCGTATTTCCATTGCACGGGCACTTATTAAGCACCCTAAATTATTGTTGTTAGATGATTGCCTTTCAGCAGTAGATACAGAAACGGAGGAAGCCATTTTGATGTCGTTAAAAACAAATAACAAAAACAGTACAACTGTTATTGTGTGCCACCGGGTATCGTCGGCAAAAAATGCTGATTATATTCTTATTTTAAACAATGGCCAAGTGGAACAATTTGGAACGCATAAAAGTTTGGTAAAAAAAGAAGGTTACTACAAAGAACTTTACACGCAGCAGCGACTAGAAGAGGAAACGGCTTCAATCCTGTAGATTTTACTACATTTACCACAACAAATCTTATTTTATGGATACCGAATATTCGCAAAGCGTTCGGGAATCACACCTACAAGCAGGTTCCCGCACCTATTATTTTGACGTCAAGCAAACCAAAGCAAACGATTATTTCTTAATTATTACTGAACAAAAAAAGTCTGCAGATGGAAGGGTGTTGAAAAAACAAAAACTGATTTTGTATAAAGAAAATTTTGATGAATTTTAACAAATTTTTTTAGACCTCATTGCATACAAAAAAATGGAAAAAGGCGACGCAGTGTTGCGGTAGTTTATTTATCGTTATTTTTGATAAATAATTATAACTTATGGCACGTACACCATCTAACATGCTTGCCCTTGGAACCAAGGCACCAAACTTTTCTTTACCCAACACCACAAACGAGATGCTATACTCGTTTACAGATGTCCGTGGTAAAAATGGAACTGTAGTAATGTTTATTTGTAATCATTGTCCATATGTAAAGCATGTTTTTGAAGGCATTACTTCACTGGCTCAAGATTATCAACATAGAGGCATTGGGTTTGTAGCGATTTCGAGTAATGACGTTTTAAATTATCCCGAGGACTCTCCTGAACTCATGAAGGAAACTGCAGAAGAACAAGGATTTACATTTCCGTATTTGTACGACGAATCTCAAGCGGTTGCCAAAGCCTATGATGCAGCATGCACACCCGATTTTTATCTCTTTGACGCTGAACAGTACTTGGTTTATCGTGGCCAAATGGACGATTCAAGACCCAAAAATGACATCCCCGTTAGTGGAAAAGACTTACGCGAGGCTTTAGACTCATTGCTCTCTGGAGCGCCCATCAATACGCTTCAAAAACCAAGTTTAGGGTGTAATATTAAGTGGAAAATTAGCTAACTGCTACCAATTCAACGTCGAAAATTAAGGTTGCATTTGGAGGAATAACACCCCCAGCACCTCGCGCTCCGTATGCCAAATCACTAGGAATCACAAAGCGTGCCTTGTCCCCTACCGATAGCAACTGAATACCCTCGTCCCATCCTGGAATTACTTGACCAACACCCAAAGAAAAGTCAATGGGTTGGTTGCGTTTATAGGAGGAATCAAAAACGGTTCCGTCAATTAATTGTCCTTTGTAGTGAACACTGACGGTTTTCCCTTTTTTAGCCTTAGCGCCATCACCACGCTGGATAAATTGATAGCGCAACCCAGAATCGGTTTTTTCAAAACCTGAAGCAATTTTATCAAGTGCTTTTTCTTGAGCCTCATGTTCTTTACGGAAACGTTCCTCACGGCTACCCTCAAATGTTCTAAATGCCTCAACTGCATTCCATGCTTTTGCTCCTTTACCAATGCGTTCAATTACCAAAGACTCAATTTCATCGTTTTGTTCAATCGCATCAACAACTTGTTGTCCTTCTTCAACGAAGCCAAAAACAGTGTGCTTTCCATCAAGCCAAGGCGTTTCGTTATGTGTTATAAAAAATTGACTTCCATTTGTACCAGGCCCAGCATTTGCCATGGACATTACTCCTGGACGATCGTGTTTCAAGTCCGGGTGAATTTCATCATCAAACTGATATCCAGGCCCACCAGTTCCGGTGCGTTGTGGACAACCGCCTTGAATCATAAAATCGGCAATAACACGGTGAAAACACAATCCATCGTAGTAAGGCGTTCCTTGTGGTTTATGTGAGTTTTCAAGATCTCCTTCCGCTAATGCCACAAAATTTCCCACGGTTCCAGGGGTTTCCTTATGTGTTAGGCGTACTTTGATAGATCCTTTAGGCGTGGTAAATATGGCGTAAATTCCTTCGTTCATAAATCAAATTTTGTGAGCTGCGAAAGTAGCCATAAAAAGATTAGTTTGCCACTTCGCTCATAAATTTAATTCTAAACACACGGAGATCATCGTCTTCGAAATCACCATCAAATTCTTCTACGGCAGCTTGAATGTCGTCGTTTTCTGCTTCCATAAAATATTCGCGCAAGTCCTCTTGTTGGTCTTCATCAAAAAGCTCGTCAATGGCGTATTGAATATTTACTCTTGTTCCAGAAAACACTATCGTTTCTAACTGTTCCAAAAAATCAGAAAAATCCATGCCTTTGGCATCGGCGATGTCTTGTAAGGGAAGTTTTCTATCAATATTTTGAATTATAAATAATTTTAAAGCAGAATTTGCTCCTGTACTTTTAATGATCAAATCTTCAGGACGGACGATACCATTTTCTTCCGTGTATTTTGCGATAAGCTCTACAAAGGGTTTTCCAAATTTATTTGCTTTTCCTTCTCCTACACCATGAATATTTTTTAATTCACCAATAGTTATTGGATATTTTATGAGCATGTCTTCAATAGAAGACTCTTGAAAAACGGCATAGGGAGGCACTTCAAATTTGTC
>CBFICG010000148.1:0-3073 GCA_965661025.1 Flavobacteriaceae bacterium | reverse complement strand
ACACGGAAGACTAAAGCCTACCGTTTTTTTCCTACGCAATGGATTGATAATCTTGAAGATTTTGTTGGTTTTATGTTTGGTCCTGCTGCTCGTAAACGAATGGATTTAAACAAAAAATACCTTTCTGTGCGTCATCCACAATATTTGAACTGGTCGTTAGAAGCATTTTTTAACTGGGATCAAGAAGAACCCTTGCCCAATGTGGTCCACATTCATGGGACTTATGATTTGGTTTTTCCTGTGTTTTATTTGAAGGATTACATTGCTGTTCCCAAAGGGACACACGTGATGATAGTAATGCGATCGCGCTGGTTTAACAAAAATTTACCCAAAATAATCCAATACGACTGGAAGGGATAAACTAAATTTTCTTTAGTTGTTGCTGCATCATTTTGATTTGGTCTGTCAGCATGCCTTGCTTGTCCAGTTTTTTTGCTTCGTTTAGCAGCGATGTGGCTTCACGCTTACGGCGTTTTTGCATAACAATTCCTGCTAAGCTAAGCTTTGCCATTGCCAAATCATGTTTCATGTTAAGCCCAAGTGAAATCGCTTTTTTAAAATGACGTTCTGCTTTGGTAAGGTTTTTTTGCGACTCAATGACCCCATGCAAAAAGAAATAATAACCTTGTTGTTTTTTGGTAAGCGCTAAGGTTGGATTCTTGATGCGTTGCAGCCAGCGCAATGTTCCTTCAAAATCTTGTTTGCGTAACCGTAAAAACGAAAGCAGAATCAATTCATTCTTAAAATAGAGAAATACAAACACACCTGCTAAGAAAATTAACGCGATTCCATTTCCAATATTTGACGTAATAAATTGAAATACGGCATAGACGATGGAACCAGCTGCTAAAACAAATTTTATGAATTTTGGGAACATAGCTTTCTTTTGTTACGCAAATTTACACATTTATATATTAAGGTTGTTTGTTGAATATAGTAGTTATTGTATATTTGCAGCCAGTTAAGAAAAAAAGATGAAAAGAACGTTTCAACCCTCAAAGAGAAAACGCCGTAATAAACATGGTTTTATGGAGCGCATGTCTTCAGCAGCAGGTCGCAAAGTATTAGCTTCGCGCCGCGCCAAAGGACGCAAAAAACTTTCTGTTTCGTCTGAAATACGTCACAAGAAATAAGTGAATAAACTGTTGAAAATATTAAGGTGTTACTTTGTAAGTAACACCTTTTTTTATATACCTTCCAGAGAATTTTGACCACCTTTTAGTAATAGCTTATGCCAAAAAGAAAAGACCTTAATAGCATCCTCATTATCGGCTCTGGCCCCATCATTATTGGCCAGGCCTGCGAATTTGATTACTCGGGTTCGCAATCCTTACGTTCACTCAGAGAAGATGGTATTGAAACCATTCTGATTAATTCCAATCCAGCCACCATCATGACTGACCCTTCAATGGCAGATCATGTGTATTTGTTGCCATTAACAACAAAGTCCATTATTAAAATCCTAAAGGAGCATCCACAAATTGATGCCGTATTACCTACTATGGGTGGGCAAACAGCCTTAAATTTATGCATTGAAGCTGATGAAAAAGGCATTTGGAAAGATTTTGATGTTAAACTTATAGGGGTAAATATCGATGCCATAAATATTACTGAAGACCGTGAGAAATTCCGTGAGCTCATGGAGCAAATCGATGTGCCCATGGCACCGCAAGCTACCGCAACATCTTTCTTAAGAGGAAAGGAAATTGCACAGCAATTCGGATTTCCATTGTGTATTAGAGCGTCATACACCCTTGGAGGTGCGGGTGCAGCTATTGTATATGAGGAAAAAGATTTTGATGCGTTGATGCGTCGGGGATTGGAAATTTCACCCATCCATGAGGTCATGATTGATAAAGCCATGATGGGCTGGAAAGAATACGAGTTAGAGTTGTTGCGGGACAATAACGACAATGTGGTTATCATCTGTTCTATCGAAAACATGGATCCCATGGGAATCCATACAGGTGACTCAATAACAGTTGCTCCAGCCATGACGCTGTCGGATAGGACCTATCAGAAAATGCGTGATATGGCCATTAAAATGATGCGTAGCATTGGCGATTTTGCAGGCGGGTGTAACGTACAGTTTGCCGTTAGCCCTGATGAAAAAGAGGATATTATCGCTATTGAAATCAATCCAAGGGTGTCTCGTTCTTCTGCATTGGCAAGTAAAGCAACAGGATATCCCATTGCAAAAGTGGCTACCAAATTGGCAATAGGTTATACCCTAGATGAGTTAGATAATCAGATTACAAAATCTACATCAGCCTTGTTTGAACCAACATTGGACTATGTTATTGTAAAAATCCCACGATGGAATTTTGATAAATTTGAAGGGTCTGACCGTACGTTAGGTTTGCAAATGAAAGCCGTTGGTGAAGTTATGGGTATTGGGCGCTCGTTTCAAGAGGCCTTGCACAAAGCCACGCAATCGCTCGAAATTAAGCGAAATGGATTAGGAGCAGACGGGAAAGGATATACAGATTACAACACGATAATAGATAAACTCACCAATGCATCTTGGGATAGAGTGTTTGTGATTTACGATGCCATTGCCATGGGGATACCACTAAGTAAGATCTACGATATTACTAAAATTGACATGTGGTATTTAAGGCAATATGAAGAGCTGTTCCAGCTGGAAAAAGAAATTTCCACTTACACCATTGAAAGTATAGACAAAGAGCTGCTGTTGGAAGCCAAGCAAAAAGGCTATGGCGACCGCCAAATTGCACACATGTTGGGCTGTTTAGAAAGTCAGGTATACAGCAAGCGGGACGAAATGAATATTCACCGTGTTTATAAATTGGTAGATACATGTGCAGCAGAGTTTACAGCAAAAACTCCATATTACTACTCCACCTTTGAGAGCACGATGGAAACTGCTGATGGAGTGGTTACGGTACATAACGAGAGCATGGTTTCTAACCGAAAAAAAATTGTGGTTCTTGGATCAGGGCCAAACCGTATTGGACAGGGAATTGAGTTTGACTATTGCTGCGTACATGGCGTTTTGGCTGCCAGCGAAGCAGGCTATGAAACGGTAATGATTAACTGTAATCCCGAAACG
>CBFICG010000147.1:0-3098 GCA_965661025.1 Flavobacteriaceae bacterium | reverse complement strand
TTCCTAAGAAAAAGAGGATACTCGGCAGTTCAATTTTTGTTAACGCAGCATGCACCGGACTATGTGACCCATGCGCATCAGAAGCATGATCAATAGTTGACATGGAAAATTTTGAGTTACTGTAGACTTCCGCAAAAGTTGCTACAACAGCCAACGAAAGCATCATGCCAACATAAGGCGGCAAATGCGTTACCGTTTTAAATACTGGTACAAATAAAATCGCCCCAAGTCCTAAATACAACATCGTTGCACCATAGGGTGTTTTAGAGGTATAATTGACTTCTACCGCGTCTATCTTTCCTCTAAAAGCACTAAAACGACTTGCAATTAGTGTCGGCACAACCATACAAACTAAAGATGGAATCAGTAAATATTTAATGAGCTCTGGTGTAGTTACTTTTTTCCCAATCCAAAGCATGGTTGTAGTAACATCTCCAATAGGTGACCAAGCACCACCAGCGTTTGCAGCAACTATTATAAGCCCCGCAAACCAAAGTCTGGTATCGCGTTCTTTTACAACTTTTTGCAAAATGGTAATAAGTACAATCGTTGCCGTAAGGTTATCAATAATGGCGGAGAGTATAAAGGCCAAAAGCGAAAAAATCCATAATAGCTTCACTTTATTTCGCGTGCGAATAAATCCTTTTATGGTTGAAAAACCATCAAAATAATCAATGATCTCTACAATGGTCATAGCGCCTAAAAGGAAAACTAAAATTTCGGCAGTTTTACCAAGATGATGCAATAATATTTCATCCAAATGCGTTTCATGCAAGCTTTTTGAAACCGTATCTACGTCAAACACTGGGAGATGTCCAAGCGCAATAAGCGCCCACAAAATAGCCATCATAGCAAGGGCTGGAATAAGCTTATCTATTTTGAGATTGTGCTCAAGTGTAATAGATAAATACCCCAAAAAGAATACAACAAGAATTATGGTTTCCATAAAATGAGCTAAAAATTTAAAGCACAAATATAGCAATGTGGTAGGTTTTAAAAACAAAATTTTAAAGTACCAACACTTTAATATTGTTCCAAAAATTGGAGCTGTTTTTTAAAACACAAAACATTACCCCTAAAAATAGCATGTATATATAGTGAAATGATTAAAAAATTTTATTTATGCCCTAAAAAAAATAGGGGTATATGACTAACACACTGTCTATTTACGATTTGTTAATTTTATGTTAATGAATTTAACTTTTTCGTAATATTGGTTATAGATTTTAGGAATACAACAGTCAAGAGCTATTACAATATGCTTGTATTTATTTAATTTAATGTCAAAAATTATATTTGTTAAAAATTATCTATGTTACCTCATCCGCAAGGTTTATACCACCCTGAAAACGAGCACGACAACTGTGGTGCTGGCTTTATTTGCAGCCTCGAAGGCAAACGCACAAATGACATCATTCACAAGGCATTAGACATTCTTGTGAAACTAGAGCATCGCGGTGCAGTGAGTGCTGATGGCAAAACGGGTGATGGTGCTGGTATACTTATTGATATTCCACATGATTATCTTAAAGAAGTTTGTTCTTTTGAACTACCCAAACCACAAACCTACGCACTTGGCATGGTGTTTTTACCACAAAAATTAAACCAGCGTACCTACTGTATAGATGTTTTTGAGGAAGAGCTTAAAAGACAAAGCCTCAGCGTTGTTGGATGGCGCGATGTCCCTACAAACATTGACGTAGTTGGTAAAATCGCCAAACAAACCCTCCCCAACATAAAGCAAGTATTTGTACAAGACGCTTCGGGAACACTCAGCGAAGACCAACTCAACACCAAAGCATTTATTGCCCGTAAGCGAGCCGAGCATCGTGTCTACGGAAGTAAGATGTCGGAAAGCAGCTATTTCTATTTGCCGAGCTTTTCTACACGCACCGTAATTTATAAAGGGCTGTTGATGCCAGAAGATATTGAAGCGTTTTACATAGATCTCAAAGACTCAAGAGTAGTAACCCGATTGGCACTTGTGCATCAACGTTTTTCTACCAATACATTCCCCACTTGGGATTTAGCACAACCCTTCCGTTATATGTGTCACAACGGTGAAATCAACACCTACAGAGGAAATGTGATTCGCATGAAGGCTCGTGAAGAGCTTTTTGCTAACGAATTTTTTGGTGATGATATTAAGCATATCACTCCTATAGTACTTCCCGGAAAATCAGATTCTTCATCCATGGACATGGTCGTAGAATTACTGCTCCACACAGGTCGCTCCCTCCCAGAAGTAATGATGATGATGGTTCCAGAAGCTTGGGAAAGACATCAATCTATGGATGATGCTAAAAAGAACTTTTATGCGTACAATGCTTGTATTATGGAGCCCTGGGACGGTCCTGCCTCTGTGCCCTTTACAGATGGAAAATTTATTGGAGCATTATTGGACCGTAATGGTCTTCGCCCATCACGCTACACGGTAACCAAAGATGGTTATGTGGTGATGTCCTCTGAGACTGGAGTGATTGACATTGACCCTGCTAATGTATCGCTGCACGGGCGTTTAGAACCAGGGCGTATGTTTTTGGTGGATATGGAAGAAGGGCGCATCATTGAAGACAAAGAAGTCAAAGAAAAAATTTCATCCAAGTATCCATATGGTGAGTGGTTAAAGAAAAATCTATTGCCGCTCAAAGATGTCCCGTATACTGGAAATAAAACTGCTGTTGAACCAGAACCCTTTATCAAGCGTCTTCAAGCTTTTGGATATACAGAAGAAGACATCAAAACGCTCATAACCCCTATGAGCACGCAAGGTAAAGAAGCGATTGGATCGATGGGAACCGACACCCCCTTGGCGGTGCTTTCCAATAAGCCACAGTTGCTTTACAACTATTTCAAACAATTGTTTGCACAAGTCACTAACCCACCGTTAGATGGTATTCGAGAAGAAATTGTAACCGACACTTCAATGGGGGTGGGTAGCGATGTCAATATATTTGATATTACGGCTGATCACGCCAAAAAACTTCGTATTCAAAATCCCATAATTTCCAATGAAGATTTAGACAAAATCAAGTTCATAGAGCACGATGACTTTAAAACAAGTGCTGTTACAGCACTCTACGACGTGCGCTCGGGAA
>CBFICG010000146.1:0-3102 GCA_965661025.1 Flavobacteriaceae bacterium | reverse complement strand
ATCAGAACCTATAACTATCCGCAAGGTCGTGTTACAGACCATCGTATTGGGTTAACACTTTACGATTTGCAAAATATCGTTAATGGAGATATTCAGAAACTTATTGACGAGATGCAATTACATCAAAACACAGAAAAACTTAAGTTTTCAGACGAGTTGCTATAGCATGGAGGTACAAACAATTTTTGAGCAAATACAATTAAAAAAGTCCTTTTTGTGTCTAGGATTAGATCCAGATTTAGACAAAATGCCTTCACATTTACTTGCATCAAGTAAAGAGCCGCTGTTTGATTTTTGCAAAACTATTGTAGATCACGTGCAACACTTGTGTGTAGCGGTAAAAATAAATACAGCTTTTTTTGAAGCATATGGCGTAGAGGGCTATGCTGCACTTAAAAATTTGATAACATACATTAAATCTCACTATCCAGAGTTGTTTGCTATCGCTGATGCAAAACGTGGTGACATTGGAAATACTTCGTTGCGTTATGCCAAGGCCTTTTTTGAAGCGATGCCGTTTGACGCCATCACCATAGCACCTTATATGGGAAAAGATTCTGTTGAGCCCTTTTTGTCCTATGAAGATAAACATGCCATTTTGCTGGCATTAACATCTAATGAAGGTGCTGCAGATTTTCAGTTAAAAGAAAATGGTTCGGCCTTGCTTTACGAAAACGTATTAAAGCAATCTCAACAATGGAAAAATTCCTCCCAATTAATGTATGTGGTGGGCGCAACTAAAGCGGAGCACCTCAGTGGTATTAGAAAATTGGTTCCCAATTCATTTTTGCTTGTTCCAGGTGTAGGCGCACAAGGGGGAAGTCTCAAGGAAGTGTATACACATGGCGCAAATGATAATGTTGGTCTTTTGGTCAATTCTTCTAGGGGAATTTTATACGCAGGAAGCGATGAAGATTTTGCAGAAGCTGCTTTGGAGGTGGCTACCGTGTTGCAACAACAAATGGAAACTCTCTTGCGGTAATGTTACACTATACATTATATCCACACAGTAGTTCCCAAGAATGGGTGACATTTGTGCATGGGGCAGGGGGGAGCTCGTCAATTTGGTACAAACAAATTAGAGCATATACCCAGCATTACAACGTGCTTATGTTGGATTTACGCGGACATGGCAACTCAAAACCAAGCCTAAAGCAAGCCTTTGAGCAGCGCTATACTTTTGACGTTATTGTGGCTGATATCATTGAAGTATTAGACCACGAAAACATCCAAAAATCACATTTTGTAGGTATTTCGTTGGGAACGATTCTTATTCGTCAATTGGCAGAAACCTACCCTGGGCGCGTGCTTAGCATGGTAATGGGGGGCGCTATAATGAAACTAAATGTACGCTCACAAATTTTAATGCGATTTGGAAACGTGGTAAAATCAATCATTCCGTATTTATGGCTCTATCGCTTTTTTGCTTTTATCATCATGCCCAAGAAAAACCATCGCGAATCCAGGTTACTTTTTGTGCGCGAAGCCAAAAAATTATACCATAAAGAGTTTTTACGGTGGTACAAACTCACTACTGAGCTCAAACCGTTGTTGCGTCTTTTCCGTCAGGTTGACGTAGGAATTCCAACACTATATGTTATGGGCGAAGAGGATTATATGTTTCTGCCCAGTGTTGAAAAATTAGCTTCATTGCAGGCATCAGCGCAGTTGGCAGTCGTGCCGCGTTGCGGGCATGTGGTTAATGTGGAACAACCCCAACAGTTTAACACAACTACACTTGGATTTTTAAGCCGCTTATAGCAAGCTTATGGCTTGGCGGAGTACTCTATTATAACTAAGTGAAAATGACGGTTTTGTTTCCGTATACCATCACTTTTTTAGCTACATGATGCTTTACCGCATTGGCTAATACAATCTTTTCTAAATCACGTCCCTTTGCAATGAGTTGCGCTACGCTGTGGTTATGCGATACTCGGGAAACACCTTGTTCAATAATGGGTCCTGCATCGAGTTCTTCCGTTACGTAGTGACTTGTTGCACCAATAATTTTTACGCCACGCTCAAATGCAGAATGATAGGGTTTTGCTCCTGGAAAAGCAGGTAAAAATGAATGATGAATGTTAATAATATTACTGGTGTAAGCATCTATTAGGGCAGGAGGTACAATTTGCATATATCGCGCTAAGACAATAAAATCTACATGATGCTCTTTGAGCAAGCGAAGTTGTTCTTTTGTTGCTTCAACTTTGGTTTCTTTGGTAACAGGAACATGATAAAATGGAATCTCAAAAGCCTTGGCAATGGGGGCAAGGTCTGTATGATTGCTTAAAATAAAGGGAATCTCTACTGCCAATTCACCAGACTTAAATCTACCCAATAAATCATACAAACAGTGGTCGTATTTGGAGACAAAAATTGCCATTTTTGACTTGTATTCCGATGATTGTGCACTCCATGTCATCGAAAATTTTCTAGCAAGTCCTTCGGAAAAATTTTCACGGAACTCCTCTGTCGTCATATTGCTGTTAAATTCTGCTTCTAAGCGCATAAAAAAAGCTGCATTTTCTCTATCGACATATTGGTCAATATACAGGATGTTACCGCTATTGTTGTGGATGAAATTTGTAACAGAGGCGATAATTCCTTTTTGATCTACACAGTTGATAATTAATGTAACGCGCATGTCCTAATTTTTTTCAAAAATACTGTTTAATCTATTCCATAAAAAACCACCAGTGAATAATTTCACTGGTGGCCAAAATATAAAAAATGATAAAAACTAAATTTTATTTCTAAAATGAATAGATAGCTGCTAATACAAACGATGAAAGACTGTCTGATCCATCAGCACTCCAAGTGCTTACGGTTTTATCTGCACTGTCAATTCTTATCTCAGGCTTAATGATTAGATTACCAGAAGTATAACTCCCCGTTAATGTTAACGAAGTGAATGTATTGTCGTCCTTAATATCAAATGTTTCACCTCTTACCCCAATCGCAAAGCTCTCAGACATAGAAAGCTGTGGATATAGTGCTAATCCAGACCATTCACTACTGTCATCTTCATACGTAGTAGCGTTTATGCCTAAGAAAAAGCTGTCTGTAATGTCAAGACCACCTGTAAAGTCATATTGCGTCACA
>CBFICG010000145.1:2773-3115 GCA_965661025.1 Flavobacteriaceae bacterium | reverse complement strand
TTATTTAGCATTGTAGTACGGTTGTCCGAATACATATCTGCAATAAGGGGATTACATGCTGCCTCAACAGATCCGTTAGCAAACCCAATAAAAAAGGTAGAAATCAATAGTGTCCAAAACCCTCCTGCGTAAATAGTTAGTACAATTCCCAAGAGGTGAGATAAAAAAGCAATAATCATTAGCTTTCTTGCTCCCAACGAATTGTATACCAATCCGCCAAATATTGTTGCGATTGGAAATCCAAGAAATGCCATGCTATTTACCCATCCTAACTCCGTGTCGGACAATTTGAAGTCGGTTCCTAATTGCCCTAAAATTCCTGCGCGTATGGCAAAAGTCATC
>CBFICG010000145.1:0-2763 GCA_965661025.1 Flavobacteriaceae bacterium | reverse complement strand
TTGGTTTTGTTGTTAATTAAGTTAAAATTTAGCTACGAGCTTAATTGTTTCCCTACGCGAATCAATAAATCTCGTGTTGCCATAATGCCTGCATCTTCTGATATATTTTTTCCTTCGTATTCAACTCCTACATAGCCTGAATAAGAAGCGTTTTTTACCATTTTCATCATCCTAAAAAAATCAATAGTCGTTTCGTTTCCATTATTGTCGAAGTCATACGATTTTGCACTAACAGCTTTAGCAAAAGGAAGCAATTCTTTCATTCCCTTGTATCTGTCGTATTCTTCTAAACAAGGACGTATCCCTTTCTCATTTGCTTTCCCTTTGGTAATACAGAAATTACCAAAGTCAGGCAGCGTACCACAATTATCCATGTTGAGTTGTGAAAACACATCTTTGAGCCACGCCCCATTTGATGAAAACCCTCCATGATTTTCGACCAAGACATTTAATCCTGCTTGTTTTGCAAAAGCAGAAAGCGATGCCAATGAAGCAATACTAGCCTTTAGGGCTTCTGTTTTATTGTTACCTCCAGACAAATTAACGCGTATGGCATGACATCCAAGGAAATGTGCTGCTTCTACCCATTTAAAATGGTTTTCTACAGCTGTTTTTCTTGATTTTTCATTTGGATGAGCTAAATCTCCCTCGCCATCAACCATAATCAAAACATTTTGCTGTCCAGCTCCATCGGAACGACTTTTCATATCATTTAGATATGGCTTATTTTTTGCCTTATCCTTAAAAAAGCCATTTACGTATTCAACGCCTTCAAATCCTAACGTCCTAGATTTTTCAGCAAAATCTAAAGGGTTTAGTTTTCCAGAGAACAATGAGCGATGTAAAGACCACTGCGCTAAAGACAATTTAAAAAACAACTCGTTGGTATTGGCGGTTGCCGTTGGGGTTGAATTTGATGCGCTTTTAGCTTTGCTCGTACAACTACTAAAGCCTAATACAGGGATAGACAAAACAGTTTTTGATGAAATAGAAATAAAACTTCTTCGATCCATTAGGAAGACAAATTAAACATTATTTATTTGAGTACACGTGAATTGAACTTTATTTTGACAGAAAGCAATAACGTTTATTAAATAAATACAAATAATATGACGATTTGCTTGCAAATTAGTTAAATTTTATATTTTAGGAAAAACAAATAAATGCACTTAATGTTTTGATTTGTGCAACAAATTAAAACACCAACAAATACATTACTACATGAAAGAAACATACGACGCTATTGTTATTGGAAGTGGAATAACAGGCGGTTGGGCAGCGAAAGAACTATGCGAAGGCGGACTAAAAACATTGGTGCTCGAACGAGGTCGAATGGTTAAACATATCGAGGACTATCCAACGATGCATGATGACCCATGGGATCATGAACTCAAAGGAAATCTTTCTGTAGAAGAATTAAGTAAATACCCGAAACAAAGCAGAACAAAATATATAGCTAAAAAAGAAAGCATTCATTGGTTTGTTAATGACCTTGATCATCCTTATAACGAGAAAAAACGCTTTGATTGGATGCGGGGCTATCATGTAGGGGGGCGTTCAATTATGTGGGGAAAGCAGACTTATCGCCTAAGTGATCTCGATTTTGAGGCAAATAAGAAAGATGGTCATGGTGTGGATTGGCCAATACGTTATAAAGATATTGCCCCTTGGTACGGCTATGTGGAAAAGTTTATTGGTGTGAGTGGTGAGGCCTTAGGATTAGCGCACTTACCTGACGGAATTTTTGAACCGCCCATGCCGCTAAACTGTGTTGAGGCGCACTTTAAAGAAAATATGAAAAAAACTTTTGGGCGTGTAATAACAATGGGGCGGGTTGCCCATATTACAAGTGATACCCCAAGAGAAGGAAGAGCCAAATGTCAATACCGAAATAGATGTATACGCGGATGTCCATACGGAGCATATTTTAGTAGCAATGCCGCTACCCTACCTGCAGCTGAACGAACAGGTAACTTAACCCTAAGGCCGCATTCTATCACCTATGAAATTATGTACGATAAAGACAAAAAAAGAGCAACAGGAGTTAAAGTAATTGATGCGGTAACAAAAGAAAAGTTAGAATTTAAAGCAGATATTATTTTTTGTTGTGCCTCTGCTATGGCATCCGCATCTATCCTCATGCAATCAAAATCAGATAGATTCCCAAATGGCTTAGGCAACGACTCTGGTGAGCTGGGGCACAATATTATGGACCATCATTTGGCAGCAGGTGCGTCAGGTAGAATTGATGGATTTGAAGACAAATACTACTCTGGAAGAAAACCCAACGGAGTGTATATTCCTAGGTTTGTAAATCTTGGTGATGCAGCAACCAAAAATAAAAATTTTCTTCGCGGATATGGCTATCAAGGAAGAGCAACTAGAGGGGACCACTCTGAGACCATTGCCGAACTTGCCTATGGAACAAAATTCAAACAGAAAATACTAGAACCCGGTGGGTGGCGTATGAGTATTGGCGGATTTGGAGAGTGCTTGCCCTATCACGAAAATAAAATGTCGTTGGATTATGACAACTTAGATCAATGGGGATTGCCAACAATTACTTTTGATGCCGAATGGAAAGAAAATGAATACGCCATGAGAAAAGACATGGTAGCACAAGCTGTTGATATGTTGGAAAAATCAGGGTTTAAAGATGTTGTTCCAAGAGATGAACCGCATGCCCCTGGGATTGGCATCCACGAAATGGGTACGGCAAGAATGGGGAGAGATCCTAAAACTTCGGTTTTAAATAAATACAAT
>CBFICG010000144.1:0-3117 GCA_965661025.1 Flavobacteriaceae bacterium | reverse complement strand
TTTGTTGAATTTCTTTCATGGCACGAATCGAACCTAATGCTTTTCGAACAGTTTCATCTTCAAACGAATCAGGGTCAACATCTCCAGTTAAAGCGGTTAAAAAGCTAATGCGTTCTGGTTCTGTAGCGTTTTTGTAATTAAAAGAAGCATCCGTGATACCCATTTTGTTTGTATGCGCTAGCAAGGTTAGAAATGCATCATGGTGAACTCTTGAGTCTTGACGGATGTCAAGACTTGCAAAATGATACCCAAATACGTTTACTTTGGCAATAAAATCGCGTAACTCATTAACAAAGAGTCCGTGATAATCTTGCTCCACTTTAACCAGAATAGCATTCAATTCGGCTTTTAACTGCGTCAAAGAAATTTCAGGGGCTTTTTCAAGCCTAAAAATACTGTTATATAGTTTTTTTTCAACGCTTAATACCGCCTCCTCAACACCTGCAAAAGTTAATCTTCTGCGGAGTTTACGAATATCGCGATAGTAATTACGAGTGACACTGCTTCGAAGAAGCTGTGCTGTTTTTCGCGTAATTTCGGTCGTAACAAAGGGATTTCCATCGCGGTCGCCGCCAGGCCAAAACCCAAGTTTTACTGTCTCGCTGGACAACGTTTCATCTTGAAAAATATGACGTTGAATATACGATTGAATCTCGCCTATGGCAGGATAAAAAACATTGCTCAAATACCATATCAAACTTCGTGCTTCGTCTAAGGGAGTAGGTTTTTTCTTCTTAAAAAACGGGGTTCTTCCCAATTGTGCAAGAAGTAGTTTGATTTCTTTTAAATCGTTGCTTTGGATACTTTTTCCTAAATCGGTAATAATACCTAGCACCGATCCCGGGTAAAATTGTGTAGGGTGCGCAGTAAGCACAGGGCGAACATTTATCTCTTGCAAAAGTTGCTTTAGCTCTGTGGTTTTTTGCTTTGACTGGGCCTCTTCTTTCAGGTTTCGAAGTGTTCCAATTCCACTCATGTTATTGATGCGGCTAAAAGCGGCATCTTCTACTGCGTCAAAAAGGACAACGCGACGCTCAATAAACTGAATAAAACGAAACAGCAAATCTATTTGCTGTGTCTTGCTGTAATCGGGAAAATAACGCTCAAAAAACCCTTCAATAATTGTTTTGGGATCTTCCTCACTATTGTAGCCTTCTGCGCAACTTGACGCAAAAAGTGGCAATAGGGTCGCTGTATTGGTAATCTTTGAGTAAGGTAGGGTTGAAAATATACTATCGTAAAGTTTGAATTTTGAGAGCACACTGTGTTCAAAGCGCTCTAATTTGGTGCGTGAATTCACAGGGTTATTTTATAAATCATTAAAAATGGTATGCATTAGTCTTTTTTTGTCATTGATGCTCTCCTCGAGGGAAATCATTGTTTCTGTACGTAAGATACCATCAATATCGTCTATTTTAAAGATAATCTCTTTCGCATGCTCAGTGGATTTTGCTCGCAACTTACAGTAAATATTAAATTTACCAGTAGTAATATGGGCAACAGTTACGTAAGGAATTTCACGAAGGCGTTCCAATACATATTTTGTTTGGTGTGTTTTTTCAAGATAAATTCCAACATAAGCAATAAAAGAATATCCCATTTTAGTGTAGTCCAATGCAAGAGAAGACCCCTTAATAATTCCAGCATCTTCCATTTTACGCACACGGACATGAACTGTGCCAGCAGAAATTAATAGACGTTTTGCGATATCCGTAAAAGGAGTACGCATGTTGTCTATAAGAATATCTAGTATTTGATGATCAATGTCATCTAGTTTAAATTTAGTCATCATTAAATTTTTTGCAAATAAACTAAAAAAACACTGAAAATTATGTGCTTAAAATTAAAATTTAATGTGAATATTGTGTTAAATTTAACAATTTAGATAACCAAACTGCATTATCTCCCTCCTTAATTTCCTTTGGAATTACGAATGTTTGACCCGAAACATCAATGGTTATATGTCCATTCAGGGCATCTAACTTGTCCATTTTATTCACGATAGGAACAAAATGTATCAGTCCGTTTGTTAATACTTCTACATACTGTAATGCAATATCAATCACCTCATTTTTATATGTGAAGTTTTGAATAATAACATCAACATATGATTTCTCTACTTGTGGAATGGTGGCGTAAACACCTAGCATGTGTCGTTTGAGTGAAATACATTCCAATGCTTTAAGAACAGAAAAACCAAACCATTTACGGGTTTCTATACGACCGTAATCTTGGCCAACTTGTCCAGCTTCAAACAAAAGAGTTGGTGTTCCTTGCTGAGTGAAGTAATCGCCCATGCAGTTTGGATTAAAGCTATCATCGTATCTTCCCACTTGATTTGGAATGTGGTTTTTAAGCGCACTTTGAATGTATCCAATAACCCCCATAGCTTTTTCCCGAGCAGGGGTGATTTTCTTAGCCTCATCTGCTGCAGGCGAAAGAAATGAAAGCATACAAGGGTGCCCATTTACTCCAAAAATAGTTCGTTGATCATGCAGATTAAAACAATAGTGAGGCTTAAAGGTATCATAGGTTTCAATAAGAAGTTTTGATTCGGGCTGCGTTTGATGAATAGCATCTCTATTAAGATCAATTCCATTCGCATTAACACGAGTGTAAGCCGCGGCACCATCGGGATTTAGTATTGGGATTATCTTAAGAGTAAAGGATTCTAAAAGCGATGCTTGTTGTGTTAAATAAGCAAGTGCATCTAAAAATCCTTTGGTAGCAGTGGATTCATTTCCGTGCATCTGGGACCAGATTAAAATTTTGGTGGAACCCGTTCCTATATCAATGGCATATATAGGCCGCTGTTTAACGCTTTTTCCAATTTGGGTGGCCCCAAATACTGTTGATAGTGATGAAATTGACTCGCTGTGAACATAGCGTCCAGTAATATGTTTTGATCTAAGTGATGGTTGTATGGATAAAAAATCATTCATTGTTTGCAAATGTAAACTTTAACATGTTTACAAATGGATACAGTCAATTGTTATTAATGTAAACAAAATTGCGTTTAAGATGTTACAATTGGATACAATTTCAGGAAAAGCTTTTGTTTTATTTTATAAATAACTGTAAATGTGTATTTTAATAATATTAACTATAGTATTAGTT
>CBFICG010000143.1:267-3140 GCA_965661025.1 Flavobacteriaceae bacterium | reverse complement strand
AATGTAACGTAAACGTAACATTTTATTTTATGACACGCAAACGTTACATTAAAAATATTTAAAAAAACATGATATTTAAAGAAAGTGTTCGTTACATCTGCTTGTATTTACCCATATGATAAACAATCACAAAAAGACTTTCAGGTTTTTCTACAAACTTTTTTACCTTTCAAAGGTCTAACAATCAAAATTTAATATTTGGAACCTGAGGCGCGTATTGTACAACATATCAAAAACAAACATTTTGAGTTCGCGGTTACCGCTATTTCAAAAGTTTATCACGAGATGTTGTATTGGCATATTCGCAAATTGGTAAAGCACCACGACATTGCCAACGACGTACTTCAGAATACCTATATGCGAATTTTTAAGGGATTGGCAAATTTTAAATTTAAAAGCAGCGTAAAAACATGGTGTTACCGCATTGCCTACAACGAAGCTATTCGGATGTTAGAACAACAGCAAAAGCTACGCTATAACGATAGCAATGATGTGGTAACCGATTATTTTGCGCACCTAACCGCCGATCCGTATTTTGATTTAGATTCTACAAGCCATGCGCTGCATGAGTCCCTATCAAAACTCTCTGAAAAACAACAACGTGTTTTTCAGATGAAATATTTTGACGAGCTTACCTTTGAAGAAATAGCTGAAGTCACTTCATGGAACGTAAACTCGATAAAAACAGCATTTTATGCTGCTAAAGAAAAAGTAACTATACACGTATTGCAAACCGTATGAAAAAGGAACACTTACATCACGAACACTTGGGATACCATACGCCCAAAGGATATTTTGAGCTTTCCAAAAAAGAAATGCTAACATTCTTGAAACAACAAAAAGCAGAACAAAAACCTGTAGCATCAAACTGGATAAAAAGTATCCTTACTATTGCTGCGGTTGGAGCAATTGCTGTTGGGCTTTTTTCTGTCAATTTCTATAGTGCTCAAAACGAATCGTTTGAACAGCTTACCATTGAATCATTAGAAGTTTCTGAAGAAGATTTTGACCAGTGGTTTGATGAAAATTTTGTTTTAAATAATGTTTAAATAAAACTATTTACAAAAATGTTGGTCTATACTATAAGTTCAAAAAAAATAAATATTATGAAAACTATTAAAATCACCACACTAATCGTTGCCATTTTTGTTGGCCAAGTTTCCTTAGGACAAGATAATTCAACTAAGGGAAAACAAAATATCTATACTCCAGAACAACTGGAAATGCTAAAAGCGCAAAAGGAGGCAGTAAAAGAAAACCGTGAAGAATTTAAAGCAAGTCTATCGGACGAGCAGCGAGCTATTTTGGAAAACAAAACGCTGAACAGAAAAGAGCGTCAAGAAGCTCTCAGAGCTACATTTACTGATACCCAAAAAGAGCTGCTTTCTGCTAATAGAGCAGAAATCAAAGCGCTGAAAGATCAGTTTCGCACAACCATAACAGACGAGCAAAAGCAAGCGTTAAAGCAACGCAGACAGCGTATGAAAACCCGCATGCAAAATATGAAAGAGAAAAAAGAACAGTTTAGAGAGCGCAAGCAAAATTGGGAAAAACGCAAAAAGGAAAATGGGTAAGTCTAAAGGGGTCTTTGACCCCTTTTTTTACTTTTAATATATGCGTAAAATCTCATTCCTCTTTGTTTGCTTTTCTGCTTTGGTTACGGCTCAAGAAATTGAGTTATCCGAAGCAGATGCTGTTTTAGACGACTTTTTTGTGGTGGATAGCCTTGATGTTTTGAAACTTTTCGATGAACTCAAAAAGCAAGACTATTTGTATGTTACATTGTTGTATAACAGTAAAACGCTCTTCTCAGGACGGGATTTTGGGGTGGACCAATACAGTGCTTTTCCAAGCATAAGCTACATGGATGGAAATAACTTTTTTGCTAATTTAAGTTCGGGTTACTACAGCGGTGTAAGTCCAAATTGGGATTTTATTACATTAAGTGGTGGATACTCAAACTATATAGACAAGAAAAAAACACTTATGGCAACTGCAGTGTATTCCTATTCGTCGTATACGCAAGATGTAGCTGACTTAAATAATCAACGCATTACTGCAGGGCTTAGCTACCGAAAAAAATGGTTCAGAAATACGTTAACTGGAGGATATTTATTTGGCGGTGCAAGCTCATCATTTATAGCTAACAACACTTTTATTACCATGGACATTTTAGACTCCAAAGCAGTAGACATATCTATTCAACCACGATTTGGTTTGTTTTGGGGAAATCAAACCGTTAGTGAGTTAGTACGCGTTAGACCAAGACAGTTTGAGTATGTTAACACCGACTATTTCCAACTGCTCAATACTGAACTTAGCATTCCCGTTGAGTTTGATTTTGGAAGTTGGGATATCGAAGTTGATTATACCTTTTCGTCTCCTAATGCACTTCCTGGAGAAGAAGGACTGAAAAAAAATGGATTTATTTCGTTTTCTGTGGGGTATTTATTGGGTTTATAACCCACACAAACGCGCGTGATGACGCAAGTGCAAACGAATGAACTTTTGTGTTAGTTTTTTGTTGATGCGTCCAATAAACACATGTCTGAAAATACCTTTTTTCGCAAGTTGATGTGGAAAATCTAAAAAGAACTCATCGGCTTCTTTGCGTGTATTTTCCCATTTGTCCATCAAATCATTTACGCTCATATCCGTTGGGAATTGCTGCACTACAGTAGGCGCATTTACCTTTAAAATACCTAGCCTAAGTACTCCAAAAAAGAAAATGAACTTTAGTCGTGTGCGTAATGAAACACGAACCAAAGCATTCGGTTCTTGCGTTTTAAGTTTTATGTAAGCCAACACTCCTTTTTCTACCAACCAACAGTGATACAAATGTTGCATAACATTCCATTTGCCATGTTGTACTT
>CBFICG010000143.1:0-257 GCA_965661025.1 Flavobacteriaceae bacterium | reverse complement strand
TCCGAATTTGAATACACATCAAGTTTTTGCTTGATAAGATGTAGTGGCATAAAGACATCGGTGAAACGCATTACCTGCCAAAATCATCAGAAACACGCACAATATCCTCCTCATCAGAGGGGTTCTCAGCATCGGTATGCTGCCAAATTTCAGCAATCAAGGCACGGCTTTGCAAGCCCACCAAACGATGGCGTTCGCCCTGCTTTAAACGCACTTGGTCGCCTTCATGAAGCACCTCCACTTCGCCTTGCTCATCT
>CBFICG010000142.1:0-3269 GCA_965661025.1 Flavobacteriaceae bacterium | reverse complement strand
CGCAAGCACCTCTGGCAAAAATTGCTCCTTCGGGGTGTGTTTTTGTTTTGCGAATTTTAGGTTCAAACGGAGGGCTTTCCCAAAGCTCTAACGGATCTGGCGGCTGTACGTCATAATGCCCATACACCAAAATGGTGGGTAGCTTAGGGTCAATAATTTTTTCACCGTATACGATGGGATATCCATTTGTTGGGCACAATTCTGTGTGCACACATCCTGCGTGGGAAAGCGCATCGGCAACGGCTTTTGCAGCATTTTGCATGTGTTGTGCATAAGCAGAGTCGGCACTAATAGAGGGAATACGAATAAGGGTAAATAATTCGTCTAAAAATCTATTTTGATGTTGGTTGATATAGCTTTTGATGGCGTCCATGGGATAATTTTCACGAAGGTATAAAATTGTTATACGACAAGAAAGTACTGTTGAATTTTAGGAAACATGTGTATATTTGCGCACCACTTGCGGGTGTGGTGAAATTGGTAGACACGCTAGACTTAGGATCTAGTGCTTCACGGCGTGGGGGTTCGAGTCCCTTCACCCGCACTAAACCTCAACAATTGTTGAGGTTTTTTTATAGATATATGTTTCTTATGTTACCATAATGTTAAATTAATGTAAATTTCAATATTTTTGTTCTATAATTAGTGTTCCAAATTTTTACAATTAATATGAAACGTTTTAAACTTTTTATGGATTATTTACGTAGGTACGGACAAAAATGCAAAGCCTTTTTTGAGTTAATTATGACTACTTGATTTTTTATAAGCATACTGGTACTTTAACTGTAGAAGCATTAAAAAGATTTACTTTTAGGGTAGTGAGAAAACATTTCAGTAGTTAGAATGAATTTTAAACCTCTTTTGCTGTTGGTCATGTTGATGGGTCAAATCGCCAATGCTCAGTTTAAATTTGAAAAAGAAACTCGTATTTCGTCAAGTCAACTTCCCAAAGTTGTGGTCGAACTTTTACCGCTAATAACGCACGGCGCTAAACGCGTTCGATATTACCATGAGTTTGACGGTAAGAATGATAGTTTTGAGGTTAAACTAAAAAAATACGGGAATCACTTTAGCATTGAATTTAGCCAGACGGGCATATTGGAAGACATTGAAATGCTCATCCCAAAATCGGAACTTCCAGTTTCTGTTTTGGAACTAATTGATAGCCAGTTTCAACGATACAAACTCACCCGGATACAAAAGCAATTTGTGCATCCAAATGAAGCAGATCCTAAAAAAACAATCCAAGAAGTTTTTAAAAAAGTGGTAAAGCCTACTGCTTATGAAATTATCGTACACGGAAAAACCAAAATAGGATTTAAGCAAAGGGAGTTATTGATTAATCCTAAAGGTGAGCTACTCAAAAAGCGTAACATAATCCCCTATAACAATGACCACATCATGTACTAAAACAGTTCTGGCTGTTGCGTTTTTTACGTTTGGCTATTTTGGAGTGGCGCAGCAATCAAACCCCTTTTTTTTTCAACCCCAAGTGGTGTTTTCGGGTCAATTTTCACCCAACTACGATGCCAATTTTGGCGTAGCATCTCGTTTTCAGCAATTCGAAGACAGTAACCTAAATGCAAGATTTTTAGAGCTGTCACATTTTTCCTCATGGCGCATGAGTAGTGGACAAAAAATCAGCATAGGATTGTTATACCGATTTGCGGCCCTGTATGAAAACACAAGACCAAATGAATTTCGACTTACGCAACAATATCAACTTACACTAAAACCTTATACTGTTCGGTTTTCACACCGATTAAGACTCGAAGAACGGTTTATCGATGCAAAGCTTATTCCCCGATTTCGCTATAGGTTTGGGATTGATTTTCCGCTTAATGGGCAAGAGCTAAATGTAGGAGAAGCCTATGCCTTAGCAAATGTAGAAGCCTTACTTCAATTGCAAAATTCCCTATCCCCAAAATATGATTACAGAGCCCTAACAGGCATTGGCGTACTCATCAGCCCCGATGTTAAACTCCAAGTATCCCTCCAATACCGCGCAGCATACATAAGCAATATCCAATCTGGAAGATGGTTTGCTTTTTTTGGAGGGTATGTTAAGATTTAGTTCATGATATTTTAACAATAACCGTGAATAATTACTTTTTTTGACTTAAAATTCACGTTTATTTCTAATTTATATTGAATAAGATGAATATTAAAATGAGCTATACTTCACGAATTGTAAAGCAAATTTTATCACTTAAAGCCCGTTATTTACATCTTGAACCCAACAGGAAATCATTGATAAACCTGCTCAACGAAACCGAGACTGCAGAGTAGGTCTATAATTCCAATGCGATTGAAAACAGTACGCTTAGTTTAGAAGAGACAGAAAAGATTTTAAAGCAAATCGATCTTGACAGGTATATTTCCGAACGAAAATTGTTTGAGGCAAAAAATTTGGCTAGAGTTGTTTATTATATCCATACCTGCAGTAGCGTCAATAAATTGATTACGGGCTACTCTGGTTTTTAAGACCCAGATGCAAAAATGGTCTTTACTGTGGAATATGGCTTTAAGTTCGTCATCAATAGCGCAAAGCTTTTCAGGGATTTAAGTTGGAATTCATATCATAGTACTTGATTTAGGCGTGTTAATGTCTTTTCGGTTGCCCCTTGATTTCGGGTTACAAATACTGAATTTAGGTTTCCTTTTTCGTTTCGCAATCCTTCGTTATGCATAAGCTCCAACAGTTGTTTGCTGCAATCTTCTGCAGTTGATATAGATACCACACCTCCCAAATCGATTAGCGAAATGGCTTCAGGAAACTTCTGATAATTTTTTCCAATTACCACAGGAATACCTTCGGCGGCAGGTTCCAAAATATTATGTAATCCAGAAGTACCCATACCGCCACCTACATAGGCAATGTCGCCGTAAGTATAACACCGACTAAGTATACCCACAGTATCTAGTAGGAGCACAGGACAGTTTGTGAATTCCGACTCCATAGATTGTGTATAGCGTAAACTTCCTTTGGGAAGTTTTGTCATAAGTTGATGGAGTTTTTTTTCGTGTATTTCGTGTGGCGCAATAAGCCAGCACCAATCCTTTGGAGTTTGCATAATAGCGTCTATTAGTACCGCATCGTCTTCAGGCCAAGTGCTTCCTGCTATAATACATTTTCTATCTCCAACAAACCTGTCCATAAAGGGAACAGGTGCTTTGGATGCACCTACGCGATCGTAGCGTGTATCTCCCGAAACACTCGCGTGATGAATGCCAATTTGGTTAAGGAGTTTTAACGACGGCTCGTTTTG
>CBFICG010000141.1:0-3288 GCA_965661025.1 Flavobacteriaceae bacterium | reverse complement strand
AATTGTGAAAACCGTAAAGTCAACAGGTGCTGTAGTAACAGGCCCCATCCCTTTACCAACACACAAAAAACTTTTCACTGTATTGCGCTCACCACACGTAAACAAAAAATCACGTGAACAGTTTCAGCTTAGCTCGTACAAGCGTTTGTTGGACATTTACAGTTCTTCATCCAAGACCATTGATGCCTTGATGAAGTTAGAGTTGCCTAGCGGCGTAGAAGTAGAAATTAAAGTATAACACCCAAAGGGAGTAAACATTCAGATTATGTCTGGTTTAATAGGTAGAAAAATTGGTATGACAAGCATCTTCGACGAGAACGGGAAAAATATTCCCTGCACCGTTATTGAAGCAGGTCCTTGTGTCGTAACGCAAGTGCGTACTAAAGAAGTTGATGGCTATGAGGCATTGCAGCTTGGCTTTGATGATAAGCCCCAACGAAATGTAACAAAAGCCGCTGGTGGTCACTTCAAAAAGGCGAGTACAGCACCAAAGCGTAAACTTGTAGAATTTCAAGATTTTGAAGAGGAGTACAAACTTGGAGACACCATCACTGTAGATCATTTTTCAGCCGGAGAATTTGTTGATATTACAGGTACTTCCAAAGGGAAAGGCTTCCAAGGTGTTGTTAAGCGTCACGGTTTTGGCGGTGTTGGTCAATCCACACACGGTCAACACAACCGTTTGCGTGCACCAGGTTCTATAGGTGCTGCTTCTTATCCGGCGCGTGTATTTAAAGGTATGCGTATGGCTGGACAGATGGGAAATGTAAAAGTAACCGTACAAAACCTACGGATACTTAAAGTAGTTTCTGAGAAAAATTTATTAGTGGTCAAAGGCTGTGTTCCTGGCCATAAGAATGCGTTCATTTTAATTCGTAAGTAATGAAAGTAGCAGTAGTTGATATTAACGGAAAAGAGACTGGACGCACCATTGCGCTTGACAAGTCTATTTTTGGTGTCGAGCCAAACGAACACGCTGTGTATTTGGATGTGAAACAATATTTGGCACACCAGCGTCAAGGCACACACAAAGCCAAAGAACGCGCAGAGATTACAGGAAGCACGCGTAAAATTAAACGCCAAAAAGGAACAGGTACCGCACGTGCGGGTAGCATTAAAAACCCTTTGTTCCGTGGCGGTGGTCGTGTATTTGGACCTCGTGTACGTTCGTACAACCAAAAAGTCAACAAGAACGTAAAGCGTTTGGCACGAAAGTCTGCTTTTAGTCTTAAGGCGAAACAAAAAAACATAACAGTTGTAGAAGACTTTCAGTTTGAAATGCCAAAAACCAAATCGTTCCAAGCAGCGCTTAGCGCATTGGGAATTGCCGATAAAAAATCACTTTGGGTATTGGGTACGCCAAATCAGAATGTTTATTTGTCGGGAAGAAACCTTACTTCAACAGAAGTGCTTACCAACGATGAGTTAAACACATATAAAATTATGAATGCGCAGCATCTGGTACTTGCAGAAAGTGCCGTGGCTGCCATTGAAGCTAATCTGAGTAAATAACACATGATGAGTATTTTGCTAAAACCTGTCATCACCGAAAAAGCAACTCGCGAAAGCGAGCTGCGAAATCGTTATACGTTTTTGGTAAACCCAAAAGCCAATAAGGTAGAGATAAAAAAAGCGGTTGAAGCTGCTTATGGTGTTACCGTGGAAAAAGTACGTACACTTAACTACGGGCCAGAAAGACGATCACGCTATACCAAAAATGGTATTCAGCATTCAAAAACCAACGCTACCAAACGTGCAGTTGTGGAAGTAGCCGAGGGAGAAAATATTGATTTTTATAGTAATTTATAATAAGATAGGATGTCAGTTAGAAAACTTAAACCTATAACTCCTGGACAGCGCGGTAGAGTGGTAAATGGAAACGACGCCATCACCACTGATAAGCCGGAGAAAAGCTTGCTTGCTCCGAATAAACGTTCAGGCGGTCGTAACAACAGCGGACGCATGACGTCCCGCTACATTGGTGGTGGGCACAAAAAACGCTACCGTATTATTGATTTTAAACGCAATCGTTTTGATGCACCTGCTGAGGTAAAAACAATTGAGTATGATCCAAACCGTTCAGCTTTTATCGCACTCACGCAGTATGCTGATGGCGAAAAGCGTTACATTATTGCGCAAGCTGGTCTTAAGGTAGGACAAGAAGTGGTTTCAGGGGAGAAAGTTCAACCCGAAATTGGAAATGCGATGCCCCTGGCGAATATTCCGTTGGGGACCATTATTTCCTGTATTGAGTTGCATCCAGGTCAAGGGGCAACCATTGCACGAAGTGCAGGTGCTTTTGCGCAGCTTATGGCTCGCGATGGTAAGTTTGCAACGATCAAATTACCATCGGGTGAAACCCGCATGATTTTGACAACTTGTTTGGCAACCATCGGTACGGTTTCTAATTCAGATCATCAGTTGGTGGTCTCTGGTAAGGCGGGTCGTAGCCGTTGGTTAGGTCGTCGTCCAAGAACGCGCCCAGTAGTTATGAACCCAGTTGATCACCCTATGGGTGGTGGTGAAGGACGTGCCTCAGGAGGACATCCACGTTCGCGTAATGGTATTCCTGCAAAAGGATTCCGCACACGAAACAAAAACAAGGCGTCTAACAAGTATATTATTGAACGTAGAAAAAAATAAATAATGGCTCGATCACTAAAAAAAGGACCTTACGTACATCATAGCTTGGTAAAGAAAGTGCAAGCCAATGTGGATTCTGGCAAGAAAGTCGTAATCAAAACATGGTCACGTGCTTCTATGATTATACCCGATTTTGTGGGTCAAACGATTGCTGTACATAATGGTCGTCAGTTTGTTCCTGTATACATAACCGAGAATATGGTAGGACATAAGTTAGGTGAGTTTTCTCCAACGCGTTCGTTCCGCGGTCATGCTGGAGCCAAAAACAAAGGAAAAAAATAAGCTATGGGAGTTCGTAAAAGGGAAACTGCAGCACAGTTAAAAGAAAATCGAAAGCACATCGCTTTTGCTAAACTAAACGATTGCCCAACGTCGCCACGTAAAATGCGTCTCATGGCGGATTTGGTTCGAGGTGAGGATGTAGAAAAGGCGTTGTCTGTTTTGCGTTTTAGCGCTAAAGAATCGTCAAAACGTTTAGAAAAATTATTATTATCGGCTATTGCCAATTGGCAAGCCAAAAATGAAGACGTTGATGTTGAAAAAGCAGGTCTTTATGTGAAAGAAATTCGTGTGGATGGCGGTACAATGCTAAAGCGTTTACGTCCGGCACCACAAGGAAGGGGTCATCGAATTAGAAAACGCTCA
>CBFICG010000140.1:0-3298 GCA_965661025.1 Flavobacteriaceae bacterium | reverse complement strand
TTATCTTCAGGAATGTCCGATGGAGATGCGGAAACAACATCTAAAACATTAACAGAAGCTGAAAAATGCGAATAACTCACTTTATCATAATGGCTTTTTTTGCTTTAACAGGCATTGAGGCAAATGGCCAAGCTTTACAGTATACCTTTAATAGAATCGCGTGTAGCGCCGATGGAAATGCCCAGCCAGACTTAGCCTATACAGGCAAATATAACTATGCAGACCCTGATGATTGGGGTGCAACCCCTGCGGCCTTAGCTATGTTGGCAAAGTTGAAACTCCAAGATAAATTGGTGCATTATTCTTATAATAATTTCATGCCTTCTCCTCCACACACTACAGTAACAAATCACATGAAATTGGGGGTTTATGGCGCTATAAAACGCTGGGGGTTTAACAAAAAAGTGTTTTTTGACGTTGGTGACAAAAAAGAAAAGGCTATTAGACACCTTCAAAAAGAACTGGAAAAATCTACTAAGGATAACCCGCTATACTTTATCCATATGGGGCCTTCTGAGTTTTTCTATCAAGCGGTTGCTCGGGTAGTAAAAAAAGGTTCCGTAGAGGCTTTGTCTCATGTGATTGTTATTTCCCATAGCGGATATAATGACAATCACTTAAGACGGCCCAATCATCATGCCATGAAGCAAGTAATTGAGCTAAGTGAACATCGTATTCAGTATAAAAAAATCAAAGATCAAAATAGCAAAAACAGCCCAACAAAAGGGTGGAGTTCGCTGCATAACTGGAGCGTTTGGGATTGGCTAAAAAATCATAAAAACCCTGATATTGCTTGGCTTTGGACCTGTATGAAAAGACATAAGGAACTACGTGCTGATATTTCTGACGCTGGAATGGTTTATTATTTGTTAACTGGTGATGAAAACGGTAATCCCCAAAAATTTAAAGCATTTCTTGGTGATAAAATTTAGGCTGTCTGGCCTTTTAATTACAGGACCCCTCATCAAAATCCGTCACGCCGCCCATATATGTAGCTATACATGGATTTGAGTATGTGATGCCATCGCATCCACAAACGGGGTTGTAATCTTTTGTACAAGCTATTTCCTTCATGACATTATGAAGAGCTATACAATCGGTCGAAACAGCTCCTTTTTTAAAATAATATGTAATTTCATCGTCTGCAATTTCAGGCACATCAATATAACTAAGGGTAAGTTTTTCGTTTTGTATTTCAACATTGTACTTATTGCCATTTGAAAGACGAAGCACATTGGCAGTCATATCAAATTCAACCGGCTGATTAAGAGCCGAAATACCTACTGAATTTACACTATGCCCCTTGCTTAACAACTGCTTTTGATTGGGGAATATCCAAAGTTGATTTGACTCAAAATCATAGTTGTCAAAAAAA
Source organism: Flavobacteriaceae bacterium (assembly GCA_965661025.1). Lineage (GTDB taxonomy): Bacteria > Bacteroidota > Bacteroidia > Flavobacteriales > Flavobacteriaceae > UBA7446. The sequence continues at coordinate 1,923 of CBFICG010000140.1, read as the reverse complement.
CAAAAACAACTAACGTCTTCCAATATCCATTGCCCCTCGAGCGATTCTTCTTCAGGTAACGGAGCTTTTTGGCACGTAAGTAATAGTATTAAAAAGCTAAAAGAGAAGCATTTCATTAGCGCTATTTCTAATTTAAATCTCTAAATTTAGTACTTTTCCAACATAATCTTATCTTTTCAAGTGTAGTGTAAACAATTTAATTTATATGAAACGTATCCGTCTGCAATATGTCTTGTTTTTGAGCTTTTTATTAGGCCTTAACTTTAGTCTTTTTAGTCAAAACAAGGTTGGTGTTCAAGGTTTTGTAAAAGACAATTTAGGGTATGAAGTGCCGTATGCAGCCGTAAGCATTCCATCGAAATACATTGGTACCTCTACTACAGAAGATGGTAGTTTTTACTTGAGTCTCACTTCAAATAACCTAGAAGACTTCCTAGAGATTTCCAGTATTGGCTACCTTACATATAAAATAAAAGTTGGCGATTTTCTAAAGTTAAGTGATAAAACAATCGTGTTAGAAGAAGATGTTGTTTCTTTAGACGAAGTCATGCTTTTAGCCCCAAAAGCATATGTTACCAATGCCATTAAAAGCCTAAAGAAAAATGCCTTAAGCGACCGACACCAATTAAATGTGTTGTACCGTAGATTTTCTACAGAAGCGGGTAAAGCGCGGTTTTTAGTAGAACACTATATCAAAGTTTTAGACAAAGGGATGTCTAGCCCTCAATTTAGCAGGATTGAGGTAACTGAAGGGAGAAAGTCCGCTGATTATAGATTCCTAAAAGATAAATATCCAGGGCATCAAGCTGTTAATATGGCAAACACCAACCCCATTCGAAAAGGCATCAACAAAAATGACTACACGTGGACTAAAATTGGAAGTTCTTCCTACGACGGAGAGGATATTGCTATCATTGAAGGCAAAGGGAAAAAAGGTGTTTGGGGCTGGATAAAATTGTATATAGGAATCGACACGTTCTCTGTGTATAAAATCGAGTCGTCGAATCTAAATTCCGTTTGGGTATACAAAAAAAATGGCGATGGGAAAATTGTTCTGAGTTATCATAATAGAGCATGGGAAAAGGAATTGCCCATAAATAAAACGCAGCAACAGCTTATGGGGGTTAATTCAAAAACCGTAAAGGCATCATACAGGCATGAAGCCTTTGTGTTGGGTATAGAAACAAATAGCAAGAAAATTAAGGTTGGAAATGAAGAGGGATATAGAATTGACATGGGCGATATCCCTGTAAGGTATAATCAAGCTTTCTGGGAGAATCTCAGTATGCCGCCCGAAACCGCGTTTTACCGAAAATACGCCGTTGAATTGCGGTCAATATACGGAGTACCCCTAGATGTGCAGTTTGAATTGGTAAACTAAAAAACCCCTCCGTTAAGAAAGGGCCTGTTGGTGGTCCCACCTGGACCTGAACCGTTTTGTTAAATTGTTGTTTATCAGCGTTTTAAAGAATTTGTTTTTGTCCAATTAACCCACTAAATGGGTCAAGTTGACCCACCGGTGGGTAAAGTTTCTTTAAACAAAAAAGGGTAAGAACCTTTTGGAACTTACCCTTTGATTGTTTTACTAAAAAAATTCTTTGTTAATCCTTAATTACTACTAATCTTTCGATTCCTTTGTTTCCGTAAGTAACAATATTTGATTCCCCTGTTTCTAAATCAAGTATTAGTAATCCACTTCCACCGTCAGTTGTACTTACTATTTTGTTTTTTGATGGTACATATTCCAAATCCCAATACAAATCCTCAGACGGGTTGTGTGAAGATGTTAAACTCCCATCCTCTAAATCAATCTCGTACAATGAATGATCATCATTACTATAACCTAAAACAATATCGTCCTTAATTACTACTAATCTTTCGATTCCTTTGTTTCCGTAAGTAACAATATTTGATTCCCCTGTT
>CBFICG010000139.1:0-3309 GCA_965661025.1 Flavobacteriaceae bacterium | reverse complement strand
ATTTTTGGTCACTAGCACTAAAGGAGAAATCTAAAGCACTGCCTCCAAATCGAATTCCAAGCCCCAGTGAATAGCCTGTGAAATCTTCTTTAATTGTAGTGTTTTTGTAGGGGCTTTGTTCTTTCCAATATCCAGCACGCAAGCTAACATCGCCAAAACGCTTTTCTCCACCAACGCGCATGAAGGTACTCGAGGCTAAATCGTTTACAATTCTATCGTTTAAGTAGCCAAATCCGGTCCCTGCCTCATCACTAACATTGGCATTCGCATAATTTTTAATACCTATATCTGCACTAATAAAACCACTTGTGCCAACGACTAAAGCGGCACTTGCTTGTGTTTTTGATGGTGTTCTGATATAGTACGGCCCAATTAAGTTTACAACATCTGGCTTAATTTGCTCTGTATATACCTCGCCGTCTAAATCGTCTTGCGATTTTACACTTAACGCTTGCATTTGTTCATCTTCCAATGCATAAAAAGTGGGGGAGGTATAACTAAATCCTAATCTGAAGGCTTTGGACGCTTGATAAATAGCACCGATCTGAATCGAGACACCGGTACCAAAAGTGCGAAGTTCTTCCTGAAACAACACTTCTTTGATAAATGAATTTTCTTGATCTAAGTAATAGTCAAATGTTTCTTTGGTTTCCGAATAATCAATGGAATAAAAATTAAGGTTGGCACCAATTGAAAGCTTTTCGTTGTATCTGCCAGCAAAATTTAAGCTATATAAGCGTTGTCCCCCTGTAGAATAAACCAAATGAGTTTGATCAATGCCTTTGTTTTCATTAAAAACACCCGGCACGTAATACTCATTATTGTCCTTGTCATAATTTATAAGGTGGCTTCGTAAGGCCAAATAGGTTTGTTGTGCGCTATACCCTCTATTTCCTTGAAATACGTATTCATTTGAAATATTTCTTGTATCACCTAAATCAAAATCATAAGAAACCCCGTTTGCATGTGCTAAAAAATAGGTTTGCAACCCACGATTTGTATTTGTCCCTTCAAAATATACTTTATTGTTTAAATTATTCACCATTTGCGTGTTAAATCCAAATGCGAGTTTATCCCAATTGGATACAGAAGGGTTTTTTAACACCAAAACAAACCCAACTTGCCCAATGTTAAAAGTGCTTTTTTGGTCGCTTTCTTGATTGCCAAAAAACACTGCATCATTCTTAAAGCTTTGAATATCTGCAGTTAGCCCGGCTTCACTAAACGCAAAAACAGTGGATCCGGCGGGATTGTTGCTAATTGCCGATAAATCTCCGCCAAGTGCTCCAAAAGCACCTCCTAAAGATTGATAGCGTGCCGTACCATTAAGGGTTTCGGTGCCGTAGCGTACTACCTCATGGAGGTTTTGTCCATACATAAAACTCCCCGTCAGGAACGCGAAAAGCATTCCAAAAAATAAACTATTCTTTTTCATATTATCTTCTTCTTGATGAACTATTTCTTGAAGAACTACTCGTTGCGCTTCTGCTTCCAGCAGAGGTTCTGCTAAAATTGGGATTTGATGAAGATCTTGTCCTTCCAAAACTATTGTTACTTCTTGAATTACTGTTATAACTATCTGTTGAGTAGCTATTGTTGTTGGAGCTGTTGTAGGAATTTTCATTTCTTGTAGCGCGACTCCTAGTGGTAGTCACCTCTCGTTGCTGACGCTGATTTGAGTTTGAGTAATACGAATTATCGCCTCTTGAACGACGCATATTGTTTCGCAACGACCCACTACTTCTAGAATTTGTTTGCGTCCTTTTTGTATTTGTGCCTTGTGAATTTGTGTTTCTCAGAGAGGATCTAGATAAACTACCTTCACCACGCCCACCATTTATTCTACTATATATTGGTGTATTTCGATAAAAGTTTCCGTTTTGATAGCTGTTCCAGCTGTAAGGATTTGGATTTCCCCAACGATTCCAATACGGGCCAAAATACGGGTCGTAAAAGCCCCAACCAAAGCGGTACGGATTGTAAAACGCATTGTGTTGGTGGCCAAAGGTAAAGTACCATGGGTGGTAATTAAATCCCCAAAATGATGAGCGGCCAAAACTGTAAGGAGCGTCAAACCAACCCCAGCCCCAATTCCAACCAAACGGGCGATTGTAAATTACGTTGATGTTTATTCGATCTGTTTGATCTCCCCAAGAGCCATGTGCCTGATAGTTCCCCGCACTGGTTTGCTCGGGTGTTGGCGTTTGATATTGCTCTGAATTTGTAAACAAATAATCGTCTTGTATTCCTTGTGATGCTTTCTCTGAAAAGTAATTTTTGTAGTACGTGCCATTTTGATTTGGGGCAGTTGTTGTATGTACAGCTTGCTGTGGAACTTTCTGTACGGGGGCTTCACCATAGATGCCGTCTTGATAATAAGATACGGATTGATATCCACTACAACCAACAAAAAGTATCGTTGCAAACAAAGTCAAAATGGGAGATGTTTTTTTAAAACGATATTGTTGGTAAATAGTTCTCATGGTGGTAACGTTTAATTAACTTCAAATTTAAGTAGTTTTGCACTACAACTAACAAAAATCAAAAGTTGTGCCAAACTTATGGGGAAGCATTTAACAACTCGAAGCGAGGATTATTCAAAATGGTATAATGAATTGGTGGTTAAAGCTGATTTGGCAGAGACCTCAGCTGTCCGCGGCTGTATGGTTATAAAACCGTATGGATTTGCCATTTGGGAGCGCATGCAAGCTATTTTAGATAAGAAATTTAAGGAAACAGGCCATAGCAATGCTTACTTCCCGCTTTTTGTGCCAAAAAGCTTATTTGAAGCTGAAGAGCAAAATGCCGAGGGATTTGCAAAAGAGTGTGCTGTAGTAACACATTATCGTTTGGAAAATGACCCCGAGAAAGTGGGGAAACTACGCGTTGACCCTAAAGCTAAACTGGAGGAAGAACTTATTGTTAGACCTACAAGTGAAGCCATAATTTGGAATACGTATAAAAATTGGATTCAATCCTATCGTGATTTACCAATTTTATTAAACCAATGGGCAAATGTGGTGCGTTGGGAAATGCGTACACGTTTGTTTTTGCGCACTGCCGAATTCCTTTGGCAGGAGGGGCATACGGCTCACGCCACTGAAGCAGAAGCCTTGGAGGAAGCCAAAAAAATGAATGGTGTTTATGCTGATTTTGTCGAAAAATACATGGCCATTCCTGTAGTACAGGGAGTCAAGTCAGCAGCCGAACGTTTTGCAGGCGCCGTGGAAACCTACTGCATTGAGGCGCTTATGCAAGATGGTAAGGCATTACAAGCAGGTACTTCGCACTTTTTAGGGCAGAATTTTG
>CBFICG010000138.1:0-3330 GCA_965661025.1 Flavobacteriaceae bacterium | reverse complement strand
AGATTCGATTAATGCTGTTTTAGAGACCGCGGCTAAGCTTAATGCACCAGTAATCATCCAATTTTCGAATGGTGGTGCGCAGTTTAATGCAGGAAAAGGATTATCTAACGAAAGTCAGCAAGCGGCCATTGCAGGGGCTGTTGCAGGAGCAAAGCACGTACATCAAATGGCTGAATTGTATGGCGTAAGCGTTATTTTACATACGGATCACGCAGCTAAAAAACTTCTTCCTTGGATTGATGGTTTACTAGACGCAAGTGAAAAGCACTACAAAGAAACTGGAAAATCATTGTTCAGTTCGCACATGATTGATTTATCAGAGGAACCTATAGAAGAAAACATTGAAATCTGTAAAACCTATTTAGAGCGCATGGCCAAAATGGACATGACATTAGAAATTGAGCTTGGAGTAACTGGTGGCGAAGAGGACGGAGTGGATAACACCGACGTAGACAGTTCAAAATTGTACACACAACCCGAAGAAGTTGCCTATGCCTTTGAGGAGTTGTCAAAAGTCAGTCCACGTTTTACTATTGCAGCTGCGTTTGGAAACGTGCATGGGGTTTACAAACCTGGAAACGTTGTGCTTACACCAAAAATTTTAAAGAATTCTCAAGCATTTGTTAGTGAGAAATACGGCGTTGAACCCAACACCATCGATTTTGTTTTCCACGGAGGCTCTGGCTCAACAGTTGATGAAATTCGTGAAGGAATCAGCTATGGAGTTGTTAAAATGAACATTGACACCGATATGCAATATGCGTTCATGTCAGGGGTGCGTGATTATATGCAAGAAAAATCAGCATACTTACAACAACAAATTGGAAACCCCGAGGGCGACGATGTACCAAACAAAAAATACTACGACCCTCGCGTTTGGTTGCGTGAAGGTGAAAAAACGTTTGTTGCCCGCCTTGAACAAGCCTTTAAGGACCTTAACAACATAAATACTCTTTAATGTATTGAGTTTTATATATTTGACAAAATTCTTACAATATGGCATGGTTCAGACGTACCGAAAAAGGAATTCAAACTCAAACCCACGAGAAAAAAGATACGCCACAAGGCTTGTGGTATAAGTCTCCTACGGGGAAAATTGTTGACACCGAGCAACTCGCAGAAAATTTCTATGTGTCACCAGAAGATGGGTATCATGTAAGAATCGGGAGTAAAGAGTATTTTGAAATTATTTTTGACGACAATACGTTTAAAGAGTTAGATACTTCACTTAAGTCAAAAGATCCACTAAATTTTGAAGACACCAAAAAGTATAAGGACCGTGTTAAGGCCGCCCAGAAAAAAACAAAACTCAATGACGCTGTTAGAGCTGCCGTAGGAAATTCAAACGGAAACAAATTGGTCTTGGCTTGTATGGATTTTAGTTTTATCGGAGGGTCGATGGGTTCTGTAGTTGGTGAAAAAATTTATAGAGCTGCAGATTATGCCCTCAACAAAAAATTGCCTTTTGTAATGATTTCAAAATCAGGAGGTGCGCGCATGATGGAAGCAGCCCTCTCTCTTATGCAAATGGCTAAAACATCGGCCAAACTTGCGCAATTAGCAGATGCTAAAATTCCATATATTTCGCTGTGTACAGACCCGACAACAGGTGGAACCACGGCATCTTTCGCCATGTTGGGTGACATCAACATTTCAGAGCCTGGCGCATTGATTGGATTTGCTGGACCTAGAGTGGTAAAGGACACTACCGGACAAGACTTACCCGAAGGTTTTCAGACAGCTGAATTTTTGCAAGAGCACGGGTTTTTAGATTTTATTTCCCATCGGAAAGACTTAAAGCAAAACATCAATCTTTATCTCGATTTAATTTTAAATCGACCGCTTTCAGCACAGCAGTAGTTTCATCCAATAATTGTGTTATATTTGCAGCCTTCGAGAAAGACTCGAAGTTGCATAATAATCATTTACAATAATATTGGCATGTCACTAAGTAAAGAAACTAAAGCAGAAATCTTCAAAAAATACGGGAAGTCTGAAAAAGACACCGGTAGTACAGAAGGTCAAATTGCTTTATTTACACATCGTATCAACTTCCTCACAGAACACCTGAAAAAAAATCACAAAGATTATAACACAGAGCGTTCGCTGGTTATGTTGGTAGGTAAAAGAAGAAGTCTTCTGGATTATTTAAAAGACAGAGACATCGAACGCTACCGTTCCTTAATTAAGGAATTAGGCATTCGAAAGTAAGCACATAAAAGCTTCCGCATCATTCGGTTTTTCATCGGGTATCTACGACCACAACACAACATCACAGATACTAACTTTAAATTGAAAACGTATGATACCCAACGTACATACTTCGACTATTGACTTAGGCGATGGTCGTACTATTACACTAGAAACAGGTAAGCTTGCAAAGCAAGCAGACGGCTCTGTTGTCGTTAAAACTGGCAACTGTATGCTGTTAGCAACCGTTGTTTCGGCCCGAGAGGCTTCCCCTGTAGACTTTCTACCTCTCACGGTAGATTATCGCGAAAAATTTGCAGCCGCAGGAAGATTCCCCGGTGGTTTTTTTAAGCGCGAAGCAAGACCCAGCAATGAAGAGATTTTAACCATGCGTTTGGTTGATCGCGTGTTGCGTCCACTTTTTCCAAAAGATTATCATGCCGAGACACAGGTCATGATTCAATTGATGTCGCACGACGAAACGGTAATGCCCGATGCATTGGCAGGCTTGGCAGCTTCAGCAGCGATCCATCTTTCTGATATTCCATTTGAATACCCTATTTCAGAGGTGCGTGTGGGACAAATTGATGGACGCTTTATCGTGAATCCAAGCAAAGACCAACTCAAAGAATCTAACATTGACATCATGATTGGCGCAAGTGAAGACTCGGTGACTATGGTAGAGGGCGAGTTCGATGAGGTTTCAGAAGAAGTGATGGCAGATGCTATTCGCTTTGGACACGAAGCCATCAAAAATCAAATTGCTGCGCAAATTGAATTGGCAAAGGCTGTTGGCAAAAAAGAAACGCGTGAATACGAGCCTGAAGCACACAATGAAGAATTACAACAAAGAGTACATGATTATGCCTATCAAAAATGTTATGATATTGCCAAAGAAGGCAGTTCAAAACAAGAACGTGGCATTGCTTTTGGCGCGGTTAAAGAGGCCCTATTAGAAACCTTTTCTGAGGAGGAATTAGAAGAAAATGGCAAGCTTATTGGGAAGTATTTTGGCAAAGCACAAAAAGAAGCTGTTCGCGAATTGGTACTTTCAGAGGGCATTCGCCTTGATGGTCGTGAAACCACAGCTATTCGACCCATATGGTGTGAGGTAGATTATTTACCTTCTACGCATGGCTC
>CBFICG010000137.1:0-3386 GCA_965661025.1 Flavobacteriaceae bacterium | reverse complement strand
CTTCAACCCGCTTTCTTGACAAACAATAAACAATACCCGATTTGCCAGAATTTTGTTTGATGAATGAAATGATGTCGCGGTCGACCTGAGACGTTTTAGGGCGCACTTCATAATATAAATTTGGTCTGTTAAACGACGCTTTGTAAGTGGTCGCGTTTGGTATATTTAAATTCTTTAAAATATCTTCTTGCACTTTTGGAGTCGCAGTAGCCGTAAGTCCAATAATTGGGATATTATCCCCAATGCGGGCGACAATAGATTTCAGATTACGGTATTCAGGCCTAAAATCATGCCCCCATTCTGAGATGCAATGTGCCTCATCAATAGCCAAAAAACTTATGGATATCGTACGTAAAAATGCCACATTATCCTCTTTGGTTAGCGATTCTGGTGCTACATATAGTAATTTTGTGATTCCCGACGTAATGTCGTCTTTCACGGTTTGAATTTGTGTTTTGCTCAACGATGAGTTCAAAACATGAGCAATACCATCATTATTAGAAATCCCACGAATGGCATCAACTTGGTTTTTCATTAGTGCTATCAGTGGCGAAACTACAATTGCTGTTCCTGGCTGAATAAGCGCTGGCAATTGATAACAAAGTGATTTTCCACCACCAGTGGGCATAATAACAAAAGTATTTTCTTTGTTAAGCACACTCTTGATCACTGGTTCCTGAAGTCCTCTGAATTCACTGAAACCAAAATATTTTTTTAATGAAGATTTTATATCAAACGGTTCAATTAAGTCCTCTGCCTTCATGTAGGGTTTTGTACATTTGTAATCACAATATACGTTAAAACTGAATATTTATCAATAAAGTTTGAATAATTCTATTTCATTAACGCAAACAGCAAAAGCGGTAATCGCTCAGCAAGCATCCGCTATTGAAGGGTTGATTCCACAACTTTCATCTGATTTTGAACAAGTTATTCATTGGGTGCATAATGGGAATGGAAGGTTGGTAGTGACAGGAATTGGGAAAAGTGCTATTATTGGAATGAAAATCTGTGCCACATTAAACTCTACAGGAACAAAAAGTTTATTTATGCATGCTGCAGATGCGATTCATGGTGACTTGGGCATGATCGACAATAACGATATTGTGATGTGCTTATCTAAGAGTGGCACTACCCCAGAAATAAAAACTTTAGTTCCCCTTCTAAAAAACAGAGGGAACAAACTTGTGGGTATGACGGCAAATGCCGATTCTTATCTGGCACAACATTCCGATGCGATACTACGTATACATGTTCCAGCCGAGGCCGATCCACACAATTTAGCACCCACCACCAGTACTACAGCACAACTTGTTCTGGGTGATGCGCTTGCCATTTGCCTCATGCAACTCAACGGATTTAAGCCTGAAGATTTTGCACGTTCGCACCCAGGAGGCGCGTTAGGAAAAGCGCTTCACGTCCAATTGTTGCATTTGTTGCAAGAACACAAAAAACCTGCGGTACTACAAAACACACCAATTTCTGATGTTATCACAGAAATATCTACCAAACTTGTGGGAGCAACTGCTGTTTTGAAAGACGAAAAAGTTATTGGTGTAATCACTGATGGTGACCTAAGACGCATGATGCAAAGCCATGGAAATTACACTTCGCTAAAAGCAAAAGATATCATGAGCAAGAATCCTATATTACTACGCCATACGGTTTTAGCTAAAGAAGCACTAACATTGATGCAGCAAAAAGAAATCAGTCAAGTTATCGTTACCAAAAACGATACCTATTGTGGCATTGTGCACATTCACGATATACTCAACGAAGGCATTTAGTAGCATGGAAGAAAAAAGCATGCCTTTTTTAGAACATTTGGAAGAGCTTCGTTGGCATCTTATCAGAAGTATTTTGGCTATAGTTATAGCGGGTGGATTAGCATTTATTGCAAAGGATTTTATTTTTGATTATTTGCTTTTTGGCCCAAAAAAGCAAGATTTTGCAACCTATAAGTGGTTGTGTAGTGCCGCACAAGCACTTGGTTTTGACGAGGGGTTTTGTCTTGATGAGTTACCTTTTAGAGTACAAAGCCGAACCGTTGCAGGGCAATTTTCGGCACACATATGGACATCCATAACGGCTGGGTTTATTATTGCATTTCCCTATGTGATTTATCAATTGTGGTTATTTATAAGTCCAGGGCTATTAAAAAGTGAACGACGACAAGCGCGTGGGTTTATTTTTATGTCTTCGTTTTTATTTTTTCTAGGCGTGTTGTTTGGATACTTTGTCATCACACCATTGTCGCTACGTTTTTTAGGAACATATAGCGTAAGCGCAGAAATTTTTAATGACTTTGACTTGAGTAGTTACACCGCATTGGTACGAGCTTCGGTGCTGTCTGCAGGGTTTATTTTTGAACTCCCCATTTTGGTGTATTTTTTAACAAAAATCGGGCTTATTACCCCTGACCTTATGCGAAAATACCGTAAAATTTCGTTGGTAATTGTACTCACACTTTCTGCTATTATTACACCACCAGATATTGCCAGTCAAATTATTGTTGCCATACCCATTATGATTTTATACGAAGTCAGTATTTTTATATCTAAAACGGTTACAAAAAGAAGTCAACAAACATCAAAAACACCTACTGTAAAATCATGAAGTTATACGCTCAAAACATCACCAAAACCTATCGTGGCAGAAAAGTCGTAAATGAAGTTTCTGTCACTGTTGAGCAAGGTGAAATTATTGGACTCTTGGGTCCTAATGGTGCCGGAAAAACCACTTCTTTCTATATGATTGTGGGGCTTATCAAACCCCTTACAGGGCATATATATTTAGATAATATTGACATTACACGCTTCCCCATGTACAAACGCGCACAAAACGGTATTGGATATTTGGCTCAGGAAGCCTCTGTGTTCCGTAAACTCACCGTGGAGCAAAATATCAAAAGTGTCTTAGAACTCACCGATTTGACCCCTAAAGAGCAACAAGAAAAAACAGAAGCGCTTTTGGAAGAATTTGGATTAAACCACATACGAAAAAACCGTGGAGATTTACTTTCAGGTGGCGAACGCCGACGTACCGAAATTGCACGTGCCTTAGCAACCGATCCAAAATTTGTGCTCTTAGATGAGCCATTTGCAGGCGTTGACCCGGTTGCGGTAGAAGATATTCAAAAAATTATTGCGCATTTAAAAAAGCGAAATATCGGCATTTTAATAACCGACCATAACGTACAAGAAACCCTTGCGATTACAGACCGTACATACCTGATGTTTGAAGGAAAAATCCTTAAAACAGGAACACCAAAAGAGCTTGCTGAGGATGAGATGGTTCGTAAGGTCTACCTAGGGCAAAACTTTGAACTTAGAACAAAGAAACTCAGTCTTTAAGTTTCATATAGACTACACCAAAAATAGCATAGG
>CBFICG010000136.1:0-3394 GCA_965661025.1 Flavobacteriaceae bacterium | reverse complement strand
CTTTTTCAGACGTGTCATGTACCGCTGCACAAATGCCACGATTACTAGGTTTGGCACACGCCTCAAAGCTTTTCAGAAATGTTGCTTCTATGCAAGACAACATGCTCTCGAACCAAGGAAACGAAGTAGCCTGGGGTACCATTGGAAACGCCAGTACCAGTGAAGGCTTATTTTTTGAAACCCTAAACGCTGCGGGCGTTTTACAAGTTCCAATGGTTATCAGTGTGTGGGATGATGGCTATGGTATTTCGGTAGATAATTCATATCAAACGGTTAAGGAAAGCATTTCAAAAGCCATGGCGGGAATGCAGCGTGATGCTAAGCAAAAAGGAATTGAAATTATTGAAGTTGCAGGTTGGGATTATACTGCATTGATAGATGCTTATACTCGTGCCAGCACTTTAGCTAGAACGGAGCACATTCCTGTTTTGGTTCATGTCACAGCACTTACTCAACCTCTTGGACACTCTACATCAGGATCCCACGAACGATACAAGTCTAGTGAGCGTTTGGCATGGGAAAAAGAACATGATTGTAATGTAAAGTTTAGAACGTGGATTATAGAAAAAAATATTAGCTCTGAATCTGAAATTTCAAAACTTGAGCAGAAAGCAATTCAAAAAGCTCTAGACGCAAAAAACACCGCTTGGGAAGCCTATTTAAAACCTATTAAAAAAGCGCAAAATGAAGCACATGTTTTGCTTCAAAAACTAGTACAAGACCTCCCTCAGGTAAAAGAATTAGCATTGCTGGCGACAACGCTTACCAAGAAAAATACAGTTTACAAAAAGACTATATTCTCTATTGTCAGAGAGGCATTGTTGTTGTCTAATGGTAAAAATGTTCCAAGCAGAAATGCGCTATCAAGCTGGTGGAAAAACCAACAACAAGAAACCCAAAAAATATATAGCGATGCGCTGTACAATGAGTTTGAAAATTCTTCATTAAAAGTCAACACTGTTCCTGTGAAATACGCTGCGGAAACCAATTTGGTAGATGGACGTGTGGTTTTGCGTGATAATTTTAACGCCTTACTTAAAAAACATCCAAAAATGCTTGTCTTTGGAGAAGACAGCGGAAAAATTGGCGATGTAAATCAAGGTTTAGAAGGATTACAAGCAATTTACGGCGAGGACCGTGTAGCCGATCGTGGTATTCGAGAGGCAACCATTATTGGCGAAGGTATTGGTATGGCATTTAGGGGCTTACGTCCTATTGCTGAAATTCAGTACTTGGATTATGTACTGTATGCACTACAAATTATGTCAGATGATTTGGCAACCTTGCACTACCGCACAAGAGGTAAACAAGCCGCTCCGCTTATTATTAGAACGCGTGGGCACCGTTTGGAAGGGATTTGGCATTCTGGTTCTCCCATGGGGGGATTAGTGAGTTTGTTACGTGGTATGTACATTTTAGTTCCACGCAACCTTACCCAGGCTAGCGGGATGTATAATACCCTACTTCAAGGACAAGATCCAGCACTAGTTATTGAACCACTCAACGGCTATAGGCTTAAAGAAAAACTACCTCAAAATTTAGGTGATTTTACAATCCCCTTAGGTGTCGCTGAGCAATTGCGAACTGGAACAGATATCACTGTAGTCTCCTATGGCGCTACGTTGCGATTGGTACAAACTGCCGCGGATAGATTAGCATCAATGGGAATTAATGCTGAAGTTATTGACGTACAATCACTTATCCCGTTTGACAGTACGGCGGTTATTGGAGCAAGTGTACAAAAAACCAACCGTTTGCTTATTGTAGATGAGGATGTTCCTGGCGGTGGGAGTGCCTATATTCTTAGTCAATTGTTAGAAAAACAAAATATATACCAGTATTTGGATAGCCAACCGTGCTTGCTTACCGCAAAAGCACACCGTCCGGCGTACGGTACGGATGGGGACTATTTCTCTAAACCTTCTTTAGAAGATATCATGGAGAAGGTATATGCGATAATGCATGAGGCAAAACCAAATCAGTTTCCTGCGCTTTGATTTTATAGTATTGGTTCGAGTGTAATTCTGAAAGAATTTTGTATCGAGAACTAAGCCACCTTACTTAGTAACTCTTGTAACGCCTCGCCTTCAGAAACAGGAACGGCATCAACTCCTTTGGCCGCCAAATCAGCTTTTTTTATCGTTTGTAAAATAGGAACGATAGCTTTTAGTGGATAACGTTGTGCAGCTTGTTCAATTTCTTTCACAAAGAAGGGATGAACACCAAGTGCTTTTGCTGCCGCGTCAGGATTTTTGGAGGGCAACCCGTGATAAGTAAGCAACTGCATAAAAAACTTGTACAAACTATTAATGGTTCCCAAAAGCGGATGTTGTTTTGGGTGTCTACCAAAGTAATGTGCAATGTTATATGCCTGAGCTACATTGCCAGCTCCTAATGCTTTACGAAGTTCAAAGTTGTTGTATTCCTTACTGATGCCTACATGCTGTTCGATGTGATCTGTGGAAATGCTATCCCCTTGGGGAACAACCAAACACAGTTTGGCTAACTGGTTGTTGAGTGTACCCAAATCGGCACCCACGCTTTCCGCCAAGACAAACGCAGCTTTATAGTCTATGTTTCGCTTCATTGTGCGAACACGTTGCTCTATCCACGTTGGTAATTTGTTGTCGTACAGCTTTTTGGTTTCTACTACGATGCCGTTTTTTTGAAGGACTTTAGATAATTTTTTACGCTTGTCTAGCTTTTTGTTCTTAAAGCATAGTACTAAAACTGTGGTGGGTTGTGGCTGCTCGGCATAGGCAGTAAGCTGCTCGATGGTTCGGCTGAGTTCGTGCGCTTCGCGTACGACCACCAACTGATAGTCTGCCATCATGGGAAATCGTTTGCATACCGATACGATTTCAGCAACAGACGTGTCTTTTCCATAAAGAATGGTTTGATTAAAATCACGTTGATCTTCAGGAAGTACGGCTTCAATAAGCAACTTACTTATTTCATCAATAAAAAAGGGCTCATCACCCATCAAAAAATAGATGGGCGAGAAATTTCGTTGCGAAATGGCACTCTTTACTGATGCGTATGCGTCCAATGAAAAATAATTTAGCACTTTTGTGGTTATGCAACAATTGGCATTTCCAACTTTTCGCTTTAAAACCAAAAGTAACGAAAACAAACGCACTATTTTTGATCCCATTCGAAAAAAGTTTGTTGTCCTTACACCCGAGGAATGGGTACGGCAGCATGTGATACAGGACTTGCTTGAAAAAGGGATTGGCAAAACACGCCTTAGTGTGGAAAAGCAATTTAATGTGATGGGGCAGAAAAAGCGTTTTGATGTGGTGGTTGCAGGTAAAAATGCCACCATAGCATTATTGGTGGAATGCAAAGCACCCTCGGTGCAAATCACACAAGATACCTTTGACCAAATTGCACG
>CBFICG010000135.1:0-3531 GCA_965661025.1 Flavobacteriaceae bacterium | reverse complement strand
ATAGGCAATACGCCCCTTGTAAGGCTCAATCGCGCTACCAAAGATTTTTCAGGAAGCTTTTTCGCAAAAGTGGAGGCACTTAATCCAGGGCATTCCAATAAAGATCGAATTGCACTTCATATTCTTGAACAAGCAGAGAAAAAGGGCATTATTAAACCCGGAGGTACCATCATTGAAACCACATCTGGAAATACGGGCTTTAGTCTTGCCATGGTTAGCATTATTAAAGGATATGAATGCATCTTGGCAGTTACATCAAAATCTTCACCCGATAAGATTGACATGCTTCGTGCAATGGGAGCAAAGGTTTATGTATGTCCGGGCCATGTTAGTGCAGATGACCCAAGATCGTACTATCAAGTAGCAAAGCGTTTACACGATGAAAATAAGGGCTCTGTCTTCATTAACCAGTATTTTAACGAACTTAATACCGACGCACATTATCTTACAACAGGTCCTGAAATTTGGAAACAAACCAAAGGGCAAATTACGCATTTGGTGGCTAGCAGCGGAACCGGTGGCACCATTTCCGGTATTGGTAGATACCTTAAAGAACAAAACAAAGATATCCAGATTATTGGGGTGGATGCCTATGGATCTGTATTAAAAAAATACCACGAAACCCAAGAGTTTGATCCTAACGAAATTTATCCCTATCGCATAGAGGGACTTGGTAAAAACTTGATTCCCACGGCCACAGACTTTGACGTAATTGATCATTTTGAAAAGGTTACCGATGAGGATAGTGCCCATGCTGCTCGTGATATTGCCAAAACCGAGGGGCTGTTTGTAGGCTATACCTCTGGAGCCGCACTTCAGGCCGTTCGTCAATTGGACAAAACAGGTAAGTTTTTTGATAAAAACAGCGTCGTTGTGGTCATTTTTTGTGACCATGGTTCACGTTATATGAGTAAAATTTATTCTGATAAGTGGATGCGTGAACAAGGGTTTTTTGATGCTAAAAACATCGAAAAAGAAAAGCCAATTGAATACATTCGCTAACCGAACACTACACTTTTAGGGTTCAATACCCTATATTTGCAACAACTTAAAAACCAATACATTGACTAACGATTTGTTTGCTAAAATCCGACAAAATAAGGGACCACTTGGAAAGTGGGCATCTGTTGCGGAAGGTTACTTTGCGTTTCCAAAACTTGAAGGACCTATTGGAAATCGCATGAAATTTCAAGGAAAGGAAGTAATTACTTGGAGTGTAAACGATTATCTTGGACTTGCTAATCACCCAGAAGTTCGTAAGGCAGATGCTGAGGCTGCTGCTGAACACGGGTCTGCATACCCTATGGGTGCACGACTTATGTCGGGGCACACCACTTTTCACGAGCAATTGCAAGATGAGTTAGCGGCATTTGTGGGTAAGGAAGCTGCTTATGTGCTTAACTTTGGGTATCAGGGAATTTTATCTACCATAGACACCTTAGTTTCCAAAAACGATGTTATTGTTTACGATGTAGATTCACACGCTTGTATAGTAGATGGTGTGCGTTTGCATATGGGAAAACGCTTTACATTTCGTCATAACGACATTGAAAGTTTAGAGAAAAATTTAGTTCGTGCTACCAAAGTTGTGCAAGAAACGGGCGGTGGTATTTTAGTTATTTCTGAAGGTGTTTTTGGAATGCGAGGCGAGCAAGGTCGTTTGCGTGAAATTGCTGCTCTAAAGCAACAGTACGGTTTCCGCTTTTTGGTTGACGATGCGCATGGTTTTGGAACTCTTGGTGCCACAGGAGCAGGAGCAGGTGAGGAGCAAGGTGTTATGGATGATATTGATGTCTACTTTGCAACTTTTGCCAAATCTATGGCAAGTACTGGTGCTTTTATCGCAGGTGATAAAGAAATCATGGACTATATGAAGTACAATATGCGTTCACAAGTTTTTGCCAAATCGTTACAAATGGTATTGGTAAAAGGCGCCCTAAAGCGATTGGATATGTTACGATCCATGCCAGAGCTAAAATCCAAGCTTTGGCAAAATGTAGATGCACTTCAAAATGGACTTAGAAAACGAGGCTTTGATATTGGTACAACCCAAAGTTGTGTAACACCTGTTTACCTCAAAGGCACTGTCTTAGAGGCTATGGTGTTGGTAAAAGATCTTCGTGAGAATTATGGCATTTTTTGCTCAATTGTGGTGTATCCTGTGATTCCTAAAGGCTTGATTTTACTTCGCCTTATTCCCACGTCATCACACACTTTGGAAGACGTTGAAGAAACGTTATCGGCATTTTCTGCTATTCGGGAAAAGCTTACTTCGGGAGTTTATGAACGCTTGTCGCAAAATATGGCAGTGGGCGTAGATGTTTAATCTACTTTGCGTAGTTCCCCAAATGGTTTGCTACCCAACGTAACATTTCCTTTTTAGATGCCTTTGTTGATTCTTTTGAAAAAAGGGCACAATATTGGAGTAAAATGTAGGCTAAGTTGATTGAAAATACACGTAAAACAGCGTTAAATTTTTATCAGACACAATCCAATAGGTTTAGTGGTGATTGGGTGATCGAGCGCTAAATTTAGCTAGTCTTTCTTTCTGTTGTCAGATGGGTACACGCTATGAAAATTTGCGGGGATTTATAGTGTAAGAGAATAAGAATCGGCTGTACGCCCATGACTAGCAAACGTTTTTATTCTTTTATAAAAATAGTGGTATTCAAGCCAATAAATTTTATAAAGTATACCCCTTTCTTAAAATTATGTACATCAATTTCACCCTTATAAGTTGGTAGTAACTACCAGAGAAATATCGATAGGCTTTGGAGAGCATAGCAGTAAGATTTAAGGTTGATTCAAATTTAGGATTTTTTTGAAACTTCAAAAAACAGCTAAAACCGTCAATTTTTTTTACTTTTGTAAAAATTATTGGATGAGCCAAAAGCTACTTCTTAGCGCCGAAGACCTCCGCATCATCCTTTTTCGTTTAGCTTGTCAACTTAAAGAAACCCACGGTAACTTTGATCAAACGCTGTTGGTTGGACTGCAACCTCGCGGTGTGCGCCTTGCCGAACGCTTGCGCTACATCCTGACACATCACTACAGCGTGCCTAGCGTACAGTTAAGTAAACTGGACATCACCTTTTTTAGAGATGATTTTCGACGTAGCGATAAAGTCTTAAACCCCAATGTTAACAACATGGAGGTGGGTTTAGAAAACAAACGTATTGTACTTATAGACGATGTGCTGTACACTGGACGTAGTATTCGTGCTGCACTAACTGCTATAGATTCTTATGGACGCCCTGCAGAAATTCAACTACTAACCCTAATTGACCGCAGGTTTTCAAGGCATTTGCCCATACAACCCGATTTTTGCGGACGCCAAGTGGACGCTATTCAAAACGAACAAGTGGTGGTAAATTGGAAAGAAGAGGACAGTAAAGATGCAGTGTATTTGGTAAATAAATAGTATGAGCGAACTGAGCGTAAATCATTTACTGGGAATAAAATACCTCAAAGAGAAGGATATTCGTCTTATTTTCGAAACAGCAACCCAGTTCAAAGAGGTAATTAACCGTC
>CBFICG010000134.1:0-3534 GCA_965661025.1 Flavobacteriaceae bacterium | reverse complement strand
AAATTCAACAAACAAATGGCGAGGCGGGCTGTAATAGGTACATCATTAGCAATAACCAAACAGCGCAAAATATTTTTGAGGTATTTGCCATGATTCGTTTGAGTGATTGGGAGGCCCCCTCCGTTGATATAGTACCATTGTTTGAAACTATTCCAGATTTAAAAATTGCCTTAGAGGTAATGGATAAGGTGTATTCAAATCCTGTATACAGAGCGCATGTGGCTAACCGTGGTAACAAACAAACAATTATGCTCGGTTTTTCTGATGGAACCAAAGATGGTGGATACTTAATGGCAAACTGGAGTATTTTTAAAGCTAAAGAAGAGCTTACTGCTATTTCGCGTAAGCATGGTATTAAGGTCGCCTTCTTTGACGGACGTGGTGGACCGCCAGCACGTGGTGGCGGAAACACACATCAATTTTATGCCTCTATGGGCTCAAGTATTGAGGCTGATGAAATCCAATTAACCGTTCAGGGACAAACTATTAGTTCTAATTTCGGGACCTTTGATTCGTGTCGATATAATTTAGAGCAATTACTCAGTTCTGGTATTTCAAACCGATTATTTGCAGACAAAACCATCGATTTGGACGAAGATGAAAGAGCCACAATGACCAAATTGGCAGAAATCAGCTACGACACCTATAAAGATTTTAAAGCGCATCCAAAGTTTTTACCTTACTTGGAGCATATGAGTACGCTGCAATACTATGCTAAAACCAATATTGGGTCAAGGCCTTCGAAACGTAAATCAAGTAAATCCTTAGATTTTTCTGCTTTACGTGCTATACCTTTTGTTGGAAGCTGGAGCCAGTTAAAGCAAAATGTTCCTGGTTTTTATGGCGTGGGTACTGCATTGGAATCTTTAGATAAAGCAGGGGAGTTTGACAAGGCTTTGAAGTTGTACAAAAACAACGCTTTTTTTAGAGCACTTATTTCAAACTCCATGATGAGTTTACAGAAATCTTTCTTTAAACTAACGGCATATATGGAAAATGATCCTGAGTATGGCGCGTTTTGGAAATTGATTTACGAAGAATTTCTCCGTTCAAAAAAATACATTTTGATGCTCACAGGAATGGAAAATCTGATGCAAGACCAACCTGCAGGAAAAGCATCTATCAAAATTCGCGAAGAAATCGTGCAGCCCTTATTAACCATTCAGCAATATGCATTGCTTCATATTCAGCAAAATAAGTTGGATGATTCAGGGCGAGAAATCATGGAAAAAATGGTTATGCGATCGTTGTTTGGAAATATTAACGCAAGTAGAAACTCGGCCTAGCCCGCATAAAAGTCAAATGACTTTCGAATAAGCCCGTTTGAAACCGATTGGTTCCAAACGGGCTTTCCTATTTTTTCAAGCAATACAAAAAACACGTTTCCGTGTTCATTTTTCTTGTCATGCGTGAGCATCGAAATTACTTCAGAAATGGTTTCATTATCAAACGATACAAGGGGATAAATCTTTCCAAATACAGCTTTAATGCGGTGGGCTTCATCTAAAGGTAAGCCTGTTAGTTCGGTAGATAAAAATCCTTCTAATACCATGCCAATGGCAATCGCTTCACCGTGCAACAACCTGTTTTTTGTTGGTGAAACCAAAAAATGCGATTCAATAGCATGCCCTAAAGTGTGCCCAAAATTCAAAATTTTACGCAGTCCATGTTCATATGGGTCCTCGCTTACCACCTTAGCTTTTACACTAACGGAATGATAAATGTGGGGAAGAATTGCATTTCGGTCTAAAAAGGAGCTTAGCGTATCAAAATAAGCCGGCTCTTGGATAAGTCCGTGTTTTAACATTTCGGCGTAGCCGCTACGGTATTCATTCTCTGGGAGTGTTTCCAAAAAATTTGTGTCTACCAGCACCATTTTGGGTTCTTCAATTACTCCCACCTGATTTTTAAGCGGCCCTAAATCTATGCCTGTTTTTCCGCCAACAGAAGCATCAACCATTGCCAACAAGGATGTTGGAATATTGATAAAATCAATGCCACGCTTAAAGGTACAGGCTACAAATCCACCTAAGTCAGTAACCACACCGCCACCAAGGTTGATAAGCAAACTTTTACGGTCTGCGCCTAGCTCAGACAAGTTTTCCCAAAGCGAAACACAAGTAGTAATATGTTTGTGTTCTTCTCCAGCAGGCATGTGCAGTTGGCCATATTCAAAGCTTACATGTTGCTTAAAGACAGGTAGGCAATGTGCTTGTGTGTTGGTATCTGTTAATACAAAAATGGTGGAGTAGTGGTGTGTAGTAACCCACGTATTCAGTGCATTCCAACTGTCTGCTCCAAAAATAACTTCGCTATGTTGTGTTTGAATTTTCATCAGCGAAAGCGAAAGTACTGCTTTTGTTGTTTATTTTCCTAATTTTGAGTAGTTGAACCCAAATTAAATTAATTGAATTTGGCAGTCAAAACCTCATATTATCCGCACAAATCGTCAAGGGAATTACGTGCCTCACTGCTTTTATTTCAATTATTATCATACCCGCTATTAGTTCGAATAGCATTACTTACATGGCAAGTTTTTCGGATTTTTCGTTTTCCGGTTTTACCACTGATTCGCTTTACAGGCTATTATCAATTTTGCGCAGGTAAAGATGTTGCCACTTCTGCTGCGGTTACTTCTAAAATGGCACGTTTTGGAGTAAAAAGCGTGTTAGACTACACCCATGAACACGCTACAAACGAAACGGATTTTAACGATAACACGGCTGTTATCTTACAAATAATACAAGCGTCAGCTCAAAATAATGCCTATCCGTTTGCTGTATTAAAGCCTACGGCACTAGGGGCGTTTTCGCTTTTTGAAAAGCGGTCAAAAGGTATTGCACTAAGCGATTTCGAAGTAGCTGCATGGGAACGAACAAAAAGCCGCTTAGAACAATGCGTAAAACTAGCAGCCGCATCGGCAATAGTACTAATGATAGACGCTGAAGAAAGCTGGATTCAGCCGGGTGTAGACGCAATGGTGTTTCCATTGATGAAAAAGTACAACCAAAAAAGGGTAGTGGTGGCTATCACATTACAACTTTATCTTAAAGGTACCTATGAAAGGTATAAACACCTTGTCAATGAAGCAGAAGACTATTTTATTGGGGTAAAATTGGTAAGAGGGGCTTATATGGAAAAAGAGCGTCAACGCGCGACAACACTCGGCATTCCTTCGCCCGTTTGCGAAACAAAAGCCCGCAGCGATAACCAATACCGCCAAGCGGTGGAATTCGCTGTAGAAAAATTAAGTCGGAATTTGTGTATTGTTGCCACACACAACGAAGATGATATAGATTGGGTAGTAAAAATGTGCAAACACAAGGATATCCCACTGAACCATAAAAATTTATGGTTTAGTCAATTGTATGGCATGCGGGATTATATTTCATTTGAACTGGCCGCAAAAGCTGCCAATGTATTTAAGTATGTTCCTTTTGGACCATTAAAGCAATCCATTCCATACTTGATTCGGCGAGCCCTGGAAAACAGTTCCGTGAAAACACAAACTGCTCGTGAACTAGCGATGATTAG
>CBFICG010000133.1:0-3612 GCA_965661025.1 Flavobacteriaceae bacterium | reverse complement strand
CTATAAAGGCGAGCAAATGGGCGAAGCCATTACGTTTGGTGGAAGACAAATCAGGCATGGCGTTGCTATCGCAGACAATCCTAAGGGGCCCTATGTAAAATCGCCCTACAACCCGATTAGTAATAGCGGACACGAAATTTGCGTATGGCCATCTAACGGTGGGATTGCCTCACTGATTACCACAGACGGACCTGAACGCAATACGGTACAATGGGCACCCGATGGCATTAATTTTGAAATAATGGGCGCTGTAAAAGGAGCGCCACATGCTATTGGACTAAACCGAACGGCAGACAACGAAAAAGAACCCACTGAAATTTTACGTTGGGGATTGACCCACCAATACAAAACCTATAATTACCAATACATTAGAGGGTTTAAAACTGAAGTGAGAAGACAACATACCGCCAGCTCAGACAAAAACACCAAAGACAAGAAATAGGGAACACTTTTTTGTGTTTTACAGCTTAAAATCAGGGGAAAGATTCCCCTGATTTTTTTTTTACAGCTGTTTTAACAAAAACTATCATATGTATAATTAAACATTTATGTTGTTGTTTAATACATATATAACAGTCTGTTTTAATATTACTTATTAATATTGACCTTAATAATTTAAATTGTTTGATATAATAAAAAATATACTTGTTTTATTTACGGTTGTTGGATTATATGTTGTCAATGGACAAACTACTCCAACCGCTGATGACATTCCAAATCAAATTGAAGACGGAAGTAGCATTTCATTTAATATGACTTAGGACATTGGGTCAGAAAAACACATCAGCTGACGTTACAGGGTGTAATTTGTTTTTACAACGATACGTTACTTCAACTGGTGCCGGAGTTACTGGTACTAACTATTCTACCGGATGGAAGCGTGACGGCTATAAAGCTCACATTGATCAATATGGCACAAATGGTACTTTTCCAATTAGCTTAACTTTTAGTCTTGGCGGCAAAACCCCAACTGCTGATTTACCTACAGGCGAGGCATGGAGAATAAGAGTAAACACTGTAGTAGCGGATACATATTATTTTACCGCTTGGGAAGATGTTGAATTATATGCACAAGGTACATTAGGTATTGATCAACCACACATGAAAAAGGTTGAACTTTACCCAAACCCTACAAACGGGTTGTTACATATTTCAGATGTTTCTGACATGCAAAGTGTTACGATCCTAAACCTATTGGGGCAAAACGTAAAAACCTTTGAGGAGGCAAACACCATAGATGTTTCAGACTTAAACAACGGGGTGTATTTCTTGTCTACAGACACAGGACTAACTCGTAAGTTTATTAAAAAATAACAATAGATTGTACTTAATAAAAAGGCGCTTATCAGCGCCTTTTTTTTGATTTACATAATTTGATAAGTTCTAAGTTGTTAAACTGGCATTTAAACATATGTTTTATTATAAAAAACATATGAAACGCTACAATCAATAATTAAAATCAATATTTGTATTATGATATGGTCTCTAATAATTAGCAAATATTACCATATCTATCAAAACAATTAACCAAATCAAACATTAGGTATTGTGTTTGTCGCTGGTTTTACTATATTTATTTAAATTTAAACAATACCAAAATTAAATTTATAAACTATGAAACACACACTAAACAAACAAAGCAAACTGACCATGCTATTGCTTGCATTTGTGCTTTGCTTTGGGTTTTCGGGCTTTGCCCAATCACTCAAAATTTCAGGTACTGTTTCTGGAGATGGGCAACCACTTCCTGGAGTGAGTATTTTAGAAAAAGGCACAGCAAATGGAGTCGTTTCCGATTTTGACGGAAACTTTGAAATTACCGCCAAAAGCGATGGCGTACTTATCTTCAGTTATATTGGATATGCCGTTCAGGAAGTTCCTGTAAATGGTAAAGCAACTATTGATGTTTCTTTATCTCAAGACGTATCACAACTAGAAGAGGTCGTCCTTATTGGATACGGTGCTCAAAAGAAGAAAGAACTTACGGGTGCGGTTGCACAAGTAAAAGCAGAATCTATTGAGCAAATATCCACATCAGACGTTGGTAATGCACTTCAAGGTCAGGTTGCCGGGGTTAACGTAACCTCAAGTTCTGGTCAACCGGGAGATAATGCACAAATTTTGATTCGTGGTATTAACTCAGTTTTTGGTAGCAACGAACCGCTCTATGTAGTTGATGGTATTCCACAAGATGGTAACCCACAACTGAGTGTTGCAGAAATTGAAACCATTGACGTACTTAAAGATGCGGCTTCCGCAGCGATATACGGTACGCGTGGTTCTGCAGGGGTTATCTTAATCACCACCAAAACAGGAAAAGTAGGAAAAATGAATATTGGTGTTCGTAGTTTTTACGGCGTACAAGACATCCAGTCCTCTGTTCCTTTAATGGAGTTTGAAGACCACCAATACAGAACCTACTGGACCTTAAACTTTAGAAATGGTACTTTTCAAGATAACTCTTGGACAAGCTTAGAGCAAAATCCATCTAACATGACCAACAACACCAACCTTATGGACATGTTACAAGTAGATATGGCAAGTATCCAACAGCACTCTATAAATATTTCTGGAGGGAAACAAGGGTTGACATATAATGTGTCTGGTAACTATTTTGACCAAGAAGGTTCGCTGATCAATTCAGGACTTCAGCGTTTAAATATCCGTGCAAATACGAATTACAAAAAAGATAGATGGACTGTTTCGACAGGTATTGGTTTACGCACTGATGAACAAGAATTTACTCCATGGAGGATTCTGCTTGTTGGTTATCAGTACAATCCGTACCAAACCATGCTAGATCCTAACGACGTAGAACTTGATAATAGTGCCGGTACTGCCACAGATAACGACGCTACAAGAGTGAGCTACTTTATGTCAAGGTTAAAGCGTACTGAAGTTCAAAATTCTGACAACTTTAACTTTAACACTAGAGCGCAATACGACATCTCTGATAAAATGAATGTCCAAGCAAGAGTTGGTTTTAATAGAACAAATAGTTTAAGAGTTCGTATTGACCCAGTATTTAATGCTTATGACGTTAATGGGCTTTTAATCCCCCCACAACAGCGTTCAGGTGTTAGAAATCAACACAGTCGTAGTACTTCACAAACCTTTGAATCTATTTTCAATTATGGGAATGACTTTGGATATCACAACTTGAAATTTACTGCGGTAGCATCTGCTGAAAAATACACCAGTACAATGTTCTTTGGTGAAAAGTTTGATTTAATCAGTAATAGCGTTACTACTTTAAATGGAGCTACGTTAGATCCGAATGTAGGAACTGGTAACGGTTGGGGACAAGACAGAGAAAACACCTTGATCGGTTTATTGGGTCGTGTGCAATACAACTACAAAGAAAAATATTTCTTGAGTGCAAGTATTCGTCAAGATGGTTCAAGCCGCTTTGCCAAAGAGAATCGTTGGATCTACGCGCCTTCAGCTTCTGCTGCTTGGGTGATATCTGAAGAGCCTGGCTTTGAAGCAAATTTTGGAGATACAGTAAACTTCTTTAAGTTACGTGCTAGCTACGGAACAACAGGTAACCAAGGAATACAAGATTACAGCACCCAACCAACCATTACTGTTGGACACGATTATGTCTTTGGT
>CBFICG010000132.1:0-3662 GCA_965661025.1 Flavobacteriaceae bacterium | reverse complement strand
TACGAAGGGAAATTGTTAAAAGACTGACACCAAAGGCAATACCTGTGCTTTCCTTAATCTTATGTTTTTAATAAAAAAAGGCGCAAAACATGGTTTTGCGCCTTTTCTATCTATTTATTTTGTTGGGGTAAACCCTTATTCAGTTTTTGGCTCAATGGAATACACAAAAAAGCGTACAATTTTGTTGTCTTTAATTTCCCCATCAATCATATGGAGTTCTTTTACTTCTATACCTTCAATGGTTTGGGTAAGGTTATGCCCTGCGATTACCCAGTCAGCACCACTAGGCACCGATTTGTAAGGCATGCCCCAATACGCGTCCCATTTTGGATTGGCTGTTGCAAACCAACCTTCTAAAATTGCGGCTTGCTCCTCTTTTGTTTTAATCTCAGAACCATCTGGACCTAAAACATAAATAGAGTCTGCGCTCATGCTCATAATGGTTTCCATGTCTTGGTTGTTGTGTGCATCTATGTATTTTATCCATACATCCATAACCTCGTCAGATCCTGCGATAAAAGTTTCTTCAGGGAGTGGTTTAAAAAAGCCAACCCCTTTTACAGGAGTTTCGCTAGCAACAGGCATGCAGCCCACAACAGCGAGTATAATGGTAATAATTTATATATTTTTCATGTTAAGTTGTTTTAAAAAATCGATAACAATTTAATCAAATATTTAATTCATGAAAAAAACTCGTCTTACCTAAACATTAAATCTAAAATGCATTACATCACCGTCTTTTACGGTATATTCTTTGCCTTCTACCCTAGCCTTGCCGGCTTCTTTGGCTTTTTGTTCAGAGCCAAAATGGTCGTAGTCGGCAAATGAAATCACTTCCGCACGGATAAAACCCTTTTCAAAGTCGGTATGAATAACCCCTGCCGCTTGTGGTGCAGAAGCCCCTGCTGGAATGGTCCAGGCACGTACCTCCTTTTTACCGGCAGTAAAATAGGTTTCTAAGTTAAGTAGTGTATAGGCCGCACGAATTAGTTTGGCAGCTCCCGGTTCGTCTAAACCTAAATCTTCCAAAAAAAGTTGGCGTTCTTCGTAGGTTTCCAATTCGTTGATGTCGGCTTCAGTAGCTACCGCCAACACCAATACTTCAGCATTTTCGGCAGCTACGGCATTTTGTACTTGAGTTACATACGCATTTCCAGTAGCAGCAGCGCTTTCGTCCACGTTACATACATACAAGACGGGTTTGTCCGTAATCAGTTGTAATGGAGCAACAAAGGCAGTTTTATCATCTTCAGCAATCGCAATGGCGCGCACCGAAGTAGCAGCCGCCAATCCTTGTTGTAAGGTTTCCAATACGGCTTGTTCTTTTTGGGCGTCTTTATTCCCTGTTCGAGCAGCACGTTTTACCTTTTCAAGGCGTTTTTCAACTGCCTCTAAATCTTTGAGTTGTAATTCAATGTCAATAGTTTCCTTGTCACGAAGTGGATCTACCGAGCCATCAACATGCACAATATTGTCGTTATCAAAACAACGCAATACATGAATTATGGCATCGGTTTCTCTGATATTTGCCAAAAACTGGTTGCCCAGCCCCTCGCCTTTGCTAGCCCCTTTTACCAAGCCAGCAATATCCACAATTTCCACTGTGGCAGGAATGACTTTTTCAGGAGTTACAAGTTCTTCTAAACGATTTAATCGAGGGTCGGGAACGTTTACCACCCCAATATTGGGTTCAATGGTGCAAAAAGGAAAGTTAGCACTTTGCGCTTTGGCACTTGATAAACAATTAAATAAAGTGGATTTGCCTACGTTGGGCAGACCTACAATTCCAGCTTTCATACTATTCGGGATGCATAAAACGTTGTTTGCCCAACAGCACTTCTTCAGTCTCCACGTAGTCTTCATCGGGTACACAGCAATCTACAGGGCAAACAGCAGCGCATTGTGGTTCGTCGTGAAAACCCTTACACTCAGTACATTTATCAGGGACTATAAAATACACCTCATCTGAAATAGGCTCTTGCATGGCATCGGCGTTTACTGCATTTCCGTTGGGCAAAATGACATCGCCGCTTAGTTGGGTACCATCTGCGTATTTCCAATCAAAAGCACCTTCGTAAATAGCAGTGTTTGGGCATTCGGGCTCGCAGGCGCCACAATTAATACATTCGTCAGTTATGATAATAGCCATAGCAATTTTTTAACTTTGCAAAAATAGTGTATCGCCACACCACAGCAAAATATGAATTCACATCCATCTACCATAACTGCATTTTCGGCTCTTGGTCAACTTTTTCGTGATTATACTCATGATAAAACATCCGCTAACAATTGGATTCAAGATCTTGATAATGCAGTTGTTAACGCGTCTAATCAAAACAAATGGTTTACAAAAGAAAACCTTGAATTTTGTCTGCGTTCTTGGGGCAATACCCTCACGGAAAGCCACATTGCAAGTTGGTTAAGCAGTTACCCATACCAACAAACAACGCAACGATTGGGACTGGTATTGGCAGGAAACATTCCGCTTGTAGGACTGCATGATGTATTGTGCGGCTTAGCATGTGGCTATCATTTAGAGGTGAAATATTCCAGTAACGATGCCGTGCTTCTCCCTTTTGTAGTAAATTTTCTTTGTGAGAAACAACCCGAATGGAAGGGTAAAATACATTTTACAGAGAATAAACTAACAAAATTTGACCGTGTTATTGCTACAGGAAGCTCTAATACTGCACGTTATTTTCAGTATTATTTCAAGGATGTACCGCATATCGTGCGCAAAACAAGGAATGGTGTTGCCGTGCTTGACGGAAATGAAAGTGAAAAAGAATTAAAAGCACTTTGTGTGGATATCATGCAGTATTTTGGATTGGGTTGCCGGAGTGTTTCTCACCTTATGGTTCCTCAGGGATATGATTTTAACAATTTGTTTTTGGCTTTGTATGAACATCGTGAGATTATACACCACAATGCCTATGCTAATAATTATGATTACAACAAAGCCGTATTTCTTATGCAAGAGGAAGACCTGCTGGAAAATGGGTTTATTATGCTAAAAAAAGACAATACCCTAAACTCCCCTATTGCCTGTGTACATTACAGTACCTACAGCAATATTACGGCGGCTGAAAAATCAATTGAAGCGCAACAAGAAAGCATTCAAAGCGTGGTAAGTAACTGCCTTGACAATACACTTGCTTTTGGGCAAACACAGCACCCAAAACTCAACGATTATGCCGACCATGTGGATACCATGGATTTTTTGTTGAAAAAGTAACATAAATTACTAGGCGTAACTGCACCGGTTTTTGTTTCTTTGCCATTCAAAATTGAATTTGCGTTATGAAAAAGCACAATTTTAGTGCTGGACCTTGTATCCTTCCACAAGAAGTCATGCAGAAAGCCGCAGAAGCGGTAGTTGAACTCGACAACTCTGGTTTATCACTTATTGAAATCTCACATCGTAGTCCTGCTTTTATAGAAATAATGGACCGTGCTACTTCCTTGGCGCTCGAATTATTGGGGCTTCAGGACAAAGGTTATAAAGCCCTGTTTTTACAAGGTGGGGCAAGCATGCAATTTATTGCCACAGCCTACAATTTACTTGAAAACAAAGCGGGGTATTGCAATACCGGCACTTGGTCAACAAAAGCAATCAAAGAAGCCAAGCTTTTGGGAGAAGTTTTAGAAGTATCCTCATCGAA
>CBFICG010000131.1:0-3745 GCA_965661025.1 Flavobacteriaceae bacterium | reverse complement strand
ATGGCGGAACGCACTGGAAAATGATAAAAAACTTATGCGACTGACCCCTTTTTTGATATTTATCTGTCCCATGGTATGGGCACAGCCTACACTAATACAAACATTAGGGTTAGACGACTCCCATTTAATAAAATTAGAGGAGCACCAACTCACGCCAAAAACTGCAGCTGCGTTTTGCGCCATGCAAGAAGAAGCGCTTCAAGATGGCATTGATTTACAACTGGTTTCGGCATACCGCTCCTTTGAACGTCAACAATACATTTGGGAAGATAAATACAAGCGGTACACCGCTAAGGGGCTGACGCCCAAAGAAGCCATACAGCGTATTTTGGAATATTCCACCATTCCCGGCACCTCGCGCCACCATTGGGGAACTGATATTGACATTACAGATGTCAATGCCCCCAAACAAAAACGATTATTAGTTCCAGAAAAGTTTCATGGTAATGGACCCTTTGCACCTTTGCACCAATGGATGAAAAAAAACGCACAGCGTTTTGGTTTTTATTTGGTATATACAAAGAGTCCTAACCGTACTGGTTTTTCCTATGAGCCGTGGCATTACACCTATTTACCCGAAGCTAAAGGCTACCAAAAAAAGTACGACTCCCGTACAGCGTTTGCTTTTTTTAAATCTGTAAAGATGGATGGAAGTGCAGCTATAGATACTACTTTTTGGGAGGGTTACCATACGCAATTTGTGTTGGGAGTGAATCCCATTTTAATAACTGAATGGTTAAATTAAATTTAGATTGATTGCGTTATCTTTGCGCCACAATTTAACCCTATGAGCAAGCGTGTTCTTTTAATGATTTTAGACGGTTGGGGAATCTCCCCAGACCCAGCAGTTTCGGCCGTTGCCAAAGCGCAAACTCCTTTTGTAGACAGCCTCAGCAAAGATGCTGCACACAACGTTCTCCATACTGATGGTATGCACGTTGGGCTACCCGAAGGGCAAATGGGAAACAGTGAAGTAGGACATGTGAACTTAGGTGCCGGCAGGGTAGTGTATCAAGATTTGGCAAAAATCAATATGGCCGTGGAGCAAAACACGCTCAAAGACGAAAGGGTACTTAAAAACGCTTTTGCTTATGCTAATGAAAACGACAAAGCCGTTCACTTTGTGGGCTTGGTTTCTGATGGCGGTGTACACGCACACATCAACCACATAGAAGGACTGCTAAAAGCAGCGCACAACGCCAAAGTACCCAAAAGCTATGTACACGCCTTCTCAGACGGTCGTGATGTAGATCCAAAATCGGGAATAGGATTTTTAACAAAATTGCAGGAAATATGTGCATTGACAAATGCGCATTTGGCAAGCGTAGTAGGACGCTATTTTGCCATGGATCGTGACCAGCGTTGGGAGCGAATCAAAAAAGCATATGACTTGCTTGTTCACGGGGTAGGAAATCAAACCACCGACATGGCAAAAGCAATGCAAGCAAATTACGATGGGGGCATTACAGACGAATTTATTGAACCCATTCTTTTCCCCGAAAATGGCGATATCACCCATGGGCGTATCAAAGAAGATGATGTGGTTATTTTCTTTAATTTTCGTACCGACCGCGGGCGCCAGCTCACACAAGCGTTAAGCCAAATGGCATTTCCAGAACACAATATGAAGCCGCTATCACTACATTATGTCACCCTGACTAACTACGACGAGTCGTTTCAAAACGTACATGTGGTGTATGACAAAGAAAATATTCAACAAACACTTGGTGAAGTCCTTGCAAGCGCTGGAAAAACACAAATCCGTATTGCTGAAACAGAAAAATATCCACACGTTACCTTTTTCTTTAACGGCGGGCGAGAAATGCCTTTTGACGGCGAAGAACGCATTTTGTGCCCATCACCAAAAGTAGCTACGTACGACTTACAACCCGAAATGAGCGCATACGACATTCGTGATGCCATTGTGCCAAAACTCAAAGCAACAACAGCCGATTTTGTCTGCTTAAATTTTGCAAATCCAGATATGGTGGGGCATACTGGGGATATGGAAGCAGCCATCAAAGCCTGCGAAACCGTAGATACTTGTACCGCAGAAGTGGTAGCAGCCGCCAAAGAAGGGGGGTATTCAATCATTATTATTGCAGACCACGGAAACTGCGATACTATGATTAATCCTGATGGCAGTCCAAACACTGCACATACCACTAATTTGGTTCCTATTTATTTGATTGATGACGCTATAAAAAGTATCAAAAAAGGCGCGCTTTGCGATATTGCACCAACTGTTTTAGACATAATGGAGATTGATCAACCCGAAGCCATGACGGCAAAATCATTACTTTAGTATTGTTAATACCCTCTATGAAAAAATTAGGTGTTTTTCTTTTTATAGTTATGTGTAGTTGTTCTACAACGCAGGAACTATTAGGTCCTATTGAATTAAATCAATTAAAAAAACCACCGCATAGCGAATGGTTTATTCCTGAATACGACAAATACAAGCCTTTTATTGAAACAACAGACCAGCTCAAATCATTTACACAAGATATAGAAATTCAGATTTTTATGGGTACGTGGTGTACAGATAGTCAAATGCAAGTACCTGCTTTTTTTCGAATCTTAGACGCTGTAAATTTTGATGGGGAGCTATCGATAATTGCTGTAGATGAGGACAAAAAGACCCCTTCTGGAAGTGCTACTAAAAACGGTATTTCTTATGTTCCTACCTTTATTTTCTACAAAAACGGTAAAGAAATCAACCGCATTGTAGAGTCACCTGTTGATTTTTTAGAAGACGATATGCTCGCCATTCTTAGTGGAGCAGGTTACAAACATATTTATCAAGACTGATGTCGTTACAAAAAACTGCCGAGGAAATTGAATTGATTCGCAGCAGTGCACTGCTGGTATCTAAAACGCTTGGTATGTTGGCATCAGAAATTAAGCCGGGTGTGACTACGCTCGAACTTGACAATTTAGCTGAAACTTTTATTCGTGATCACGGGGCTATTCCTGGCTTTTTAGGACTTTATGATTTTCCCAACACACTCTGTATGAGTCCCAACGATCAAGTAGTTCATGGTATTCCTAACAACACCCCTCTACAAGAAGGAGACATTCTTTCTATTGACTGTGGCGTTCTTCAAAACGGCTATTACGGCGACCACGCCTATACTTTTGAAGTAGGTGAAATTGATCCTGAAACCAAAAAACTTTTAGACCGTACAAAAGCATCCCTTTACAAAGGGATTGAAGGCTTTCGTCTGGGAAATCGCGTGGGCGACGTGGGCTTTGCCATTCAACAATACGTGGAGCAATACGGATATGGCGTGGTGCGCGAGTTAGTCGGGCACGGCTTGGGAAAAACCATGCACGAAAAACCCGAAATGCCCAATTACGGCAAACGTGGCAGCGGGAAAAGTCTTTTAGAAGGCATGGTAGTAGCCATAGAACCCATGATTAACCAAGGAACACACCGTATCAAACAACTTAAAGACGGCTGGACCATACTCACCGCAGACGGTGCACCGAGTGCGCATTTTGAGCACAACGTTGCCATAGTAAACGGAAAGCCAGAGTTGCTGTCCACCTTCCAATACATTTACAATGCATTGGGTATCATTTCTGATGAAGAAGAAGCGTTTAGAACTGTTCCCTTAAGCCTATGAAAAAAATAGCGCGTTGGTTACTGGGACTTTTCCCTAGAACTGTATTACAACGGTTGGCAAATGTGTTGTTGCCCATTCTTGATGTTTGGTATCGGGGAAATTCCTTTACCGATCCG
>CBFICG010000130.1:0-3753 GCA_965661025.1 Flavobacteriaceae bacterium | reverse complement strand
GCTGAAAAAAACCGAGCCCCCAATACCGTAGTGCCAAAAAGTTTAAATCCCAATAACATAAAATAATAGTGTAAAGGAGGTTTGTCCGTGCGCAGTTCGCCATTGAATTTAGGGACCCAATAGTTCCCGCTTGCCCACATTTCTCGGGCAGCTTCCGCGTTTTTGGCTTCATCTAAAATGCTAATGGGGGAGGCATTTATAAAGGTAAAACTCACTAAAGCCGTGGCTAAGACAGCAAAAATCCAGGCTTTTTGGGTGTTTTCAATATAGAATTTCATTAACTCAACGGGTTCTTAGTACCTTTGTAAAAATAGCGCAATAATGTCGAATACAACCGCATTACTTTCACTTGTTGTTCCAGTATTTAACGAGGAAGAGAATATCCCATTGCTCACAGACCGTATTTGTTCCGCGCTCAACGGATATACGTTTGAGCTAATTTTTGTTGATGATTGTTCTACCGATGACACGCGCGAAGCAGTCAAAAAAATGTACAACCCTAAGGTAGTTTTGGTTGAATTGAAAAAAAATTATGGGCAAAGCCTTGCCATGGCAGCGGGTTTTGAGGTGGCTCAAGGCCAATATGTGGTAACCTTAGACGGCGATTTACAAAACGACCCTGATGACATCCCTACAATGCTTAATAAATTGATTGAAGAAGACTGGGATGTGGTTACGGGGATTCGTCAAAAACGCCAAGACTCAAAACTCAAAACCATTCCTTCCAGAATTGCCAATTTGATTATTCGAAGCAGCACCAAACTCAACATTCAAGACCAAGGCTGTGCGCTAAAAGTGTTTACCAAAGAAACCGCCAAAAACCTTAACCTGTATGGCGAAATGCACCGCTTTATCAACCTTGCTGCCTTTTTGGACGGCGCCAGAATTACTGAAGTTCCAGTACGTCATCACGCACGCCAATTTGGGGTTTCTAAATATGGATTAGGAAGGACTTTTAAGGTGGTCAATGATTTGTTACTGATTTTATTTCAACGTAAATTTTTGCAAAAACCCATTTACTTTTTTGGTAACATAGGGCTTGCTCTGTTTGGTTCGGGGGCATTGTTAGGGCTTTACTTTTTGGGGCTTAAATTGATGGGAGAAGACATTTGGGGACGGCCGTTACTCATTTTGGCAGTCCTGCTCATTGTGGTTGGAGTGCAGTTTTTCAGCATTGGAATTTTATATGATTTGCTCATGAAAACGTATTTTGAGTCGCAAGACAAAAAGCCATTTCGAGTGCGTAAAGTTTCTCGCTTCGATGCGTAAGCAACTACTTAGATGGCTACAATTAGGGATTAGCTCCCTATTTGTTTTCTTGTTTATAAAACAACTCAATATCAATGCCTTAGCAGCGATTATCCTTGATGTTCACTATCCTTTTTTGGTGTTGGCGTTGGCATTCTTTGTATTGTCTCAATACTTGTCTTCGTGGCGGTTGTTAGGCGTTTTTCGATATTTTTCATTTCCGCTAAAGCCGAGTTCAAATCACCGTCTTTACCTATTAGGGATGTTTTACAATTTCTTTTTACCCGGCGGTATTGGTGGCGACGCCTACAAGGCACTAAAGCTTTATAAAACATTTGGCTGGTCTTGGAAAAAATTAGGTAAAGCATTGGTGTTAGATCGTGCCATAGGTTTGGGCGCATTGTTATGTTGTTTGGTACTTGTTGATCCAAACCTTCTATTTTCTATGCCAATAAGTTGGCGTGTGCTTATTTCATTGGCCTTAATGATTATAGGTTATTATGCAACTCAAGTGATTTTTAAAAGCAGGGCAATTTACTTCCGAACACTTTGTTGGAGTTTTGGTGTTCAAATAGCGCAACTTCTCAGTGTATTTTGCATTTCAAAGGCGCTTTATATCCCACATGATTTGGCGCTTCCGTTACTGCTTGTATTTTTGATATCCGCCATAGCCTCAATAGTATCTTTCGCAGGATTAGGAGTGAGAGAATATCTTTTTTTGTGGAGTGGAACATGGCTCAGCACCGCACCAGAAACAACGGCTGCTGTGGGTGTTTGGTTTACCCTCCTTACTGCTGCGGTGTCGTTATTGGGGATTTTCTATATGTTTTTTGACAAATGGTTATGCCTTACTTGTGATAATAGTCTTGAAACCACGCCACAAAATGACGTAACCCTTTCTTAAGGGGGGTGTGTCCAATGGTGCCAATATACGTCTCTAACGCACTTACGTCTGCGTGAGTTTTGTACACATCACCCGGTTGCATAGGCTTGTTTTGACGCATAAATTTTTTCCCCACAATACTTTCCATTAGGGTTATAAATTCTTCTAAAATGATAGGCTGCGCATTTCCGATATTAAACAATCGGTAATTGGGGCATTGCATATCCTTGTCTTTTTCGATCAACTTCAAAATAGCTGTGGCGATATCGCCCACATAGGTAAAATCACGCTGTAAGTCACCATTATTAAAGACCTGAATGGGGTTGTTTGCAAGCAAGGCTTTTAAAAACAACATCGGAGCCATATCGGGTCTTCCCCAAGGGCCATACACGGTAAAAAAGCGCAAGCCCGTGGTATTTAGTCCGTGCAAATAGCTGTAAGAGTGTGCCATCAACTCGTTTGCTTTTTTGGTTGCAGCATACATACTTATGGGGTGATCAACACGGTCTTCGACACTATAGGGGACTTTGTTTTGATTTCCATACACCGAACTACTTGAGGCGTAATAGAGCTGTTTAATATGATATTTTCTACAGGGTTCTAAAACATTAAAAAACCCATTGATGTTGGTTGTTACATAAGTTTCGGGATGTTTTAGGGAATACCGAACGCCTGCCTGAGCCGCCAAATGTATCACCGTATCAAACTGCTCTTGTTCAAATAGGGCGTTTATCTTTATTGAATCTACAATATCCAATCGTTCAAAACGGAAACTGCCTTGCAGGGCTGGGTTTAATTGATCTAATTGCTTTAAACGCACTTCTTTTAATTGAACGGAATAGTAGCTATTCATATTATCAAGGCCAACAACGTGATACCCGTTTTCAACAAGTAATTTACTCACGTGATATCCAATAAATCCGGCTGCCCCTGTTACTAAAATTTTATCCATCACTATTTTTTTTATGGAACACCTTATTGCAAATCCAATCCCCAACCAAAATACAAACTAAGCCTAATAGCACCCCTGCAAAAACATCTGCCACAAAATGCTGAAACAAAAATACACGTGAATAGCCCACCAATAATACAGCAACATAAAGAAAGATACGCTTGTATGGTTGTTGAAAGTATCGCATTAAAAAAAACCCATATGTGGCTGCAGAAGCCGTATGTCCTGAAGGAAAGGACCTAAATCGATGGAATGTTAAAGAAAAATCGTTTGGATTCCAGCTTTGCGGTAAGGATGTAAAATGGGTAATAGGCCGTGTTACATCGGGAAAAATAAGTTGTTTAAATACGTAAATACCAATTCCCATCAACACAGAAACAATCAAAAAGTTAAGCAGTTCTCCCTTGACATGTAGTTTTTTTTGAACAGCGATAATCCATATCAGCCCAAAAACAAGTAGTGCAAACCAACCATCACCCATAAAGGTGATAATAGTAAACATGGGAAAAAGTTCTGGCGCAACAAAAAGATTAAAAGGAAGCTCTAAGGCTCCTCTCTTAGCAAGTGCTAGTGGTAATAGGAGCATATGCATTACGCCAAAAACAAACAGGTATTTGTATGGGCGACTCGCTGAAAGAAGGCGTATTAATTGCATTGTTGCAAATATAGC
>CBFICG010000129.1:0-3858 GCA_965661025.1 Flavobacteriaceae bacterium | reverse complement strand
AATCCAATCCTTTGGTTACCATTTGTGTGCCAATCAAAATATCTATTTCGCGTTGTGCAAAAGCCGTAATCAATTTCTGGTGTGCATCCTTTTTTCGAGTTGTATCCAAATCCATACGAGAAATGCGCGCCGATGGGAATAATTGTTGTATTTCTTCTTCCAACTGTTGTGTTCCTAATCCGTGTGTTTGGGGCGAAATTGTTCCGCATGCAGCACAAGCAGCGGCATACTGATCTGTGTAGCCGCAGTAGTGACAACGCAATTCGTTACTAACTTGATGATACGTAAGACTCACGTCGCAACTTGGGCATTGTGGTACATGAGCACACTGGCTACACTCTATAAAAGATGCGTATCCACGCCTGTTTTGAAACAACAATACTTGTTTCTTGGCTTGTAAGGTTTGCTCAATAGCTTGAATAAGCGACTCCGCCAAGTGTCCTTTCATTTGCTTTTTCCGGTATGCAGCTGCCAAATCCACAAAATGAATATCGGGCATTTGCGCAGTGCTAAAACGCTCTGTAAGTGACACCAATCCGTATTTCCCTGTTGAAGCGTGTTGATAAGATTCCACACTGGGAGTTGCCGTTCCCAACAATACCTTTGCACGGTGCATTTTTGCCAAAACCATAGCAGCATCGCGTGCGTGATAGCGTGGAGTGGTTTCATATTGCTTGTATGCGGTTTCGTGAGATTCGTCTACAATTACAAGCCCAAGGTTTTTGAAAGGCAACAAAACTGCCGATCTAGCGCCCAAAATCAATCGCGCTGTTGTATTATTTGTATTGATTTTTTCCCAGGTTTCGGCACGTTCTTGTGGGCTATATTTGGAGTGATACACGGAAAGATATTGTCCAAAATACAGCTGCAAGCGTTGCATGAGCTGGGTGGTTAATCCAATTTCAGGTACCAAAAACAACACTTGTCTTCCTGCAACCAATTGCTTTATGATCAAGTGCATATATACTTCTGTTTTCCCAGAGCCAGTAACACCGTGTAGCAGGGTTACCTCTTTTATTGTCCAAGAGTCTTCAATCTGATTTTTAGCTTCTAACTGTGGGATTGAAAGTGGCAACAAAGTATTGTCAGGAATATTTTTGGCAGGTAAACGATCTACTATACGCGTTTGCTTGAGCAAAACGTTTTGTTTAATAAGTGTGTTTAACGACGAGGGGCTAACGGATTTTATTTTAGAAAATTCCGAATACACCACAGTATTTGTTTGCTGTAAAAAAGTCAAAAGGGTTTTGTACTGTTTTGGTTTTGATGCCAAGTCCTCTAACTGTTGCTTTAGTGCATCATCGCTTTTTAAGCGTGGATGCAATATCACTTCTGTTTGTCTTTTGGGCTGATATTGCGCAAATAGCTCCTCCTTTAGAATAGCATATTTTGCTTCATTCAATTCTTTTAAAATAGGGAAAGGATTTTTTATACCAATGAGCTGCTGTACTTGTGAAAGCGATAGGGTACTTTTTGGCTGTACATATTCCAATAGTTTTTTAGCATTTTTGGATAGTGTTGGTAATACAACCGTCCATTCTTTGAATATAATTTCAGTTTCGCTTTCTAGTAACATTACAGAGGGGAGTGCGGTACGCACAACCAAACCTAAAGGTGCTTGATAGTATGATGCTATCCATTGCAAAAAAGAAATTTGCATGGGAGCAAGTATGGGTTGCCGATCAATAATACTATCAATTTGCTTGGGTGTGTAAGCCTTAGGGGCATCTTGATGAACATTAAAAACAATGGCCGTGTACATTTTTCGTTTCCCAAAAGGGACCACCACTCGCATTCCAGGAAGAAGCATTTTAGACTCCGCTGTTGTAATGGCATAGGTAAACGTTTCCTTTATTGGTAAGGGAAGTATTACATCTAAAAAAAATGGCATTAGCGAGACTGTTTTAGCTTTGCGATAGAAGCATTGAGTTCAAATCCCAACAACAACACAATTGCGTTTAACCAAATATATAGCATTAGAATAAGGATAGCGCCAATGGAACCATAGAGCTGATTGTATTGTGCAAAATTGTCAAGATAAACCCCAAAACCAAACGACGTTAACACAAATAATAAAGTAGTAACCAAAGCACCAGCTGAAAAGAAACTTGAAAATCCACGGTGTGTACCAAAATAAAATAAAATCGAACTGACCATGTATGCCATACCAAAGAAAAATAACAGACGCACCCACGGACTAGGCTCAAATCCAAAATCGAATATTTGTGCCACCAAAAGTTCAAAAAACAGGTAGCCTGCAATAGAAATTAACAGCATCAGTCCCAATAAAACACCCACACCAACGGCGTAAACGTATTGTTTAATAAAATGCCTACTAAGGCTTACGTGGATAGATTCGCTAAAACCGCCAAAAATAGCATTTACACCGTTGCCCATAAAAAAAATGGAGAGTAAAAAAGTGGAAGAAAGTAATCCACGACGGGGTTTGGATTGAATGTCGTGTAGTACATTATTTAAAAATTCTTGCGCTTCGTTGGGAGCAACCGACAAAAAAAACGACGAAAAAGTATCTTCGATATTTGCAACAGGAAAGAAAGGAATTAAACTTAAAACAAAAATCAAAAAAGGGAACAACGCCATAAAAAAACTAAATGCAATGCTGCTAGCCCTTGTGGTAAGCGTTCCTTTGATTATACCTAAAAAATAGAGTTCACAAATTTGATAAAGTGATATGGCATCTGCATCCCCAAAGTGAATGCGATGCATCCATGATGTGATATATTGCAGGATATTTTTAACCATGTTGCTAAGGTAACTATTAAAATGGAGGCTTCCATAAAAGTTGATACCTTTGAGGAGTGAAAATAAAAGTAATCTGCATGGGAAAAACCAACCACGTTGCCTTACGTGATTGGTTACCCGAATACCAAAAACGCATTTCGCATTACATCCCATTTGAATGGGTGGAACTACCCGAAGGCAAAAACACCAATAAGCTATCTGAATCAGAACAAAAGCACGAACAAGGAAAACGCTTTTTGAAAGAATTAACCGCACAAGATGTAGTGGTGCTTTTAGATGAAAAAGGCATGCAGCTAAGCTCCACAAGCTTTGCTACATTTTTACAAAAACGCATGAACGCGGGCACAAAAAATCTAGTTTTTATTGTAGGTGGTCCGTATGGCTTTTCTGCGGAAATGTATCAAAAAGCACAGTATAAAATCTCACTTTCTACCATGACTTTCTCACACCAAATGGTGCGTGTTTTTGTGGCGGAACAATTGTATAGAGCCTTTTCAATATTAAATAATGAACCCTATCATCACAAATGAAGAAACTCATCTTTGCTACACACAACCAAAATAAAGTTCATGAAGTTAATGCTGTTTGTAGCAAATTTAAAATCATAAGTTTGGCAGAATTGAATTACAATGAAGATATTGCCGAAACTGAAGATACATTTGCAGGAAATGCCCTTTTAAAAGCAAGACACGTTTTTGAAGTCTATAAAACTCCTGTTTTTGCCGATGATAGCGGCTTGGAGGTTGTAGCTCTTCATGGCGCACCAGGAATCTATTCTGCGCGTTATGCGGGAGCCGAAAAAAATCATTCCAAAAACAACAATAAATTGCTAAATGAACTACGACATCAATCGAATC
Organism: Flavobacteriaceae bacterium; assembly: GCA_965661025.1. Lineage (GTDB taxonomy): Bacteria > Bacteroidota > Bacteroidia > Flavobacteriales > Flavobacteriaceae > UBA7446. The sequence continues at coordinate 238 of CBFICG010000129.1, read as the reverse complement.
GAGCCGCACAATTTAAAACGGTAATAGCCTACAAAAATGCGGAGATTGAACTGCTTTTTGAAGGCATTGTTAAAGGTACAATAGCCCGACAAATTAGCGGTACAGGCGGTTTTGGCTATGATCCGCTTTTTATTCCACAGGGCTACACCAAAAGTTTTGGCGAGCTTCCCCAAGAAGTTAAACTTCGCTTAAGTCACCGAAGTCGTGCTATTGCAAAGCTTCAGCAGTATTTAAATTC
>CBFICG010000128.1:0-3886 GCA_965661025.1 Flavobacteriaceae bacterium | reverse complement strand
ATCTCATTAACAAATTATTGATAAGCATCTTTGGATTAACAATATTAATAGGTACTTCAGGAACAATTTGTTAAAAATAAGTGCATTGCAATGACAGGTCATTGTTCACAAGTTCGGTATGCAAAGCATACATAATACGACATTTTCAACCTACTTTCGTCTTGTTATATTATTGTTGTGCTTTTTTTATTTTTGCAAAGGTCTTTTAAAAAATTCTCTTCTCTTATAACTATCTTGGGCGCATTTTTGATGGACGCCTAAATAATATTTACTTCCCTCTCCAAATTCACACCAAATTGACCTTTCACCGAATCCATTATCTGCTGCGATAATTCAAGAATTTCATTTCCTTTTCCATTACCATAATTTACCAACACCAATGCTTGGTTTTTATGCATGCCTACATTGCCAAAGATTTTCCCTTTAAATCCTGCTTGTTCAATAAGCCAACCCGCAGGGATTTTAGTAAATTCACCTTCCATGCTGTAAGAAGGCATAGCAGGGTAACGCTCTGCTATTTGTGCTGCTTTGTCTTTACGAACAATTGGATTTTTAAAAAAACTTCCTGCATTGCCGAGTGTTTTTGGGTCAGGGAGTTTGGCCGTTCGAATTCGAATAACGGCTTTTGCTACATCGTCAATGGTTGGTGAAGTAACGCCCATCTCCTTTAATGTTTGCGTTATGCCCCCATAATCCAAATGAAGTTGATGATGTGTTTTTGTTAGTGATAAGCGTAAAGTAGTAATTACGTATTCATCCTTTAAATCGTTTTTAAAGATGGAATCGCGGTACCCAAACTCACAAGATTCTATATCAAAGATTTTTGAATTCCCTGTTTTTCTACCAATGCCAATAGCATTGTGGAACACATCGCTGAGTTCAACGCCATAAGCACCAATGTTTTGAATGGGCGCAGCTCCAACCAAACCAGGTATAAGACTAAGGTTTTCAATACCACCCAAGTTGTTTGCAACACACCACATGACCAAATCATGCCAGACCACACCTGCACCTGCAGATACAATAGCCGTATGTTCGGTTTCTTCTATAATTCGAATTCCGGGAATGGAGATTTTAATAACAGGCCTTGCTAAATCTTGTAGGAATAAAATATTGCTTCCACCACCCAAAATAAGTGCATCTTCAAACATTGGATTTTTAAGGACTTCTTGCAAAGCCAAACTAGAAGTTACTTCCACAAAAAGGGGTGCCCTAACCGAAACACCAAAGGTGTTGTGTGGTGTTAAAGAAACCTGTCTTTTAGTTTCCATAGCCTTGTTTGATGTATGCGGCTAAACCTATTTTGAGCAACTCCAACGCTCTTTTTAGTCTATCAATGTTGAGCACAAATGCTATGCGAATCATGTTTTTTCCAGAAACATTTCCAGAGAAAAACCCATTTGCTGGCGCTACCATAAGCGTTTCGTTATTGTCTTCAAAAGACTCAAGCATCCATTTGGCAAAGTGATCGCTATCCTTAACAGGAAGCCGCACCAAACAATAAAACGCCCCTTTAGGTTCTGCTACTTCAACGTCATCAATGGCTTTTAGGCATGCTAAAGCGGTTTCCCTTCTTTTTTGATATTCCTTAACGGCATTAATGAGATACTGTTTCGGTTCATCAAGGGCAGCTTCACAAGCGTAAAGTGCAATTGTGGGTGGGCAAAGTCTAGATTGTGCAAATTTTAATGCTGCATCGGTAACTTCCTTGTTTTTGGTAATCAAACAACCAATACGCGCACCACACATACTATATCTTTTTGACATAGAATCTATGAGTATAGCGTTTTGTTCAAGTCCCTCAAATTGCAACACAGAAGTATGCTCATTTCCGTCGTAAATAAACTCTCTGTACACCTCGTCTACAATGAAAAAAATATCGTGTTTTAGCGCTAATTCCGCTAAGGATTCAAGCTCGGATTTAGTGTAAACATACCCAGAAGGGTTGTTGGGGTTACAAATAAAAAGCGCACGGGTTTTTGACGTAATGGCCGCTTCAATTTTTTCCACAGAGGGCAATGCAAATTGGCTTTCAAAATCAGATGAAACACCAATAACCTTTACGCCACAAGCAGCGGCAAAGGTTTCATAATTGGCGTAGAAAGGCTCTGGGATAATGAGTTCGTCCCCCTCGTTTGTGATACAATCTAACGCCATAATAATGGCTTCACTTGCACCTGTAGTGACCAAAATATCTTCTGCGCTTATCGTGATATTATGTTGTTTGTAATAGGCAACTAACTTTTCGCGAAATGATTTTGTTCCCTCCGATGGGCCATAGGCAATTACCTTTTCATCGAAAGATTTTAACGCCTGTAACGCACTGTTTGGGCTGGGCAAATCAGGTTGCCCAATATTGAGATGGAACACCTCCACACCTCGAGCTTTTGCCAAGGAGGCTTGACGCGAGAGTTTACGAATTGGCGAGGTTGGTAAATTGGCTCCTTTACGCGATATGCAAGGCATGGATTAACTAATTTACCTGCAAAGATGCGAAAAAAAGAGGGTGATTGCCTAGATTTTATTCTTCAGGTTCCTCTTGGACTTCTCCTTTGATCTTAAGCGCAACCATTCCATTAGAAGCATTAGAGGCTACCGTTATGGTTTTTCGAATTGGACCAACACGTTGAGTGTCGTATTTTACTTCAATCACATCAGAATCGCCTGGTGCAATTGGGGCAGAAGGTTTTTTTGGGATCGTACATCCACAAGAGGAGCGCACTTGTGTGATTTCCAAATCTGCAGTTCCTGTATTGGTAAATTTAAATTGCCTAACACCGTCGTCGCCCTTAATGATGGTGCCGTAATCAACTACTAAAGTGTCAAAAGTAATTGTGGCGGTTCCCTGTCCCACAGCAACATACCCTAAGCTAAGCAAGCAAATGAATAAAAATATTTTTTTCATGACTCTAAATTTGGTTTCACTAAAGTACACATTATGATGAATTGTGCAAAATTAGGTCTTTCAATTTCACCTTTCGATGCCTACATTTGCCATTATTAATTGCAATATATGTCCATCCCTTCTAAGTTTACATCTTCATCTGTAGAAAAAAAATGGTATGACTACTGGACACAAAACAAGTATTTCCACTCTACACCAGATGCACGCAAACCCTATACGATTGTTATTCCTCCGCCAAATGTAACCGGCGTGTTGCATATGGGGCATTTGATGAATAATACCCTGCAAGATGTTCTTATTCGCAGAGCACGCATGCGAGGCTTTAATGCGTGTTGGGTTCCTGGAACAGATCATACCTCTATTGCTACAGAGGCAAAAGTGGTAAACAAACTCAAAAATGAAGGGTATAACAAGGCTGATATTGGCCGTGAAGCTTTTTTGGAGCATGCGTGGGATTGGACGCATGAACACGGGGGAATCATTTTAGAACAATTAAAAAAATTAGGGTGCTCTTGCGATTGGGATCGCACTAAATTTACACTGGATGAAGACATGTCAGCATCGGTGATTCAGGTTTTTGTTGATTTATATGAAAAAGGGCTTATTTATCGTGGTTTCCGAATGGTTAATTGGGACCCTGAGGCGCAAACTACCTTATCTGACGAAGAAGTAATTTACGAAGAAAAACAAGGAAATTTATATCATATTTCCTATGCTATTGCAGATAGTGACGAGAAAGTAATCGTAGCTACGACTAGACCCGAAACCCTTTTTGGTGATAGCGCTGTTGCTATTCATCCCGAGGACGAACGATACACCGCATTACATGGTAAAAAAGCTATAGTACCACTTGTCAACAGAACAGTGCCAATAATTACAGATGAATATGTAAGTATGGAGTTGGGTACGGGCTGCTTGAAAGTTACGCCTGCTCACGATGAAAATGACAAGATTTTGGGCGATAAGCACGAACTTGAATTT
>CBFICG010000127.1:0-4014 GCA_965661025.1 Flavobacteriaceae bacterium | reverse complement strand
GTTTACTCACCCAAGCGATTTTTTCCGCTTTGGTTTTTTTAGAAAACCCTGAAACCAATGCCTTTTGACCTTTTTGATTGCTCATGTGACAAAGATACGACTGTTGCGGAAAGAACTCCTTTTTCTCAAAATTTCTATATTAGCTCACAAACAACGAAATATCAAAGCACTTAGTTTGTGGTTATGGCCAAACGCAAAGTGTCAATAAAATGAGCCCATAATGCACCCATTCGAATACAATGAGACTTAATGTATACATTTTTTTATTTTTTTTGCTCAGCACGGCTGTGTTTGCTCAGAAAAAAATTTCCCTTTCCAATCTTTATGATGGCACGTTTCGCGCTAATTCACTTGAACAGATCCATTCAAAACAAGATGGATCTCACTATACAGTATTAGAACATAGTTTACTTGGACAGCACAGTAAAATTGTCCAATATAGTTATGAGACGTTAGAAGAAACAGCCGTACTTTTTAATAGTGCAAGCTGGGCTGAAATTTCACATATATATTCGTATAAATTTAGTAACGATGAACAGAAAATCCTGTTAGAAACCAATACCGTCCCAATATTTAGACGTTCTAAAAAGGCAGCCTATTTTATATATGATACTACTGCAAATACACTGGTTTCGCTTAGTTCAAATTTGGTTCAAGAACCTATGTTTTCGCCCGATGCCACCAAAGTAGCCTATGTATTAGACAGAGACATATATGCGTTTGACCTTTCAAACAACCAAACCAAACGACTCACTTTTGATGGGAACAACTACATAAGTAATGGACTAACAGATTGGGTTTATGAAGAAGAATTCGCGTTTGTACGCGCTTTTGACTGGAATAAAACAGGTACGCATATTGCCTTTATTCGTTTTGATGAGTCTAAAGTTCCTTATTTTTCAATGGATGTGTACGGAAACTCGCTTTATCCTACGCAATATACATTTCGTTACCCAAAAGCAGGAGAAAAAAATGCCGATGTTACGGTTCATTTGGCGGACGTAGCGTCAGCAGAAGTACGCCCACTTCCAATTGAAATACCGGAATATGTGGCACGTATCCAGTTTACATCTTTGCCCAATATTTTATCGGTACAAACCCTAAATCGTCATCAAAACAATCTAAAGTTATTGCATATTGACATTAAAAAAAATACAGTGACAAAAGTTCTTGAAGAAACAGACGATGCCTATGTGGATGTACATGATAATCTAACCTATTTACCCAACAATAATTTTATTTGGACAAGCGAACGTGATGGTTATAACCACTTGTATTATTTCAATGCTTCTGGCAAACTGCTAAAACAATTGACAAAAGGGGCTTGGGAGGTCACCGATTTTTACGGGTTAGACATCAAAACAAAAACTGTTTACTTTCAGTCTGTGGAGCGAGGCTCAATTTATCGTGACGTATTTGCTGTTGGCTTAAATGGAACAGGGAAAAAAAGATTATCGATGTCTTTAGGAACAAATAGTGCAGATTTTAGTGCAGATTTCACTTACTACATTAATCAGTTTGCAAAGGACGGAACCCCTCCTCTCTACACCCTTCACAAAACAAAACGCGGAACACTTTTAAAGACTATAGAGGATAATGCCACACTAAAAATGGTATTGGAGAATTATAATTTACAACAGAAGGAATTTTCAGAAATCGAAGTAAATGGGAATAGCTTAAACATGTGGATGTTAAAGCCTGCAGACTTTGACCCAAATAAGCAATATCCTTTATTGCTTTTTCAATATTCTGGCCCAGGATCTCAACAAGTTTCGGATAGCTATTATAGCTCACATAACATTTGGCATCAACTGCTTTTACAGAAAGGATATATTGTTGCGTGTGTTGACGGAAGGGGAACAGGATTTAAAGGGGCTGCGTTTAAAAAAGCTACGTACTTAAACCTGGTGAAACACGAAACAGAAGACCAAATTGAAGTGGCTCGCCAGTTAGGAAATCGTTCATACATTGATAAAAACCGCATTGGCATTTGGGGTTGGAGTTTTGGTGGTCATGTGTCAACGAATTGTATCTTAAAAGGGAATGATGTGTTTTCTACGGCAATCGCTGTTGCCCCAGTTACAAGCTGGCGATTTTATGACACCATTTACACCGAACGGTTTATGCGAACGCCCCAAGAAAACCCTTCTGGATATGATGATAACTCCCCTTTTAATTATCCTCAATTGCTTAAAGGAAACTATCTAATTATACATGGTTCGGGGGACGATAATGTTCATGTGCAAAACACCATGCAAATGGTAGAAGGGCTTATCCAGGCAAACAAAAAATTTGAGTGGTTGATTTATCCGGATCGAAATCACGGTATTTATGGCGGCAATACACGACTGCATCTGTTTACTAAAATGACCGATTTTATCATTGAAAATCTTTAACTAACATAAATTATGGAAACACAATTTGGCGGTTCTGCCTTAAATCAGCGCACTATTCTAAGTCACCCAATAGGGCTATTTGTTTTGTTTTTCACTGAAATGTGGGAGCGATTTAGTTATTATGGTATGCGCGCTATTTTGGTGCTTTTTCTTACCTCATCCTTAATGGATGAAGGATGGGCATGGTCTAATGAGAAGGCCTTAGAACTCTATGCGCTATATACAGGCTTGGTGTATTTAACTCCAATAATAGGGGGTTTTTTGGCAGATAAATTCTTAGGGTATCGCAATGCTACAGTATTGGGTGCTTTTATCATGACGCTTGGGCATGCTTCAATGGCGTTGGAATCTTTTACAGAATCTTTTTTCTTTTTTGGTCTTGTGCTTATGATTATTGGGAATGGGTTTTTTAAGCCCAATATTTCTTCTATCGTGGGGCAGTTGTATAAAGATGGTGATAATCGAAAAGATGGCGGTTACACTATTTTTTATATGGGAATCAATGCCGGGGCATTTTTAGGGATTTTGTTGTGTGGCTATATTGGCGAAAAAGTAGGATGGCACCTTGGTTTTGGTTTGGCAGGTGTTTTTATGTTTTTTGGGATGTTACAGTTCTGGTTTGCCCAAAAAATATTTGGTAATATTGGATTGACGCCAAAAAAATTAGCTGTAGCCAATGCCGCTAAAGAAACTACATCACCTTCTAAAGGTTTTACGAAAGTTGAAGTGGATAGGCTACTTGTTATCATCGTCTTTTCTGTTTTTACCATTTTCTTTTGGTGGGCTTTTGAACAGGCAGGTGGCTCGATGACCATTTTTGCCAAAGACTTTACCCAACGAACATTGGTGGGGGATGCGTCCTTAATATTTAAAGTGGCAAATACCGTAATTACGCTGGTTCCCATGGTAATTCTCACAGGGGTTTTATATGGGCTGTTTCGCAAAATGATTGGGAGTTATTTGCTTTCAAATGTGTTTCTGGGCGCAAGTTTTGTGATTATTTGGGGTATTGTGATTTGGATGATTAATCGTGAGTTTGCTGCTACGGCAACTGAAATTCCGGCGTCATGGTTTTCGGTGTTAAATTCATTGTTTATTATTTTGTTAGCCCCCTTGTTTTCTAAAATATGGGCGTCAAAATTAAATCCTAGCGGACCCGTGAAATTTGCTATTGGGCTTATTTTACTTGGCATTGGTTTCGCCTTTTTAGCCCTTGGCGCTTGGGGTATCCCCATGGGGGCCGAAACGGCTAGTGTAAGTATCGTTTGGTTGATTTTGGCCTATTTGTTTCACACGATGGGTGAATTATGTGTGTCGCCTGTTGGATTGTCATACGTGAGTAAATTAGCACCATTAAAGCTTGTTGGGCTTATGTTTGGCTTTTGGTTTGTATGCAGTGCCATCGCCAATTTCTTGGGGGGTAAAACGGGAAGCTATATCGATAAAATATCCGAAGCTTATGGCCTATCTAATTTCTTTTTGATTTTCTTTGCAATTCCTGTTTTGGCAGGGATATTGATGATATTATTAAAACCGATCTTAATTCGCAAAATGCATGGAATACACTAAAATAATTTGCTCCGTAGTTATACTATCGCTCAGCACTCTATGCTTTGCA
>CBFICG010000126.1:0-4064 GCA_965661025.1 Flavobacteriaceae bacterium | reverse complement strand
ACCTGGCGATCCAGAACTGATCACACTAAAAGCCATTCGGGCAATCGAAAAGGCTGATATCATTCTGTATGATGCGTTAGTAAATCCAATAGTGCTAAATCACAATACGTTGGGTAAGCACTATTTTGTGGGAAAACGAAAAGGGGAACATTCGTTCAAACAATCTGAAATAAACACCATGCTTGTGGACTTTGTTTTAGAAGGAAAAAATGTTGTTCGATTAAAAGGAGGAGATGTTTCGGTTTTTGCCCGTGCAGCCGAGGAAATTTCACACGCAGAGCGTTTTGGTATTGTGGCAACCCTAATTCCAGGGATTTCATCTTTTGCCGGCATAGCCGCAACACATCGTATTCCGCTTACCAGACGCTGCCAGTATGAAAGTATTTGGATTACAACGGGGTATACATGCGATGGGAAACCCTCAGAAGATATAACCTATGCAGCACAGTCAACCGCGACAGTAGTGATACTTATGGGAATGTCACACCTAAAAGAAATTATATCCATTTTTAGCACCTATAACCCCCCAAACTACCCAGTGGGTATTATCCAAAACGGAACACTCCCCAACGAAAAATGGGTAACGGGAACCCTAAGCTCAATAGTAAACCGTGTGAAGGAAAAAGGCATTAGCAATCCTGCTACTATTTTTGTGGGACCCGCTGTAAATGATCCAACTGCGCTGTGGAATATTCAAAAAGAGATTCAATACGCATGAATTCCCTCTACCCTATCTTTTTAAAAACAGAACAATTAGACATCCTTGTTGTAGGAGGCGGATTTGTAGCGTTAGAAAAACTACAGTTTTTGTATAAATCTTCTCCAAATGCAAAAGTAACCTTAGTAAGTCCCATGGTTCGTGAAGAAACAGCCGGGTTTATTGAAAACAAGAACGTGGTAGTAATTCAAGGGGTTTTTCATAGAAAATATTTAAAAGGTAAAAATCTGGTTATTGCTACAACAGATAATCCCATTGTAAACGAAAAGGTTTACAACTTATGTCGAAAACGTAAACTGTTGGTAAATGTTGCAGACAATCCACCGCTTTGCGATTTTTACATGGGTGGCATAGTAACCAAGGGAAATTTAAAGGTTGCTATTTCCACCAACGGAAAATCCCCTACTTTAGCAAAACGAATGCGGCAGTGGTTAGAAGGCTTTTTGCCAGAGGAAACCGATGCACTCTTAGATAAACTTTATGTATATCGAAACAGCTTAAAGGGTGATTTTGAACAAAAAATTAAAGCTATGAATACGTTAACAGAAAAATTACTCGAACAACATGATTAAAACAGATATCATCATCATTGGTGCAGGTCCAGTGGGACTATTTGCCATTTTTGAAGCTGGACTTATGAAACTTCGTTGTCACTTAATTGACGCTATTCCACAACCTGGTGGTCAACTGACAGAAATATATCCTAAAAAGCCCATTTATGACATCCCAGGATACCCTACTATTTTAGCAGGCGAATTGGTGGACAATCTTATGGAGCAGGCTGCACCCTTTAAACCTGGTTTTACCTTGGGCGAGCGTGCAGATAGCATTGAAAAACAAGAAAACGGAACCTTTATAGTAACTACAAACAAAGGAACAAAGCACCATGCACCTGTAGTCATGATTGCAGGAGGATTAGGGAGTTTTGAGCCGAGAAAACCCCTTATAGACAATCTTGCTTATTTTGAAGAAAAAGGAGTGCATTATATAGTGAAAGACCCCGATCAATTTGAAGGAAAAAACATGGTGATTTCTGGAGGAGGAGATTCTGCTTTAGATTGGGCTATATATTTTGCTGAAAAAGGGAGTTTTGTGCATTTGGTACATCGCAGTGATCGATTTAGAGCACACAAAGACTCTGTAGCCAAAGCTCACGAATTAACAGCGTCAGGAAAAATGCAACTTCATACGTTTGCAGAAGTAAAAGAATTGGCAGGCGAAGATGAATTGGAAGCGGTTGTTGTTCAAAATAAAGAAGAAAAAACTACTGTAAAAACAGATTTGTGGTTTCCGTTGTTTGGACTCTCACCAAAGCTTGGACCGATTGCCGATTGGGGATTAGAAATAGACAAAAACGCTATTGTAGTTGATACGTTTGATTATCAAACCAATCGACCAGGCATTTTTGCCATTGGAGATGTAAACACCTATCCCGGGAAATTAAAATTGATTTTATGTGGTTTCCATGAGGCAACACTAGCAGTTCAAACCGCCTATAAGATTATCCATCCTGAAAAGAAATTTACACTCAAATACACCACTGTTCAAGGCGTACAAGGGTTTGAAGAGGCACAACCTAAAGAAACTGTTAAATCTTGAGTAAGGACATAAATATTACGGTCGTTGACCGTGAAGGAACAGAACATCAATTTTCAGTTCCAACAGATATGAATTTAAATTTGATGGAAGTCTGCAAAGGGTTTGAACTTCCTGTTGAGGGAATCTGTGGCGGTATGGCAATGTGCGCATCTTGCCAAGTGTATATCCTTACGAATGAGCATTTTGGAGAACGTAATGACGATGAAGAAGCCATGTTAGATGAAGCTTATTTTGTAGAAGAAAATTCACGATTGGGCTGCCAAATTCCAATAACAGCTGAACTTAATGGACTAAAAGTAGTTTTGGCACCCGAAGCGCCTTAACTCATTTTTGGCTTAAAAACTGTTTAATACGAAGCGAAGCATTTTCGCTGATATCTTGCCAGAAAAAGGGAACGTCAAAGCGGTGGTAATCTTTGATAAAAGAAACCCAAAAGCGCTTTGGTACTTTTGGCAAGCTCACCCACAACAAGCCATCTGTAACCTCAACCGTGAGACAAGATGGAATAATTTCTTGGTTGTAATATATCAATCCTTTGTGTTCAGAAAATTGGCTGATGGTCCTATTATCCCAAGTTATGGGGTTTGTAGTCACGGCAGATGTGTACCAATCGGCATATTTTGGTAATTTTCCCATTTTATAACTATTCCAGCTCACAAAACCACCCGTGGCATTTGGTGTTGTTAGGGGTTTAATCGAAGAATACGCATCTGGTAACACTTTTGTCCCTATCAAGTATGCAGCAACTAATTGCTTTTGAAGCGGCTTTTGGTCAAAAAACTCATGCAATAGTTTTTTTAAGTGAATGGCCCCTTGACTATGACCCGCCAAAAGAATAGGACGTCCATTATTTTGATGCTTTAAATAATATTCAAAAGCTGCCTTTACATCACTGTAGGCTAAATCTTGTGCTTGCTGCCCTCCCTTGGTTAAATAAGGTTCAAAAAAGGCGCGGTAGTGATTTTGACGGTAATAGGGCAAAAAAAGACGTCCTGCGGCTGCCCAAGCTGAAGCTTGAAAAGGCACAACCCATTTAAGCACATCAGAATTAATAATAATGTCTTGAATAGGCGCATTCCAACGGGTATCCTTTTTGTCGGTCAACAAGGTTGGATAAACAAAAAAAACATCAGCCTGCAAGGTGTCTGAAGAAATGCCGATGGGTTTTCCATCGATGGTTTTGCTTGCAAAAACCGCCCAATTTGTTTTATTCTGATACGCTATTGGTGTTGATATGGTATCAAATGTTTTGCTTCGGTATTGAACACCACATGAGACAAAGCAGAACGAAATGACAACCAACAATAACAAGTTTCGTGGATGCATAGCAATTATTTTATTCAAATATCAACATTTTTACAATAAGGGTAAACTCTAAAATTTTATGTACTTTCGGTACATGAAAAAGACACTACTATTCCTAACAATCATTGCTTTTTTTGGGTGCCAACGCAGTCAATTGGAAATCGGATTAAACCCAAAAAGTGGCTCAAATGCTGCTGGATTTGCATTGCTCAGCGAAAAAAATGGTGTGGTAAAACTTAGCGTAACAATTCGTGGGTTATCCGAAGGCACGCACGCTATTCACTTACATGAAAAAGCCGATTGCAGTTCTGACGATGGTAAATCTACGGGCGGACATTGGAATCCAACTTTTAAACCGCATGGTATTTGGGGCAGCGATGAAGGCTATCACAAAGGGGATATTGGAAATTTTGAAGTTGATGCAAAAGGTATTGGTCAAGTA
>CBFICG010000125.1:0-4072 GCA_965661025.1 Flavobacteriaceae bacterium | reverse complement strand
ATCTCTCTTTGCCGTTCCTTTAATAAACGCTGGTAGGCAAATATTTTCTAGTGCAGTAAACTCAGGGAGTAATTGATGAAACTGAAACACAAATCCGAGAGATTCATTTCGGAAAGCTGACAACGCTTTGTCTGATAATCCATTAATGTTTTTGCCATCAATGATAAGTTCTGATTTTGACGTGGGGTCTGGGTGTTCTAAGGTGCCTAAAATATGTAGTAAAGTGGTTTTCCCTGCTCCAGATGGCCCCACAATAGAAACAATTTCCGAAGGTGCTAGTGAAAAAGACACATCTTTTAACACTGCTGTTTTGCCGTATGTTTTTGAAATGTTTTTGGCTTGAATCATGGTTGCAAAGTAACCATTTTTGATTTTTATGCAGACGATTAAGATTTAATTGTTTTGTTTATAGGATAATAAACACATTTTGTTTAACTTTGCTCAATAAGTATTAAACAATATGGCTTTTGCCACTTTTGCCGGTGGATGTTTTTGGTGTACAGAAACACTTTTTGCTCGCTTGTATGGTGTTGATGAAGTTATTCCAGGATATACGGGCGGAAATATCAAAAATCCTGCTTATAAAGAAGTTTGTACAGGGAGAACAGGTCATGCAGAATGTGTGCAAATCACCTTTAATGAAACGTCAATTGCGTACAAGACATTATTGGAAGTATTTTTTGATACGCACAACCCAACGACACTCAACCGCCAAGGAAACGATATAGGTACTCAATATCGTTCAGGGATATTTTATCATTCCAACGAACAAAAAGAAATTGCAGAAACGTTTATTAAAGATCTGGAACAACAGCAAAGGTTTTCTAGTCCAATTGTAACTGAAATTACTGCTTTTGACACATTTTATGCTGCAGAAATCGAGCATAAAGACTATTATAATTTGAATAAAAATCAGCCGTATTGTGCAGCTGTCATTTCTCCTAAAGTCAAAAAATTATTGAAAATACATTCATCAAAAATAAAAAAGCTATGACATTTGAAGCAAAAAACATCTACGATACTGACATAACAACATCTATCAAAAAGCATTATTTGGAAGTACTTACGGATTTGGGAGAAAACCCCTATCGTGAGGGCCTAATTGAAACCCCCAAGCGCGCTGCCAAAGCGATGCAGTTTTTGACACAAGGATATGATATGGACCCAGCAGCCATACTAGAGGGGGCAAAATTTGCTGAATCCTATAACGAAATGGTGCTGGTAAAAGATATTGAGTTGTACTCTTTGTGTGAACACCACATGCTTCCGTTTTTTGGCAAAGCACATATTGCCTATATTCCTGATGGGCATATTGTTGGATTGAGTAAAATTCCAAGAGTAGTGGATGTTTTTGCCCGTCGTCTTCAGGTACAAGAGCGTCTCACCGAGCAAATTATGAATTGCATAGACGAAACGCTCAAGCCTAAAGGAGTTGCTATTGTTATTGAAGCATCTCATATGTGTATGATGATGCGCGGGGTGCAAAAGCAAAACTCGCTGACCACAACCTCAGGATTTAGAGGTGCCTTTGAGGCCATGGAAACCCGTAATGAGTTTTTAAAACTCGTCCAAGGGAAATTGTCCTAGTAACGCTAAGGTACTGCGCTTTAGTGTACAACTTTAATTTGTAGCATAACATTCCTTCCAACTTCATCGGAATAAAAGCGAAGTCTGTTCAAGTAATTACGATAGCGTGTGTTTATGATGTTGTCGAATGTAAGCGATACATTTACTTTGCACGAAAACAGCGAATACGTACCCCAATTTAAGTCGATGCCTAAATTATGGTAGCCATTAGGTGGTGTGCTGATGTCAACGCGCTTGTCAATTTTTTTTCCATCTTCAAATACAGAAATCGTTGGATTTGTGTCAGGAAAACGCCTCTGACGAAGTACGTTTTGACTTTTTATCGATATTAAAAAGGATTTCCACTTTGGTAATGAAAATTGAATTTGATTGGTAAGTGTTACCGGTGAGATATTGATAAGTGGCGTCTTTGTGTCAACATTCATACCGTGAATCCACGAGGTGCTGTGCTTTAGTTGCATGTGTTGACTAAAGGTATAGGCTAAATCAATATCTACCCCTTGGAGGGTTGCATTTACAGCTTTATATTCCCAAACTGGAAACGCTCCTCTGATAGTTTGTTCCACGCCTGTGGGTTCAATGATAATGTAATTTTGTGCAAAAGTGAAAAAAGGACTTAGGATAAACGTTAAATCACCTTCTTTTTTCTCAACATCAAGTATAGCTTTATGTGTCTTTTCTTTCTCCAAAAACGGATTTCCGTATTCTATAGTTGCCAGAGAGTGGTGCAATCCATCACTAAACATTTCCGCAATATCGGGTGCGCGTTGAGCGTAATTGTAATTTAAACCCATAACATACGAAGATGAGAGTTTGTATTTCGCTCCTGCATTAAGCGCAATGGCATTGAACGTCACATCTCTTTTAACTAATTTTTGACTTTTGCTCGGAAATTCTTTTATGACGTATGGACGTAATGTCGCTTCATAGTTTTTTGCTGCCCAAAGTCTGTTCGTATAAAACTTTTGAACGGTATTGTTTTGGTATTCATAACGCAACCCAAAACCATAAGTAAAGGCTTCGTTAGGTCTAAACGAAGCGGTTGCATAGCCACCTAATTTTACTTTTAGATAATCTGGGATGAGTCGTTTTACGCCCGTATTAGGATTAGAATAATTATCTTGAATTTGAGCAAAAATTCCGGTATCAAACGTCCCTGTGTCGCTTAAATATTCATAGTTTGTAGTCAAATCGTGGGTGTTCAAATGCAAGTCTATGGCAGCTATATTTTTGAAATCTCCTCGCCTGACATCATATTCCTTGCGGTTGTTTATTTGCCAACTGTATTTGATGTTTAGTTTACGGTTATCGTTAAAATAGGTTGCGTAATCTAAACTTGTCGTGTAGTGTTTGTTAGCTTGTTTTGGATTGCTTATTTCATAAGAAAACGGCTTAATAACATTAGGGGTACCCGCTTCAATGGCACGTAACAAATCACCCACATTGCCAATATGTGCGCTTTTAAGTATTCCAACTTCGTTATCAAAGTAACTGAAATACAGCTTCCACTTGCTATGAAAGCCATTTCTACCTAAAGAAATCGAAAGGTTTTTTTCATTACTCCCCGTATTGGATAGTATATAATCGGGTGCCGAAAAATCACCATTTCGCTTTAGCGTTCCTTGCACCTTGAAATAAGTGCCGTTTAGGTATGATTTGACCCAGGAACTAACAATGCTAGCCACTTTTCCGTTTGTCATCCCACTCATAATCGTTTTTCCATATATGGAATCTACAGGTTTTGGAGAATTGGATTCTAGAATAACCATACCACCTGGCTTGGCACCAGAATATTTTAAGGTAGCAGTCCCTTTGACAACTCGGATATTTTCAAAGGCATTTAAATCTACATTTGGCGCATGGTCTTGTCCCCACTGCTGATTTTCTAGTATCAAACCGTTATAGACAATACCCACACGACTGCCAAACATGCCGTGAATGACAGGTTTTCCTATACTGTTTCCTGTAGCGAGAATATTTACGCCACTTATAAGATCAAGAACATCTGCCAATCCTTTTGCGCTGTAACGGTCTTTTTGGGCTTCTGTTACCGTATATATTTTAGCAGTTGAAGACAGCTTATCTGTTTTTTGTTTTGCGACTACAACTTCCTCTAGCGACTCAACATGATGATCCAAAAAGAATTCAAACGAAGCAGATTCTCGGATATCAATTTCCTTTGTAAGCTCTTCACAGTTAAGATGCGATATTTTCAGTGTAAGCTTTCCAGGGCAAAGATTTTCAAGGACAAACCGCCCATCGGCAGCGGAAATTGTAGCTCTTGGTGTACCTACCACTTGAATAACTGCTGACTCTAAGGGGGCATTGTCATGCAGCCCAATAACTTTTGCTTCAAGACTCATATTACAGTCTTGCGAAAAAGCAAAACCAGCAGCCAATAGAACTATATTGACTACTGATTTTAAAAGATAGTTACAACTTGCGCAGTTACATCGTGTTGTTGCTTTTGATTTCAAAACAAAAC
>CBFICG010000124.1:0-4125 GCA_965661025.1 Flavobacteriaceae bacterium | reverse complement strand
CCGTTTTTTATGCATCCTGTGGCAACCATGCCCCTTGATGTATTGCCACATTGTATTTCGGAGCAAAATCCTAAACAATTTGAAGATATTACTGCAGGGAATTTTCTTCGCGAGCGCCTTATAGATCTTGGATTACTCAAAAATTAATGGCAAAGCTGAACGACTTATCGGATTTAAAAAAGCTTTTTCCAGATGTAGAAGGCTCCTATTTGCCTAAAACAGAAGAAACAGCGCAAACCCCCAAACAATACCTGGAGGCGCACTTTAGCAACAAAGGTCGTGGGGGAAAAACAGTTACAATTATTAAAGGATTTGTAGGTACAGATGATGCGCTTAAAATACTAGCAAAAGAAGTCAAGCAGTATTGCGGTGTTGGGGGAAGTGTAAAAGATGGGGAAATCATCATTCAAGGAAATGTTCGCGATAAAGTCATGGATTACCTTCGTAAAGCAGATCACCATGTAAAACGTGTTGGCGGTTAATCACATTTCATGATAACTACTCTACAAAATGTTGTTTCAAACCCCCAAAAAACAATCCTTCTTTTTGACGAAACCCAACACCAACTCTTTTTAAGCACTGCCATACCACTTATCCAAATAGGCATTAGTGTTGGTGCTATTTCTACTGGTATCGTAAAAGCATTGGGACTGAGAGTTAACAGTACGGCTATTGACGGAGTTTTTTCTTGTGCAATTAGCGTGTTAAAGCCGTCTGTACTTTGCTTTTCTAGTGGCGCCAAAAACAACCAAAAAGGTGTTGTACGAACTTTTGAAAGTTGGCAAAATGGCTTTGCGCTTATCAAACACGAACTTTCCGCTTATCCAGACGCTAAAGCCATCGTGTTGGGCGCGCTCCCCTACTCCTTGCCCCTTTTTGGTGCGATGGAGTCATTACAGCGGGGTCAACAACCGTTAGTATTTCCAACCCAAGAGCTTCGGTATTTTACCCAGCTTCAATCCAATCAAAATTACATCTTGTGGATCACTCCGCTGCATTGCTTTTTTTTCACAAAAGCACTTAGTAAAAAACATATTGCGCCCATCGAAGCGATTCGATATGTGTTTGTGGGCGGTGCACAATTTTCTAACCGACAGCGCAGCGCCTTACAAAAGGTGTTCCCCAATGCTAAGATTTATAGTTTTTATGGTGCTTCTGAAGCAAGTTTTATCACCATTAAACATCCAACAGATAACAGCAATAGCTTAGGCGCTATTTGCAAAGGAGTTCAGGTTATTATTTTAGATGAGAAGCATCAAAAATGCGCTGCTAATCAGGTTGGAACGATTTGGATAAAAAGCAATACTCTTTTTGATTCGTATTTTCATAAAAATCACAAAATAAACAAATTAGGAGATTTTATCTCCACAAAAGATAGAGGATTTTTAGATCATCATGATCGCCTGTTTTTTACAGGTAGAACGGAACGGCATATTTCTATAAGCGGCCATATTATCGATCTTAATATCCTTGAAACATGGTACAAAAACGCGCTTGCAACAGAAACACTTGCGTTGCTACCGCAACCCAGTACTTCAAAAGAAAATGATCTTGTTTTAGTCACAACAGAAAACCTTTCCCCAAAGATTTGGCAATCGCTTAAAAAGGCAGCGCATAATGCATTGGGCGCACAGGGGGTGCCCAAAAAATGGTTACACTGCCCCTCATGGCCCCAATTGGCAACCGGAAAAACAGATATTAAAACCTTAGAAAAATGGCTCTAAATCCTTGTAAAGTGTATTTAATTGCAGCCTCACGGACTACCGTTGCCCCTATCGGTGGAATTTTACGCCATTCAACTATAGAGGACATGGCAGCAACAGTAATTAATCGAAATATTTCGAGTTTAAACATTTCAAAAGCTGATGTAGATGATATTTTTGTATCAAATGCTATTGGAGGTGGTGGTAATATTGCACGGTTGTGTGCGCTTAAAGCAGGTTTTTCAAACCAACTTTTAGGCACTTCTATAGACCGACAATGTGTGGGCGGTTTAGATGCAATTATCCAAGCGACTAATCGCATTAAAAACGGCACATCAAATTTGATTATTGCAGGCGGTGTAGAATCCTTTTCTCTTCGTCCACAGCGGCATTACCCAATCAAATGGAACACCTATCCTACATTGTTAGAAAGACCTTCCTTTTACCCTGAGGACGATCCAACCATACCCTTAGGTGATTTTATACAAGAGTTAAAGAAAGCACATAAGATAAGTGATAAAGAAGAATATGAATGGGTGCAGAATAGCCATCAAAAAACCCTAAAACACCAAGCGGTTGCCAGAGCTGAAATAGTCTCCTTGTCTCCAAATGACCCCATCGATCCATTTGCACGTATCATTACAAAAGATACCTATCAAAAAGCAAAATCAACCTTTGGACATACTCACCCTTGTAATACAGCACCAAAAGCAGATGGCGCTGCATTTGTGGTTTTAGCGTCACAAAGCATGGTAAAAAAATACAATCCTGCTCATTGTGTTGAAATTACTGATGGATTTACTTTTGGGGGTGATCCAAAATCTTTTCCAATACTCCCAGCAAAAGGGATGAATCAAATCCTCCAACAAAACAGCTTGAAGTGGAACAACATCAGTAAAATTGAGCTTATGGAAGCCTATGCTGTTCAAGCCATATTGTGCGCAAAGCTCAGTGGTGCACCGCTGGATAAAGTTAACCCCTACGGGGGTGCAATTTCTCGAGGGCACCCTATTGGTGCTTCAGGCGCAATCTTAGCCGTTAGGTTATTTCATGCACTGAAAAACAATCAGGATAATGGCCTTGCCGCCATTGCCGGTGCCGGTGGATTAGCAAGTGTATTGCTTTTAAAGTCGTTGTAATTACCAGTTTATGGGGATATTGCCCTGTTGCATTAAGTAAGTATTTGCTTTGCTAAAGTGCTTGTTTCCAAACCAAAGCCCACGATTGGCACTCAAAGGTGAGGGATGTCCAGCTTCCAATACCAAATGCTTAGAACGGTCTATATATTTTCCTTTTTTCTTGGCATAATTCCCCCATAGCATAAAAACAATTCCAGTTTTTTTGCTAGAAAGCGAAGCAATGATGGCATCTGTAAATTGTTCCCAGCCATTGTTTTGATGACTTCCTGCCTGACCAGCACGTACGCTTAGCGTAGCATTGAGCAGCAGTACACCTTGAGTGGCCCAAGAACTCAATACACCACTTTTTGGATACGGTTTATCAACATCTGTTTCTAGTTCTTTAAAGATATTAACTAATGACGGTGGATGTGCAACACCATCGGGCACTGAGAACGATAGCCCATGAGCTTGACCTTCTCCGTGGTAGGGGTCTTGTCCTAAAATAACCACACGAACACGTTCAAAAGGAGTAGAATCCAATGCATTAAAAATATCTTTTCCAGGCGGGTAACACCTAAACTCTTGATATTCTTGTCGAACAAAATTGGTAAGTGTCTTAAAATAAGGAGCATCGAATTGAGCTGCCAATTGATTTTGCCATGACTTTTCTAATCTAACCTGCATGAAAAAAACTATTTTTGCAATGCCTCAAGGTAGAAAAAATTGAGATGAAAATAATTGCACAGAAAACACTTGATGATTTGGAGTTTGGCGTTGTTTTAGAACAGGCCGCTGCACGCTGTGTTACAGAGTCGGGAAAAGCTCAAATGGCCTCTACTACTCCTTTTACAAGTTTTCGCACAGTTCGCAGCGCATTGGAACGCACCAATGAGTATTTAGCCTCATTTACAGAAGAAAAAGCCATTCCAAACCACGGATTTGAAGATGTTACACATGAAGTTTCCCTTCTTTCAGTAGAAAATAGTAAAATTGAGATTGAAGGATTTAGACGTCTTTTAATGCTTTCAGCTACAGCAAACACATTACTTGCTTTTCTCAAAAAAAATAAAGACCGCTACCCTGCCTTATTTGAAGCCTCAAAAGGTCAACTTCCAATTAAAGAAGTTCCTGATGAAATCAATCGCATTATTGACAAATTTGGCGCGGTAAAAGACCGTGCATCCGATAACTTATACAGTATTCGCAGACAAATGACTGGAGTACGCTCTAAAATTGGTCAAAGTTTTGGATCGGCATTAAGTACTTATCAAGGATCTGGTTTTTTGGATGAAATTAGAGAA
>CBFICG010000123.1:0-4146 GCA_965661025.1 Flavobacteriaceae bacterium | reverse complement strand
AGAATGCAAGCCGTGGAAGTTTTGAAGGGCAGTAGCCAAATTCAATATGGCCCTTTTACTACAGGTGGAGCCATCAACTTTGTTTCTACAGAAATCCCTGAGTCTTTTAGCGGAAAATTCGCTACGAGCTATGGAAGTTATAATACAGGACAAGTTCACACAACGGTTGGAGATCGTTTTAAAAATTTTGGGTATATGATTGAATATTTAAATTTTAGTTCCGATGGATTTAAGTCGCTAGGGAATAATTTAAATACCGGGTTCGACATAAATGAAATTACATCAAAATTTAAATATACAACCTCTGATAATACCAGATTTAAACAAAGTATTGAATTTAAATTTCATTATTACGAAGAAATTTCGAATGAAACATATCTCGGTTTAACGGATGGTGATTTTGAAAAGAATCCTTACATGAGATATTCTGCCTCGGAAAAAGACAAGATGGATGCAGAACATGTACAGTATGTGTTTACTCACGAGATCAATTTTTCAGATAGGTTTAAAATAACATCTAAAGCATATCACAATGGATTTAAAAGAAATTGGTACAAACTTGATGATGTTGTATTTGGTGGTACCTCACAAATAATAGCTAAGGTTATTTCCAATCCAGATCAGTATGCTGAGCATTATTCAATTGTAAGTGGAAAGTTGGACTCAGACAACTCGTTGAAAGTAAAAGCAAACAATAGGGCATATGTTTCAAAAGGAATACAAACCAAAATCGACTCACATTGGTATGGAAAGAATGATGCATTTCATGATTTAGAAATTGGGTTCAGGTATCATTACGACGAGGAGGATAGATTTCAGTGGGAGGATGTGTATCATATCCAAAATGGGTTTATGTCGTTTGGTGCTTACGGCGAAAAAGGCGCTCAAGGGAATAGGGTGAGCTCAGCAAACGCATTTGCAACGTATTTGATGTATAAATATAAATTCAAAAATCTGACCGTAACACCAGGGTTAAGGTACGAGTCCATGACATTGTCTAGAGATGATTATGGAAAAACGAACCCAACACGAAATCTAAACGATCTTTCATCTAGAGAAAATAAAGTGTCTGTATTTATCCCAGGGGTAGGCTTAAATTACACTTTTAGTAATACAATTTCCGTTTTCGGTGGTATTCACAAAGGGTTTTCACCTCCCGGAAACGCTGTTGGACAAAAAGCCGAACAGAGTATAAATTTAGAAGCGGGAGTTAGATTATCATACAAAAAGCTAGATGCTGAAATTATAGCTTATCGAAACGACTATAGTAATTTGTTGGGTAACGACCTTGCTGCGAGTGGTGGTTTAGGAGAGCTTGATTTATTTAACGCAGGGGAGGCCTTAGTAAGTGGCCTAGAAGTGCTATTGCAATCGAATGTGGTGAAAGACCAAAATATAACTATTCCTTTTTCACTATCGTATACACTTACTAATGCAAAATTTTTAAGTGACTTTGGTAGCACTCAAGATATATGGGGGGAAGTTCGCGATGGAGATCGTATACCATATATCCCTCAACATATGTTGAATACCTCAGTTGGTTTCCAAGCCAATAAGTGGGAATTTTATTTAAATGCCAAATACAATGGAGAGTTTTCTACTGTAGCAAATGGGGCTATTGAAATACCTTCGTACCTTATTTTTGATATTTCCATGGGGTACAAACTCAGTTCCAAGATGACACTTAAGTCAAGGGTTTTAAATCTGTTTGATGAAAAATACGCTGTGTCAAGAGCACCTGCGGGATTACGACCTGGTCACCCCTTTGGTGTTTACACTGGATTTGACTTTAAATTTTAGTCTGTGACACCCCCTTTGAATTTAAATGAAGGTCAGATCATTATTGTTTTTGATGGATATTGTGTTTTGTGCAACCACTTTGTGAAGTGGTTGGCGAAAAGAGATGTTCATCATCATCTATATTTTACCACGTTTAATAGCGATTTTTTAAAGCAGCATTACCCAAAAATAATGATGGAGGATACTGTAATTACACTCAATTCAGATGGCAAAGAATTCAAAAAATCAAAAGCGGTTATGGAATGTTTATCGACTATCGATTACAATCCGATGATTACCAAGTGTTTTAGGATTGTTCCAAGCAGTGTAGCGGACATTATATACACGGGAATTGCATTAACACGGAACCTGTTGTTTGGCAAAAAACAACATTGTACTGTGCCTAGTGCCGTAATTGCAGACCGAGTGCTAAATTAGCCTGAAACGAAAAGCTTCGACTATTTTAACCCCGTTCCCGTTAAGTCAAAATCGTTGCACGTGTATTTTTCATTTACAACTACGCTATGTATGCTACACGTATTTTCTTGACTTAAATTTTTACAATTCACACATGAGTTGCTTGCAAATAAATTTTCCATCGTATAAATTTTTATTAAATTATAAAATTTAGAAACATAATCTATTTGTTTACAGTAATTTGGAATTAGAACGGATAAAAGCAACCAATATCGTAAACAGATGTTTTGTATATTTGTATGCAACAATTTTTAATCCGTTGCCATGGAGCCGCTTCCTTCCAAAGTCACTAGTTTAGGTCTAACATACGACGATGTATTGCTAGTACCTGCTTTTTCTGAAATTCTTCCCAGAGAAGTTTCAATAACTTCAAAATTTTCTAGGAATATCGCCCTAAACGTTCCCATTGTTTCTGCTGCAATGGATACTGTTACCGAAAGTCAAATGGCAATTGCTATGGCGCGAGAAGGGGGTATTGGGGTATTGCACAAAAACATGACCATTGCAGAACAGGCAGACAAGGTTCGAAAAGTAAAACGATCAGAATCGGGACTTATCATTGACCCCGTTACCCTACCCACTACGGCACTCGTTGCCGATGCCAAAAAACTTATGCAAGAATATAGTATCGGTGGTATTCCTATTGTTGATGACAGCGGAATTTTGATTGGAATTGTAACTAACCGAGATTTGCGATTTGAGAAAAACGACGGACGGCCTATTATGGAGGTAATGACTTCAGAACATCTGGTAACCGCCAATGAAGGCATTTCTATGGCAGATGCAGAAGAAGTATTACAGGCGCATAAAATTGAAAAACTTCCTGTTGTAGATGCCAACAACAAGCTTGTTGGTCTTATCACGTTCCGCGATATTACCAGGGTAAGCATAACACCTCAAGCCAACAAAGACACCTACGGACGACTTCGGGTTGCCGCTGCCGTTGGCGTTACCCCCGACGTGATGGATAGAGTTGATGCGCTTGCCAAAGCAGGCGTTGATGCGGTTGTGATTGACACAGCGCATGGGCACACAAAAGGTGTAGTTGAAGTGCTTAAAAGGGTCAAAAAGGCACATCCGGCGTTAGATGTAGTGGTAGGAAATATTGCTACTTCAGAGGCAGCGTCTTTTTTATTAGATGCAGGTGCCGACGGAATTAAAGTAGGTATTGGACCAGGCTCTATTTGTACCACTCGAATTATTGCTGGGGTTGGTTATCCACAACTTTCGGCTGTTTTGGAAGTTGCATCGGTACTTGCCGATACAGACGTTCCTCTCATCGCTGATGGTGGGGTTCGCTACACGGGCGATATTGTTAAAGCAATCGCTGCAGGAGCAGACTGTGTAATGTTAGGATCACTCCTTGCGGGAACGAAAGAATCCCCTGGGGAAACCGTGATTTACGAGGGAAGAAAGTTTAAAACCTATCGTGGGATGGGCTCTGTTGAGGCGATGAAAAAAGGCAGTAAAGACCGTTATTTTCAGGATGTTGAAGACGATATCAAAAAACTTGTTCCGGAAGGAATTGTTGGGCGTGTTCCATATAAAGGGGAACTCAATGAAAGTATTCATCAGTTTGTAGGTGGTTTGCGCGCTGGAATGGGATATTGTGGCGCAAAAGATTTAAATACATTGCAACAAACGGCACGATTTGTGCAAATAACCGCATCAGGAATTAAAGAAAGCCACCCACACAACGTTCAAATTACTAAGGAAGCTCCAAATTACTCTCGCTAACTATGCGCATCGCTCTAATATCTTTTTTAACGCTCGTCACGACCTGTAAATTAGATACATCATCCCCAGATACTGCTATTGCTCGTGTAAATGATCAATACCTATATGCCTCGGACATTGCCTCAAGTTTAGGAGATAATCTTTCCTCCCCCG
>CBFICG010000122.1:0-4188 GCA_965661025.1 Flavobacteriaceae bacterium | reverse complement strand
TGGTATATCAAATTATTGACGGACTAGGCAAAAAGGAGTGTATCAACAAAGAAGTTGCCACGTGTATATACACAGGTATTTTGACAGATACGGGTTCGTTTCGTTTTCCCAGTGTCACCGCAGACACACATAAGACAGTTGCTGATCTTATTGACTGTGGGGCAAATCACAGTGATATTCACGAAAAAATTAAAGATACTGCACGCCCCAATCGACTAAAACTCCTTGGAATTGCGCTGCGAAATATGGTTTTTTTAAACGATGTCAATGCGGCATACATCACCTTAAGCCAAGACGAGTTAGATGAATGTAATTTCCAAAAAGGAGACACCGAAGGATTTGTAAACTATGGCTTAACTGTTTCGGGCATTCAAATAGCAGTGATAATGATTGAATACAGGCATGAAGATGTGGTGAAACTTTCCTTCAGAAGCAAAGGCGATTTGTCTATAAATACATTTGCCAAAACGTATTTTAACGGGGGTGGACACATTAATGCAGCCGGGGGGATTTCAAAACGCACTTTAGCACAAACCGAAGCCTATTTCATTGAATCATTACGTGCATTTTTTGAATAGATACGAACTAACCTATTTTTTGTACATTTCAACTCTCAAAATTTAATCATGATTAGAAATATTACACTTCTTTTTGCAAGCCTCATTGTAATGATTGGCTGCTCCACCTCAAAAAACGGATTAGACAAAGGAGTCTATGCAGATATTCAAACCAATAAAGGCAATATACTTATTCAACTCTCTTATGATAAAACACCCAACACAGTAGCTAATTTTATTTCGCTTGCTGAAGGAACAAATAATCAGGTCGATAGTATTTACAAAGGAAAACCGTACTACAACGGTATTGTATTTCACCGTGTTATAGCGGATTTTATGATTCAAGGAGGTGACCCTACAGGAACAGGGCAAGGAGGTCCAGGATACCAATTTGAAGATGAATTTGATGAAGAACTTAAACACGACGGTCCAGGGGTATTGTCTATGGCTAATGCAGGCCCAAACACCAATGGAAGTCAGTTTTTTATCACACATAAAGAGACTCCCTGGTTAGACGGAAAACACAGTGTTTTTGGTCGTGTAGTTGAGGGGCAAAATGTAGTAGACTCTATCCAACAAAACGACACCATTATTGCGGTAGAAATTATCAGAAAAGGCACGGAAGCCAAAAAGTTTAAAGCAGGTGAGGTTTTTGATGATTATTTTGACGGAATCGAAGACAGAAAAGCCGCAAAAATTGCCAAGTTGGAAAAGGTAAAAACTGATAAAGCTGCTGCATTAAACACACTCAAAAATCAAGCCACTACAACAAAAAGTGGTCTTTCGTATGTTATTAGCAAAAAAACTAATGGAACTGCAGTAGTGCCTGGGGTTACAGCATTTACACATTATGCTGTTTATTTTGAAGATGGTAAATTGTTAGACACCTCTTTGGCAGAAGTTGCCAAAGCCTATGATATGTACGATGGACGACGTGATGATGCCGGAGGCTATCGTCCTATTGAGGCACGTGTAGATCCTGAAGTTTCGCTTATCGTAGGATTTAAAGAAGGATTGTCTCTTTTAAAAGAAGGCGAAAAAGCAACACTTTATCTTCCCGCTAACATCGCTTATGGAGAAGGAAACTCGGTTATACCTCCCGACACTACCCTTATTTTTGAAGTGGAAGTTGTTGAAGTACGTGCTGAATGAATCGGCTAACACATCGCTGGATTTTTTTAGGTGTTGTGTTGTTTTTTGTTAATTTATCCATAGTTAAGCATTATCCGTTTTGGGTTGAGCGCTACTACGAAGGCTTATTATATCCCCTTATTTCAAATTTAAACCAATGGCTTTGGGGGTGGTTTTCTTTTTCTGTAGGTGATATAGGTTATTTAATTGCCCTTGTTATTGGAGTATTGTCATTAAGGAGATTTTCACTCAGACGTCATTATTGGAAGGGAGGTTTAATAATCGCAGTGGTGGTTATGCTATTTTATACCTCGTGGGGGGTACATTATTTTAAAACGCCCATACGTGAAAAGCGTCAGCTCTCTGATACAATATCGATAGAACAGCTTAACAAAGCAACAACCTATTACGCAAAAAAATTAGCTGTACTGCACAATAAATTAACTCCAAATCCAGAGAAAAAAGTAGTCGTTGACGCATCTACACAAAATATTTTGGGATTAGCTTCACAAACCATGGAAGAAACTCCTTTGCGACCCAAGAAGCTACACGGTAAAGCCAAGGCAACACTATTTCCTACCCTACTTAGTTATATGGGGTTTGGCGGCTATTTCAATCCGTTTACGCACGAAGCACAGGTAAACAGCTTACAGCCCAAATTGCGTATCCTTACTACGGCATGTCACGAAATTGCTCATCAGTGGGGCTATGCCGCCGAGGACGAGGCGAATTATATCAGCATTAAAGCCACTACACAAGCGGAAAACCCGCTGGTGGCATATGCAGGAAACCTGTTGGCGTTTCAATATCTCATAAACACACTGTCCCGAAACAACAAAGACAACGCAAAAGAAATTGTTGCTTCCCTCCCCGAAGGGGTTTTGAAAAACATACGTGAAGTGCGCACCTTTTGGCTCAACTATCAAAATCCATTTGAAGTGGTCTTTGAAAAAAGCTACGATCAATACCTAAAAGCAAACCACCAACAAGAAGGGATTAAAAGCTACTCGCTGGTGGTGAGTTTATTGGTGGATGATTTTGTTAGTCTAAAATAACAGGTGCTCCTGCGGCTTCCGCTTGAGTAACTGCGGCATTAGCATTTACAGCTAAAGCATCCACTTTAACAGACAACATATTGACAAGGGCTAGTGCCATATCAAAACTTTCCTTATGCAACTTTGTAGGACCATAAGTGTTGTTATAAAACCCGCGCGAGGCCACAGATAACCTATTGGAAAGCGTTGGGGTGTCCTTCTCTCCTACTTCTTTTTTGGCTGTGCTCCCGTTGATTTGCTTATCCAGTGCTAATTGCTGTTGTTGTAAATCATAAACCATCTGGTGTAGTTCCTGTGATTGTGCTTGCGTAAATGACAAGCCACGCTTTAATGCTTTGATTTTTTTCGTAGTGACATCAAACTTCTTACGCATATGATCCACACGAACAAATAATGCGTTTAATTTTTGAGCGTATTCCTGATGGGATACTGACTCTGGGTTATCCAAAACATTTTGACGGATGCGTTCTACTTCAAAAGTTTGTATTTTCGAAAGTGCCGTAAGGGTTCCTTGGTGCTTTTTAAACAATTGTACAGTATATACTCCCTGAGGAACATTTATGCGAAGCCCACGACCAAGATCTTTATCAGACTCGATATCAATTGCCGAAGGCATGGCTTGGCGTAAGTCCCATGACACCCGATGAACGCCTTTAGTATAGTCTCCGGAAACCTCTGCAACTATTTCGTCATTAGGATTGCTGATGCGTAACAGGGCCGAAGGTTTTTGCTCGTTTAGTTCAGCGTCAAGTTTATCCCACCCTGGAAATGGAACATCTTGCTTGTTTTTCTTTAGTTCCTTCTCCGCTTTTTTTCGCACGGCTTGCTGTGTTTTTACATCTTCAGCCACATAATACGTAAACTGTGCGCCATAAGATGGATTTTTTGCCGTATAAAAAGAGGCTCCTTGACTTGAAGTTCCTCCACGAATTTCTATATACTGCAAAGCTTTTTTAATGGGAAATAACTGTGCGCCTTGCGCAAGTTTATCTTCCGTAATTTCACGAAGTGGACTATAATCATCTAAAACATAAAAACTACGCCCAAAAGTAGCGGCTACAAGGTCGTTTTCACGCTTTTGTATTGCCAAATCTCGTACCGAAATGGTAGGCATTCCTTTGCTGAATTTATGCCATTGTTCTCCTTGATTTAAGCTGATATAAACCCCATATTCCGTCCCTAAAAACAATAAGTTAGGGTTGATATGGTCTTGTACTAAACGCCAAACAAGTGTGCCTTGTGGAATACCATTTGCTATGGATTTCCATGATTTTCCTCCGTTAGTTGTTTTATATAAATAAGGTGCGTAATCGCCAAATTTGTGATTATCTAAGGCTACATACGCCACATTAGCATCAAACAAATCAGCCTTGATATCGTTTATAAATGCTGTAGCTGGAACCCCAGGAAGTTTATCTACTGTTTTAGAAATCCACGAAGCACCA
>CBFICG010000121.1:0-4229 GCA_965661025.1 Flavobacteriaceae bacterium | reverse complement strand
TTTTGATCTTTCTATTTTTTAGCGCCCATGAATGATATTATCCGATTGCTTCCTGACCATGTAGCGAATCAGATTGCTGCAGGCGAGGTAGTACAGCGTCCAGCCTCAGTAGTAAAAGAATTGCTTGAAAATGCAATTGACGCAAACGCTACGCGTATTTCACTTATCGTAAAAGAAGCTGGAAAAGCACACATTCAAGTAGTGGACAATGGAAAGGGCATGAGCGAAACAGATGCTCGAATGTGCTTTGAACGGCACGCTACTTCCAAAATTGAAAAGGCTGATGACCTTTTTAATCTCCATACTAAAGGATTTCGCGGCGAAGCAATGGCGAGTATTGCCGCCGTCGCGCAGGTACAACTCATAACCAAAACCAACTCAGAAGAATTAGGTGTTCGAATCGATATTCAAGGCTCTGAAGTAACCCAGCAACAGCGTACCACTGCCACTGAAGGGACTTCGGTTTCTGTTAAGAATTTATTTTTCAACATTCCTGCACGGCGTAATTTTTTAAAATCTATTGCCGTAGAATTTCGTCATATTACCGATGAATTTCACCGAGTTGCTTTGGTGCATCACGACATTCATTTTGAACTATTACACAACGGGACAGAAGTGTTTCAGTTGCCACCAACCACATTGCATCAGCGTATCGTGCATATATTTGGTCCAAAATTTGACGAACGCTTAGTTCCTGTAGAAGAAGCCACCGAGATGGTAAAAATTAAGGGGTTTGTACTTAAACCGACTTTTGCTAAAAAATCTCGCCATCAACAGTTTTTCTTTGTAAATAATAGATTTATCAAAAGCGGGTATTTACATCATGCCCTAATGGCAGCATTTGAAGGGTTGCTGTCTCCACAGTATCAACCGGGGTATTTTTTGTATTTGACTGTACCGCCAAATCAGTTGGATATCAATATACATCCTACCAAAACAGAAGTAAAATTTGAGGATGAACATGCAATTTATGCTGTCTTACGCGCAGCTGTAAAACACAGTTTGGGGCAGTTTAGCATTACACCTATTTTGGATTTTTCTACAGATCGTTCATTAGAAACCCCTTATGCAAAGCACAAAGCGGCACCTGTTGCATCTCGGGTTGCTGTAAACCCAGATTTTAATCCTTTTGCCCAGACCTCGAAACCTCAACTCACAAATACATCCGTTTCCTTTGATGATATTGTTTCAGAAAATTCTGGAGATCAGGATTTGACATCATCTACAGAAAAAATTACATTTTCGTTTCAGTACGCTCAAAAATTTCTGATTGCACCACACCAAAATGGGGTACTGGTTGTGCATCAGCGCAGGGCACACGAAAGAGTGTTATACGAAAAATATATGCTTGATTGGGAAACCAAAAAGGTTTTGTCACAAACCTTAGCAGTACCACTTTCATTGACGCTTGATACACCAAGTGTTCACGTGTTAAAGACGCATCAGGAGACACTTTCAGAAATGGGTTTTGAAATAGCTAACGCTGCTGATGATACCATTGAATTTTCTGCCATACCCGATGTGTTTTCTGTAGCAGATATTCCTCATTTTTTACAGCAATGGCTGACACAGACGACAAATGGCACGGTTCATGCCTTTTTCCAACGTGATGTTATGGCGCGTTCATTAGCAAAACAACGTAGTATTCCTTCTGGACGTAGTTTGGCATCACACGAACAAATAGAATTGATACACAACCTTTTATCTTGTAAAGAACCCGATCGCTCTGCTGAAGGTATGCCAACCTTTAGGGTGTTATCTTTACAAGAGTTAGACCGCTTTTTTTCACCATGAGGAACATTCCTGATATTATTAAGCACCTTATTATAATTAACGTATTGATTTTTGTTGGAAGTCAGTTTGTTGGTGAGTTGGCATATGACGTTTTGGCATTGCATTACCCTAAAAATAACTTATTTGGTCTTTGGCAAGTACTTACGCATATGTTTATGCACGGTAGTATTTCACATATTTTGTTCAACATGTTTGGGCTTTGGATGTTTGGTTCGCCACTTGCCCAAATGTGGGGTAAAAACAAATTTTTGTTTTTTTACTTTTCTACCGGTATTGGTGCTGCTGGGCTGCAACTTTTGGTTTATCACCTTCAAATTCAAGGATGGGTAGATGAGTTGGTTTTGCAAGGGTATCCACTGGATGAAATTTACAATTCATTACAGCAACAGACCCAATCTTTATTTCACGTTCGTATGGTTGGCGCCTCGGGTGCGCTCTACGGCGTTTTGGTCGCTTTTGCGTTTATGTTTCCAAATGCTGAGTTGATGCTCATTTTTTTGCCAATTCCCATCAAAGCAAAATATTTTGTTCCACTTATTTTAGTGATGGACTTATTTTTTGGCTTTTCTTCGTATTCCATGGGTCCTATTGCACATTTTGCCCATGTGGGAGGCGCCATTTCTGGATTCTTAATAATGTGGTATTGGAAACGAAATCAGTTTAATCAAAACCGTTGGAATTGATGAATTTGTGGCAAAACATTCGACTTAGATACGCAAAATTAAACGTACTTGAAAAACTCATTGCCATTATGGCGGTGCTTTTTGTAGTGCCCCTAATCCTGAATACACTGTTATTTTTATTTAATAGTTCCTTTTCAGGTTGGTTGGCATTTTTTGAACTTTCCGCTGACGTAAATACGGCACTTACACGCCCATGGACACTGATAACCTATGGTTTGTTTCATGGCTCTTTAGGACATTTTTTTTGGAACATGCTTTTGCTTTACATCGCAGGTGGCTTAATGCTTAATTTATTTCAAGAACGCTTATTGCTCAATACTTTTTTTGTGGGTGTAGTTGCAGGCGGACTTATTTATTTGCTTTCGTATAATATTTTTCCTGCCTTTCAGTCTAAATCTTCTATGCTAATAGGTAGTTCGGCAGGAGTCATGGCAGTTTTGGTTTTTATGGCCTCTTATATGCCTAATTCACCTGTTCGCGTTTTTATGTTTTCGGTCCCTTTAAGATATATTGCGCTGCTATTTATCTTTTTAGATGTAGTGCAAATTCCTGCCTCAAATGCTGGAGGCCATATTGCTCATTTGGGCGGCGCACTTTGGGGCTATGTGTATCAGCGTGAATTTTTAAAAGGCAATGACATTGGTGCATGGTTTATGCGTATAGTAGAAAGGTTAAAGTCGCTTTTTACCAAATCCAATACCATAAAAAAAACGCATACACCAAAACGCAAAACCAAATCGGCATCCTCTTCAATAAATCAACAAAAGGTGGATGCTATTTTGGATAAAATTGCTGCTTCGGGCTACGAAAGCTTAACCAAAGCCGAAAAAGAATATTTATTTCGTGCTGGAAAACAGTGATTAGCACGTAAAAAAAGAAAATTCACATCCACCATAACTTCTATTTTCTTTAAAATTATCAAGGTTCGATAGATCTATTTGTTCGGCGTGTTCTACGATAAGGAGTCCCTTTTTTTGCAACCGGTTTTTACTAAAAATAGCATCAATGAGCTTTTTATATGCTTCATTGGTAAATGTATACGGAGGATCGGCGAATATAAAACTGTAGCTTGTGGTTGTTCGATCTAAAAAGCGTATTACGGGGGATTTAACTGCTGTAACGGGAAGTGCTAATGCTTCTGCGGTTTGGTCGATAAACTTTACGCACAACGCGTTTTGGTCAACTGCTATAATCTGTTGAGCTCCGCGCGATGCAAACTCATAGCTGATACTTCCTGTCCCGGCAAACAAATCCAACACGGTGGTTTGTTCAAAAGCATATTGATGCATCAAAATATTAAAAAGCGCTTCTTTGGCTCCGTCGGTAGTGGGTCGAACAGGGAGGTTTTTTGGTGGATGTATGCGTCTTCCTTTTTTAGTTCCTGAAATAATACGCATTAAACTAAATTTAGCACACAAAAATCTTGGTGTGTGTTTATTTTTGGCGATTCAAATTTGAGGGAATGTTCAGGCGAAAGGCAATTTAGACTACGCACAAACCTGTGCAATTCTTTATAGGTGGCATCTTCTAGGGCAATATCTCCAACAATAAATAATGGCACTTCGTTGGGGCTGACATTATTTTCTTTTGCAGAAAGCAACACATAATACACGATGTCTTTTGAACTAGCTGCCTCGAAGCAATTATAAAATTGAAGTTTTTTGTCTCGAAGAAGTGCTAGGTGAATATGGTTGTTTTCTTTATATAAACTCCAAACCAGTTCACCATCAGCTTTGCTGTGTGAGGATAATG
>CBFICG010000120.1:0-4269 GCA_965661025.1 Flavobacteriaceae bacterium | reverse complement strand
CAAAGAAGTTGGGTTGAGTCTTATCAATGGTATTGCCCTGGGCGGATTACTCGTTGCATTTGGGTACTTCCTAGGACTTGAGATTACAATCAGTCTTACCATTGCACTATCCATGCTTTGTGTAATTGTGGTTTCCGCACTTATAGGCACATTCGTGCCTATCGTTTTAGACAAAAATAATATTGACCCAGCTATTGCTACAGGCCCTTTTATTACAACCAGTAACGATATTTTTGGCATTTTCTTGTTTTTTTATATTGCCAAAATGATCTTAGGATTTTAGCATGATACGAATTTTGCATGTAGATTTAAACCACCCAAGTCTTGTGGAAGGACTTCGTGATTTAGGGTTTGAAAATACCATCGATACTACTTCACCTAAGACAGTAATTGAACAAGAAATAAACGCTTACCACGGACTTGTTATCCGCTCTCGATTCCCTATTGATAAGACTTTTTTGAGCAAAGCAACAAACCTTAAGTTCATTGCTCGTGTGGGCTCTGGACTGGAAAATATCGACGTTAAAAATGCTCAAAAATTAGGAATTGCTGTATTGGCTGCCCCTGAAGGAAACAGTCCTGCTGTGGGGGAACACGCTTTGGGAATGCTATTGAGTTTGTTTAACAAGATTTCTAAAGCTAATGCCGAAGTACGCAAAGGAATTTGGCAACGAGAAGCCAATCGCGGAGAAGCGCTTGACGGAAAGACCATTGGAATCATCGGTTACGGCCACACAGGAAAACAATTTGCTAAAAAACTCTCAGGCTTTGATGTGAAAGTGTTGTGCCATGACATCCTTCCAAACATCAGTGATTCGTTTGCGCAGCAAGTTTCGTTAGAAACACTACAAGAAAAAGCAGATGTAGTGAGTTTGCATTTACCCCTCGACAATTCAACGCTAGGGTATATTGATGCGACTTTTATCTCCAACATGAAAAATCCTTTTTGGCTTATAAATACCGCACGGGGAAATCAAGTAATTTTGGCTGACATCATAATTGGATTAAAAAATGGAACAATTAAAGGGGCTTGCTTAGACGTACTCGAAATGGAAACTGCTGCATTTGATGTTGCGATAGCGCCATCAAAAGCATGGGACTATTTGTCTAAGCAAAACAATGTGATATTAACCCCGCATGTAGCCGGATGGACTGTTCAAAGCCACATACAACTAAGTCACGTGATTTTAAAAAAAATAAAACAACTTCACCAAAAAGGTTATTTAAAGTAATCTTAACAAAAAGAAAACGTTGAAGATTTAAACTGGTTGTTCTTTTACATTTATGAAAAATATTTTAATCCTTTGTACAGGAAATTCATGTCGCAGTCAAATGGCACATGGATTCATGAATTTTTATGGTGGAAAAAAAGTGGCTGTTTACAGTGCCGGAATCGAAACGCATGGCCTTAATCAACGCGCGGTGAGTATCATGAAAGAAGCAGGCATTGATATTAGCGAGCATACATCAAATCACGTAGATGAGTACAGCGATATTGCTTTTGATCACATTATTACCGTTTGTGATCACGCACAAGAAAATTGCCCTTATATTCCCAGTAAAAATGCACAGCGTTGGCACAGAAATTTTAGCGATCCCTCTAAACTAAAATCTCAAGACGAAAAAGAAATCCACAAGGCTTTTGCAGCAACACGAGATGAAATCAAAGCGTATTGCAAAGCATTTGTGAAAAGTTATTTATTAGATTGATTTTTTGCCTCTAAAGTGGCTTGAAATTCTTCCAAAACCGGCTGAACGGTGCTGGCAGGAATATCTCTAACTTTGATATACATCAATCCGTCAATTGCGTTGTTAAATAGTGGATCAACATTAAAAGACACTACGCGTGCATTCTGTTTGATGTATTTTTTTATCAGCACAGGTAAGCGCAATGCTCCTGGTTCAACTTCCTGGATAAGTTTATCAAATTTGTTTAAATCAGCAGAAGTTTCGTCAAAAACAAACTCCTTGTCGGCATCATTAAGCTTGACTTTAAACTCTTTTTTGGGCGTAATGTACTGCGCCAAAAAGGGATCATAATAGTGAGAACGCATAAACTCAATCATCAACGACTTGGTGAACTTTGAAAATTGATTGCTAATGCTCACACTTCCCATTAAGTAGTCGTATTCTGGAAAGCGAAGGGTGGCATGGATAATACCTTTCCAAAGCAAAAAAAGCGGCATGGGACGCTGTTGATATTGTTGCGCTACAAATGCCCTACCCAACTCAATAGTATTGTTTAACATATAGTTAATTTCAGGCTCAAACTTAAAGAGTTCTGCAAGGTAAAATCCTGACAATCCTCGTTTATTCATAAGTTCTCTTCCCAGGCCTAACCGATATGCCCCAACCAAACTTTTGGCATTATGATCCCACAAAAAAAGATGTAAATAATCCACATCAAAATGATCAAGGTCAAGCGACTTGTTGGTTCCCTCTCCTACTGCCCGAAAGGCAATTTCGCGTTGTCTCCCAATTTCAATAAGGGTATTTGGAATTTCCATCGCAGCGGTCAAAAAAAGCTCATAGTCTTTGTATATAAGCAGTGATTTGTCTAGTTTTTGTAATAGTGCTATTTCCTTTTCCAATAAAGATAATGGCACTGGCGGTGCAATGGGTTCTACTTTTTTGCTTCGTCTGCGCAGCGGTCTTGGTACACGATTAAGCAGGTGTTTTCGCTCAAAACTATTGGACAGCATATATACTTTACGACGTAAAAAAGACATATAATCCACTAGTAATTCGTGGTTGTTTTGGTCTATAACGGAGATGGGCTTTCCAACCCGAACATCAATGGTACGGTGTCTTTGTGTTAGCAATTCAGCAGGTAGTCTAGCAGTGCGTAACAACCCATGGATTTTTGCCAATCGATAAAAAAGTGGACTATTACGCGCATGAAAATATACGGGGACAACAGGGACTTTTGCAGATTGGATCAGACGCATAATGGCTTTATTCCAATCAGGATCAATAGGAACTTGCTTTTTAACTTTAGAGGCAACCTCCCCAGCAGGAAAAACGGCAAAAAGCCCATCGTTATCTAAATGGCGAATCACGTCTCGAAAACCCCCTATACTAGATTTTGCTGATTGTTTTTTATCAAATGGGTTTACAGGGATAATCCACTTTTTTAGAGGCACTGCACGTTCCAATAAAAAATTTGCCATAAGCTTCACATCAGGGCGTACTTGTTGCAAAAAATGCATCAAAATAATACCATCTAATCCGCCAAGCGGATGGTTGGAAATTAATACCACAGGACCTTTTTGGGGAATGCGTTTTAACTCTGTGGGGCTTATATGGTATTTTATTTTTAAGTGATATAAAAGTGCCTCTAAAAATTGTGATTGATTCCCTCTTGCTATACTTCGGTCGTATACTGCATTGACTTTATCAAGACGGAGAAGCCAAAGAACGATACGGCCTAAAAAACGACAGAAAAACCCTGTTTTTGTAAGGCCAAGTATAGCAGCTATATCGGACGAATATACGAGTGGCATTGGGGTAATTTAACGTAAATATAGCTATTTCATTACCAATTGCAACGTCGTCTCGGTACGTTGCTCAAGCACCAGTTCGTGGGATTTTAGTAACGAAGCGGAAGAGTCTTTTTCAAAATGACGAATCGTGTACAACATTACATCTGGGGTGTGTTTTACATCAAATCGAGCGCGCAGGACCTGCAATAAGATTTCCATATTATGATACTTGTCGTTTACACAAACCGAAAAACTAATGGCAGAGTTTTGAATCAAATCTACAGACATCTTATGCTCGTGCAACAACCTGAAAATATCACTGATATTGTCTTCGACAATAAAAGAAAAATCTCGTGTTGAAAGGCGTAACAAAGACAGTCCTTTTTTTACAATATAGCAGGGAACTTCTGGACGCATACGAACAACTTTGCCAACCTGTGTGCCATTTTCTGTTGGATTTAAAAATGACTTTACAAACAGTGGGATTTCTTTGCGCTGAAGTGGCTGAAGGGTTTTCGGGTGAATTACAGATGCACCATAAAATGCCAACTCAATCGCCTCTTGGTACGAAATATGATGTAATAATTGTGTTTTATCAAAAACTCTCGGATCAGCATTTAATACTCCAGGAACGTCTTTCCAAATAGTAACATCAGTGGCCCCCAAACAATATGCAAAAATAGCCGCAGAATAATCCGACCCTTCTCTACCTAATGTGGTTGTAAAGTTATTATCATCAGAGCCAATAAAACCTTGTGTGATTTTAAGTACATCCCCTAGCACTTGA
>CBFICG010000119.1:0-4404 GCA_965661025.1 Flavobacteriaceae bacterium | reverse complement strand
CGCAGCGTATTTGAAGGGAAAGTGCTAAATATTGTCCAGTTTAAAGGAAGTAATCCCATCGTACTGGTACAGCACGGAAACTACATTACAAGCTATAAAAACCTAAGCAAGGTGTACGTGAAAAAAGGAGATGCGGTTTCTGCCAAGCAAGCCATCGGTATGGTCTTTACCAACAAAGACACAGGAAAAACAACATTACAATTTAGCTTATTCCAAAATACCACTCCACAAAATCCTGCGCTATGGATATATCAGATGAATTAATTTTTATTTCTTGAGGCGCTTGTGTAGCCAAATAAATTAATACCCCTGCAATACTACCTCCATTTTTGGAGAATCAACATCATATTTTGGCACGGCTAAAATATCGTGTACAGCAACAAGCTCAACTGCTTTGGCTTTACCACTAAAAGTGGTACGTAATATCTTTAATAATCAAAAATTCTTGCCCAAAAAAAATTCTACAAGTCCAACTGAATGAAAGTAAAGTAGTTTTATAGGAATTCGATGTAGATTTCCTAAAACTGTAAAAAACAAATTAGCGCATTTTTGCAATGTATTTGCCCACCATATCAAACTCAATATTGACCAAATCACCTACTTTAAGTTGGTGGAAAACAGTATGCGCATAGGTGTATGGAATAATGGCAACACCAAAAGAATGTGCCAAAGATCCAACTACAGTTAAGCTGGTGCCGTTTACACAAATGGAGCCTTTTTCAATGGTAACATTAGGGGAATTTGCATCGTATTCAAAACGGAACAACCAACTGCCATTTTGATCTTCAACATGCGTACATGTTGCAACCTCGTCAACATGGCCTTGTACCAGATGTCCGTCTAGTCTGTCGCCTAAACGCATGGCGCGTTCCAAATTAATTTTATCCCCAACTTTCCATTCACGAAGTGCCGTTTTTTCCAAGGTTTCTTGAATTGCAGTTACGGTGTATTGATCGCCATTAATGGCTACAACCGTAAGGCAAACGCCATTATGTGCCAAACTTTGGTCGATTTTTAGCTCCGCTGTGATGCTACTTGAAAGTGTATAATGGACATTACTCCCATCTTTTTCGATGCGTTCAATAGTACCCATAATTTCAATTATCCCTGTAAACATAAGCAGTGAATCCTGTACCTTTGTACAGCAAAAATACACAAAATGTCTGCTTTGCCTATTGTTGCAATCTCTGTTGGAGATCCAAACGGAATTGGTGCTGAAATTATCCTTAAAACATTTGAAGATAAAACACTTTTCAAACACTGTATTCCTGTGGTATATGCCGATATTGAGTTTATGCAAGCACAGCAACAACATCTTGGCACACAAGTGCCATTGCATCTTTTAGAAAGTAGTCCCAAAGAAGGGGTGTTGTATGTTAAATCGATATGGCAAAACACTCCTAAAATCAACTTTGGCAAACAAACTTCAACGGCTGGAGCCTTTGCTTTTGAGTCGCTACAAGCTGCCGCATTATCCGTACAACAAAAAGAAACAAATGCGCTGGTAACAGCGCCAATACACAAAGCTGCTATAAAAAGTGATGTGTTTCCCTTTGCTGGGCATACGCACTATTTGGCATCCCTTTGGGGTGGAAAGGCCTTAATGATTTTGGCACATCAAAAACTGCGCGTTGCACTGCTTACAGATCACATTCCGCTAGCTAAAGTTGCCGCTACTGTAACAGCAGAATTGATAGAAGAGAAAGCCCATCAATTGGTAAAAACATTAAAAATAGATTTTGGCTGTGCACAGCCAAAAATTGCATTGTTAGGACTAAATCCACATGCAGGTGACCAAGGGGTCATTGGCACAGAGGAAGATATCATTCTTACCCCTGCAATTGAAGCGCTAAATAATAGCGGGATTGATATCACAGGACCATTTGCCGCGGATGGGTTTTTTGGGCAAAAAAGCTATGAAAATTTTAATGCGGTATTGTCGTGCTACCACGATCAAGGGTTAGTGGGTTTTAAGACTATTGCCTTTGGTTACGGGGTAAACGTCACGGCTGGATTGTCATTTGTGCGTACTTCTCCTGACCACGGAACAGCGTTTGACATTGCAGGAAAAGGAGTAGCAAACCATCTTTCATTTGCCGCTGCAGTCCAGATGGCATGCAGCATTTGGAATGCGCGTCAAAAGAATCACTAAATTCAGGGCTGTACCGCCAAATTTTATATATTTGCCGACTGTAATGAACGAAGCAAAAAATGATCTGGCTCCTTTTGTCTTAGCATTTGCTGGTCTTAAAGAAGGTATTCATCATTTTTCACTCAGCATTACATCCAAGTTCTTTGATGCTTTTGACTATACTGAATTCAACGATGTTTCGCTCAACGCTAATATTGTGTTGAACAAAAAAGCAACTATACTGGAAATACAGTTTTCTGTTTCGGGAACTGTAACGGTAAATTGTGATGTTTCCAACGAGACGTTTGACTTGCCCATAAATCCCAGACACGAATTAATAGTGAAATTTGGGGAGGAATTTAACGACGAAAACGAAGAGTTGCTTGTATTACCACATGGCTCACATCAAGTTGATATTGCACAAACACTGTTTGAAACCGTTGTGTTGGCAGTGCCGCAAAAAAGGGTTCACCCGGGTATAGAAAATGGAAGTTTACATTCCGATATGTTAGAAAGATTAGAAAAGTTGCATCCAAACGAAAGCACTAAAGCACATGAAACAACAGATCCTAGATGGGATGCGTTAAAGAAATTAAAGAAAGACTAAAACAGCTGTTATGGCACATCCAAAACGAAAAATATCCAAAACGCGTCGCGATAAGCGTCGCACACACTATAAGGCCGTTGCGCCACAAATTGCTACATGTAGCACTACGGGTGAATCTCATTTGTATCATCGTGCACATTGGCACGAAGGGAAATTATATTATCGTGGAAAAGTTCTGATTGATAATTCAGCTGATTCAGAAGATTAATTTTTTTTATCCTCAAAATAACATAAAACGCCTTTCTTAAAAGGCGTTTTTTTTGTTCATTTTTTGGACTTTTTTACATTTTTTGACTAAAAAGGCGTTGATTTTTACTAATTTTGAACAAAATTTGTAGAAATGCACTTTGGTGCAATTCGGGTTATATGACTACAAAAACTGCAGCCATAACCGCCGTTGGAGGCTACGTTCCAGAGCATGTGCTCACCAATGCTGCTTTAGCGCAAATGGTTGACACAAGCGATGAGTGGATCACCACACGTACAGGTATCAAAGAACGCCGCATTTTGAAACCCACCTCTCTTGGGACATCGTTTATGGCAATTGCCGCTGCGCGTGAAATAATTCAAAAAAAAGATCTTGACCCAACCACTATTGACTTGGTTATTGTAAGTACTGCTACGCCAGATATGCCTGTTTCTTCTACGGCAGCCTTTGTTGCAACTGAAATTGGTGCAACCAATGCCTTTGGGTACGATTTGCAAGGAGCTTGTTCCGGGTTTTTATATGGAATGTCTGCAGCTTCGGCACATATTTCATCCGGACGCTACCAAAAGATTTTATTGATTGGAGCAGATACCATGTCATCCATTATTGACTACACCGACCGCTCTACTTGTGTTATTTTTGGCGATGGCGCAGGAGCTGTGTTGTTTGAACCAAATGAAGAAGGCCTAGGCCTTCAAGACGAAGTGCTCCGCGTAGATGGCAAGGGAAGGGAGTTTTTAAAAATTGAAGCTG
Organism: Flavobacteriaceae bacterium; assembly: GCA_965661025.1. Classification (GTDB taxonomy): domain Bacteria; phylum Bacteroidota; class Bacteroidia; order Flavobacteriales; family Flavobacteriaceae; genus UBA7446. The sequence continues at coordinate 705 of CBFICG010000119.1, read as the reverse complement.
GAGGATCGATTATGCCTGCTTCTAGTGAAACGGTTTCTGCACGCAAACATTATCTCCATCAAGAAGGGCGTCCTGTGTTTAAATTCGCTGTTTCTAATATGACTGCTGCCATTGAGCAAGTATTACGTCAAAACCATTTGACCAATAAAGATATCGATTATGTGGTGGCACATCAAGCCAATAAGCGTATTTTGGATGCCATTACAAAAAACTTGGACTTAAATTACGATCAAATGCTCGTAAATATCGAACGCTATGGGAACACCACAGCGGCAACACTTCCTTTATTGCTTTGGGATTACGAAAGCAAACTGAAAAAAAATCAAAAATTACTTTTTACCGCGTTTGGTGGTGGTTTCACTTGGGGAGCTACTTACCTTACGTGGGCATACAACACCTAAAAACAATTAACCATGGAATTAAAAGAAATCCAAAACTTAATAAAGTTTGTCGCCAAATCTGGTGCTAGTGAAGTGAGCCTTGAAATGGGCGATATCAAAATCAATATAAAAACAGATAAAGGAGAAGAAGTAGCTCCTGTGGCTGCCATCCAGCAAGCTGTACCTGTTGCGGTTGCCCCTGCACCAGAACCTGCTGTTGCCCCTGTGGCACCTGTTGCGGCAGCACCTGTTGCGGCAGCACCCGTTGCAGCAGCTGACACCATTGCAGATGGGCATACGGTAAAGTCCCCTATCATTGGAACAT
>CBFICG010000118.1:0-4456 GCA_965661025.1 Flavobacteriaceae bacterium | reverse complement strand
TTCGTCAAAACTGCGTTCACCGGTTGAAGGGAATCGGGTAAAAACATTATCAATAATAGTAAACACGTCGCCTTCGCGTCTACCCCCTTTGTCGTTTCTGAGGTAGTTTGCACCAAAAGAAACATTCCATTTATCGGTAGTAATATTATAGGTAGCATCTGTGCCATAGCGCTGATGCACTTTTTCGTTTCCGTACGTTTCAATAGAAGGAAAACCTGACTTGACATTTAACTGGCCATAAGCCCCCGTAATGCTTCCTTTTGTTGTGATAATGTTGATAAGTCCAGAAGTTCCATCTGGATCGTATTTGGCTGAAGGCGCTGTAATGAGTTCTACAACTTGTACCGCATTTGCTGGAAGTTGCTCAATTAACGTATTTACATTCCCTTGAAGGGGCTTTCCATTGAGCAATACTGTAAAACCTGAATTTCCACGTACGCTAATGTGGCCTTGTGCATCAACACTCACAGCAGGGAGTTGCCGTATAACATCGATAGCCGTTCCGCCTTGTGCACTTTTAAAGGCACTAGCCGAATAGACCTGACGGTCAATTTTGTTTAATACCGTGGCGGTTTCTGCTGTAACCGTAATCTCGTCGAAAGTATTTCCTAATCGAAGCGCAATACTTCCCAAATCCACTAGGGAAGCACTAGCGATGCGAACGTTATCGATTGTAACGGTTTGATAGCCCATAAAAGAACTTTCCAATCGGTAGATTCCTTTGTCGATATTGGTAATGGAAAACCCCCCTTTGGAATTGGTTACCACTCCAGAAATTATGGCTTCTGTATTTTTGTCAAGTAACACAACCGTGGCGTATTCAAGCGGGTTATTTTTTTCATCTGTAATGATTCCCGTAAGTTGTGCGTTAGCATAAGCGGAAATAGAGAGCCAAAAGAATAGCAGTAAAATCTTTTTCATAGATATAAATGGAGGTTGCAAAAGCAGTGCAAAATCAGTGCAAAATCACTTATAATGTAGAAGGGCAGACATAGTCAGTCACCGCTATACCAGCATCTTTAATCGCTTTAAATCCTCCTGAAATATCAATCAAATTATGAATTCCACGACTTTTTAATATAGAGGCTGCAATGACACTTCGGTACCCTCCCGCACAGTGAACGTAAAAGGAGGTGTTTTCTGGAAATGTAGCCAAATGGTCATTTAAAAAATGAAGTGGTGTGTTTTCCGCAGTTGGAATGTGTTCTGATAGGTATTCCGTTTCCTTGCGAACGTCAAACACCTTTGTGTCTGTAGCTTGAAGCGTTTCTTTTAATTCAGTGGCAGAGACAGATAGTAAAGAATCGGTTTCTTTCCCCGATGCTTCCCACGCTTCAAATCCACCTTTGAGATAGCCAAGGGTATTGTCAAAACCAACACGTGAAAGACGTGTCACCGCTTCCTCCTCTCTACCTTCTGGAGTTACCAACAAAATGGGTTGTTTAACGTCCGCAATAAGAGCTCCTACCCAAGGCGCAAATCCGCCATCTAGCCCAATAAAAATAGCTCTAGGAATATGTCCTTTTACAAAGTCATTTTGGTGCCTAACATCTAGCACTACCGCCCCTGTTTCATTGGCAGCAACTTCAAAAGCCTCAGGAGAAAGTGCATGTGTTCCTTGTGCAATAACGTCATCCAAATCGGCATAGCCTTCTTTATTCATTTTTACATTCAATGGAAAATACTGAGGAGGTGGCAGTAAACCATCAGTAACTTCTTTGATAAACTCTTCTTTGGTCATATCAGCCCGAAGGGCGTAATTCATTTTCTTTTGATTTCCGAGGGTATCCACCGTTTGTTTCATCATATTTTTGCCACACGCAGAGCCGGCACCGTGTGCAGGATAAACGATTACATCATCCGCCAAGGGCATGATTTTAGTTCGTAAACTTTCAAAAAGTGTTCCCGCCAAATCCTCTTGGGTCATGTGTGCTGCTTTTTGTGCCAAATCGGGACGTCCTACGTCTCCTAAAAATAAGGTGTCTCCTGTAAAAATAGCATGGTCTTTTCCCTCTGGATCGCGAAGTAAAAAAGTAGTGCTTTCCATGGTGTGTCCTGGGGTGTGGAGCACTACAATAGTTGCGTTACCTAATGGAAATTCTTGTTTGTGGGAAGCAATAATAGCCTCAAAACGCGGATTGGCATTTGGCCCAAAAATAATAGGGGCAGCCGTTTGTTTGGCAAGGGTAACATGACCGCTCACAAAATCGGCATGAAAGTGGGTTTCAAAAATGTATTTAATTTTGGCATTATCACGATGAGCGCGTTCCAAATAGGGCGTAGTTTCTCGAAGGGGATCAACGATAGCTACCTCCCCTTCACTTTCAATATAATAAGCGCCTTGTGCCAAGCATCCTGTATATAATTGTTCTACCTTCATGTTGACTAAATTTTTTTGTAAAAATACGGTTTATCCTTCATTCATCTTCACTTTTAGTTTGCAGTGAAATTTTTTCTTGAAGGGTTGTTTTAGGGGTTTTTTTGGTGGCAAATTCATAGGCTTCTATAGTGTTGACAAAGAAATTCTCGTTTCCAATCAAATCTATAAGTTTTGATTTTTTAATGATATCTCGTGTGGGACCAATCACTTCTGAGAACAAAACAGAAATCCCTTTTTGTTGTAGCTCTACAATGAACTGTTCAAGCATAAATATCGCGCTACTATCAATATAGTTTATAGGGTCTGCTTTTAGAATAATGGTTGTTGGAGCTGTTTTTTGGGCGGCTATGGCTGCAAGCAGTTCATGTTTAAAATAGTCTTTATTGCCAAAATACAACTGTGCATCAAAGCGAAAAATTAGCACTTCGGAATGGGGTTCTATCTCTTCTTTAAACCTATTGATGTTTCTAAAATAAGTGGTGCCTTTGATCTTTCCTAACACGGCAACGTGCGGTCTTGAAGTGCGGTGAACCATAAGCAATAGCGCCAGTAATGACCCAAATAAAATACCCTGAACAATGCCTACAAACAACGTTAGTAAAAAAGTGATGACAAGCAATGCAAATTCGTCTTTCCGTCGTATAAAAAGTTGTTTGGGATAACGCAAATCAATCAATCCAAAAACAGCAACCATAATTATGGCAGCTAAAACGGCCTTTGGCAAAAAATAGAATAGCGGCGTTAAAAACAACAATGTAAGTCCAACTATAGCGGCACTGATTAGGTTAGCAAGTCCAGTTTTTGCTCCACTTAAATCATTAATGGCTGTTCGGGCAAAACTGCCCGTAGAAGGATATGAACTAAAGAAAGCACCAACAATATTAGCTGTGCCCAGTGCAATAAGCTCTTGATTGGGTCTTAATGTATTGCCGTGTTTATTCTCCATAGATTTGGCTATAGACATGGCTTCCATAAAACCAATAAGCGCCAAGGTAATGGCAATGGGAAAGAGGTCTTTTAGGGTTACAATATCAATCACCGGGAGATTAAAAGCGGGCAAGCCTTTAGGAATTTCAGCAACTATTCCCACACCTTTCATGTGGAGTTTTAGCGACATAACCGCCAAAATACTCAACACTACCACTACTAATGCCCCGGGAATTTTTTTGCTGATGTTCCGCATAACCAATAGCATCACAATAGCGATTGCCCCAATGCCAAACGCATACAGATTTATAGGGTTTAATGCAGAAAATAGTTCAATAAGTATAAGGTGCAGCTTGCTGTTTCTTCCTGCTTCAACCCCAAACAAATGGCTTAGCTGGCTAGAACCTATAATAAGTGCCGCTGCTGAGGTAAACCCACTAATGACTGGGGTGGATAAAAAATTGACCAAAAACCCCATTTTGAACATCCCGAGCACGATCTGCAGACAGCCCACAAACAACGCCAACACGATTGCCATGGCGATATAAGTTTCTACACCAGCAATCGATAGGGCACCTAACCCCGTAGCTACCAAAAGGGAATCCATAGCAACAGGTCCTACATTTAACTGTGGTGATGTCCCCATAAGCGCATATATCAATTGAGGCATTAGCGCAGCATAAAGCCCATATATTGGTGGTAGCCCTGCAATCATAGCATAAGCCATACTTTGTGGAATAAGCATTATACCAACAGTAAACCCTGCCGAAAGGTCACTGGCAAGAAAGGCCTTCTTATAGTTCGGCAACCATGAAAGGATGGGAAATAACCGCTTTATCATCTAATGCAAAAGTACCACTTATTAAAAAAAGTGCATTATTTTGAGAGTCTTCGGCCTCTTCGATGCAATTACATTACTTTTGCCGCTTAAAATTAAACGATGAAGCCATTTAAACTCATTGATTCCACCAACGGAGGCAGTGTCAAAAACGATATGCTTTCAGGGCTAACGGTGGCATTGGCATTGGTCCCCGAAGCAGTCGCTTTTGCTTTTGTGGCCGGAGTGTCACCCATAGTAGGATTGTACGGTGCTTTTATGATGGGGCTTATCACCTCGGTTTTTGGCGGCAGGCCTGGAATGATTTCGGG
>CBFICG010000117.1:0-4466 GCA_965661025.1 Flavobacteriaceae bacterium | reverse complement strand
ACATCAGAAGGATCGACGTTTATTAAATTACAATAGGAGCGATACACATCGTTATGATGGTATTGGTATACAAAAAGCTCCAATGCTTGTTTTTCGAAAGCGATCATTACTTTTTCAAATGTATTGAGTATTTTTTTAACACAAGACCCTAAAACCTATATGTATTTTTTTATTTTTGAAGGAACAACACCAAAGCATGAAAAAAAAACATACCCGTATTTTATTGGTTGATGATGAGCCAGATATCCTCGAAATTTTAGAGTATAATTTATCTGCCGAAGGCTATCAAGTTGAGAAAGCAAAAAATGGACTTGAGGCATTAGAAAAGGCGACAGAATGGAAACCTCATTTGGTGTTATTGGATGTGATGATGCCCCATATGGATGGTATTGAAACATGTGAGCAACTTCGTAAAAAGCCTAATTTGCCCAACTTGGCTATTGTGTTTTTAACGGCTCGTAGCGAAGACTATTCTCAAGTTGCAGGACTCGAAGCAGGAGCTGACGATTATATCACAAAACCTATAAAGCCAAAGGTTTTGGTAAGTAAAATTAAAGCCATATTACGTCGGTTTAAATCTTCCGATTCAAAAAACGAAATTATTGAAGCAGGTGATTTAGTCATCAATAGAGAGGAGTACAAAATCATTAATAATGGTGAAACAATTATTCTTCCACGCAAAGAGTTTGAACTGCTTTCATTGTTGGCATCCAAACCGCAAAAAGTTTTTGAACGCGAGGAAATTCTAAATCGTGTTTGGGGCAATGAGGTTATTGTTGGCGGTAGAACTATTGACGTTCACATCAGAAAATTACGCGAAAAAATTGGTGATAAACACTTTAAAACGGTTAAAGGAGTAGGTTATAAATACGTGGTTTAGTATGGCAATTAAACCACGAAAAGCATATCGATTTTCGCTGACCGTTTCATTTTTGATAACCCTTTTTGTTATCTGTTTTAACGTATTACTGCTGTATTATTTTACGGATAAAAACCCCTTTGGTAAAGACAATTTATTGCCTTTGGCTTTGTTCATCACTATCTTTTTTACCACTTGTTTTTTGGTTTTTAACTATCGTATCGAAAATTACATTTACAAGAAAATCAAGCAATTGTATAAAGATTTAGAACCCAATTTTAACGATGACATCAACGATATTCTAATCACTGACGATATGGATTCGTTTCTTAATAATGTAAAAGAGGTGGCCTTAAAGCGTAGTGACGAGTTAGACAGTCTCAAAGATCAAGCTGCTTTTAGACGTGAATTTTTGGGCAATATTGCCCACGAATTAAAAACGCCGCTCTTTACGGTTCAAGGCTATATACTAACGTTATTGGACGGTGCTATAACGGATAAAAACGTCAACAAAAAGTATTTGACACGCGCAAGCAAAGGCGTTGAGCGTTTGGTCTATATCGTCAAAGACCTTGACCTATTGACCAATTTAGAAAAAGGCAATACCGAGCTGGACCTGTTTCGTTTTGATATTCTTGAATTGATACAAAGCGTTTTTGATATGCTTGAAATTCACGCTTCAAAATCGAGTATTAATTTAGAGTTTGACAAAAAATACGAAGACCCTATTTTTGTTTATGCCGATATGGAGCGGATTCAACAGGTGTTGACAAATCTTATTATGAATTCTATTAAATACGGTAAAGTGAAAGGAACGACGGAAGTAAGTATACAGCCGATTTATGAGAATAAAGTTATAGTCCGCATCCGCGACAATGGAGAGGGAATTGAGGAAGAACATCTACCCAGGTTATTTGAGCGCTTTTATCGCGTAGATAAAAGCGGAAGTCGTCGTTCAGGCGGTTCTGGATTGGGCCTTGCCATTGTAAAACATATTATCGAAGCGCACAGCGAACAAATTTTTGTTGAAAGTCAGTCCGAAATCGGGTCCGAATTTTCTTTTACGTTAGCCAAATTTGAGGATGCTCAGGTTGTTTAATAGGATGTTTTGGGGAGTAAAAATAAATTAAAGCGTTTTAAAGATAACGAGTCGTTTGCCAATGTTATTCAGCCTACTCGTGAGGAGTTGTTGCTGGAAAAATTTCCGCATAAAGGCACGTGGCAAACCTACTTTGGAAACAACAACCCTATTGTCTTAGAACTTGGTTGTGGAAAAGGGGAATATACGGTTGGACTGGCGCGAAAGGACCCAAAAACAAATTATATTGGTATAGATATTAAGGGTGCAAGATTTTGGCGTGGTGCCAAAACAGCAATAGAAGAAACATTGCACAATGTAGCTTTTGTTCGTACCCAAATCGAACTATTGGAATATGTTTTTGCTGCAAATGAGGTGTCAGAAATCTGGATTACTTTTCCAGATCCACAATATAAATTTAAGCGTACCCACCATCGCCTAACAAATCCAACTTTTTTACGAAGCTACTCTAAGGTACTAAAACCAGAGGGTATTGTACACTTAAAAACCGATTCGGCTTTTTTGCATGGCTACACGCTTGGCGTGTTAGACGGCTGGAACATCACCCCTTTAATGGCGCATCATGATGTATATCAATATGTGCATGCACCAGAGCACGTTATTGGCATTCAAACTTTTTACGAGCAGCAATACCGCGAACAAGGGATTCCGATAACATATCTTAAATTTTCATTTCCTACTGATGTCCCAAACCAATGATTTTTTTAAGCGCGTATACGAAGTCGTGCGCCAAGTACCTTATGGGAAAGTAACCACTTACGGAGCTATTGCTCGTTTTTTGGGGGCTGCGCGCAGCGCAAGAACCGTGGGATATGCCATGAATGCCGCACACGCTTTACAGGATGTTCCAGCGCATCGCGTGGTAAACCGAATTGGCGTGCTTACAGGAAAGCATCATTTTGGTGGGATTAAAACTATGCAACAACTTTTAGAGTCTGAGGGGCATACTATTATTGACGACCAAATCCAAGATTTTGACAAAGTGTTGTGGCAGCCAAATGAATAGGTCTATTCTAATAACGATGCCCTATATTTGTATTCTTATTTAGATTTAATGAAAATTACCCGCTCCGCAATCGAAAAGGCATTGAAAACCATCAGTTTACCTGGCGAGGGTAAAAATCTGGTAGAATCCCAAGCAGTTAAGAACATTAATATTTTTGGTGATGAGGTGGTGGTGGATATTGTAATGGGCAATCCTACGTTGCAAGCTAAGAAAAAAGCGGAGGTTTCTATACTGAAAGCCATTCATGACGAGGTGTATGAAAAAGCAAAAATATCCGTTAACATTACCGTAAATACCCCTGAAAAAAAGCAAAATGCAAATCTTATAAAGGGAAAACCAATACCGGGTATTCAAAATATTGTAGCCGTTGCATCAGGAAAAGGCGGTGTCGGAAAATCTACAGTTACGGCAAATTTGGCGGTAACGCTTTCTAATATGGGGTTTAATGTCGGAGTGTTAGATGCGGATATTTACGGGCCGTCTATGCCATTAATGTTTGATGTAGCACACGAAAAGCCTTTGGCAAAAAATATTGACGGGGCGTCTAAGATGGTACCTGTTGAAAATTTTGGAGTTAAACTACTATCTATTGGGTTTTTCACCAAGCCCGACCAAGCCGTTATTTGGCGTGGGCCTATGGCTGCAAAAGCCTTAAATCAGATGATTTTTGATGCCGCTTGGGGGGAATTAGATTTTTTGTTGATCGACTTGCCGCCAGGCACAGGCGATATTCATTTAAGTATTATGCAATCGTTGCCTATAACAGGGGCAGTAGTGGTAAGCACACCGCAAACAGTCGCACTTTCAGATGCCAAAAAAGGCGTAGCAATGTTTGAGCAAGAAAATATTCAAGTGCCTGTGTTGGGCGTGATCGAAAACATGGCGTATTTCACTCCCAAAGAACTTCCTAACAACAAATATTATATCTTTGGGAAAGAAGGAGCCCGCTATTTGGCTGCCGATTTGGGTGTGCCGTTTTTGGGAGAGTTGCCTTTGGTACAAAGTCTTCGTGAGGCGGGAGATGTTGGGCGTCCTGCAGCCATGCAAAAAAATACTGCACTTGCCGACACATTGACCAAAGTAACTAGAGAAGTGGTACGGCAAGTAGTAGCACGAAACGAACAACTACCGCCCACCGAGGCAATAAAAATAACTACCATGGCAGGCTGTGCTGCTGTGACAAATAAGTAACAATGAGTGATCTAAATCAACGTATAGAACAAGCTCTGGAAGAAATTAGGCCTTTTTTAAAATCCGATGGTGGCGATATTGCACTGTTGGGCATCGAAGGCCAAACCGTAAAGGTACAATTATTAGGTGCCTGTGTGGGATGCGCTGTAAACCAAATGACGCTAAAACAAGGGGTAGAGTTAACCATCAAAAAATATGCTCCCGAAATTCAGGAAGTGGTGAATGTGGATTAAAAAAGCAACCAAACACCTTTCTTCCCTTTGGCGTGATTTTAAATGTAAAAACGCTATAGATTAGCTTAATTTTTGTTG
>CBFICG010000116.1:0-4479 GCA_965661025.1 Flavobacteriaceae bacterium | reverse complement strand
AATAAGTTCCATGTTTGGTTCCCCGGTGGTATTGTCATTGGAGCTTTGGTGTCAAAACTTATGACTGATTTTGGTATGAGTTGGCAGTTACAAATTGCAAGCATGCTGATTCCAACCCTTATTTATGGTTACTTATTCTTGGGACAACATTTTCCTAAAAGTGAAAACATTGTTGCTGATACCAAGGTAAACTTAAAAAGTCTTTTGTCGCCACTTTTCATTTTTATGGTATTGTGTATGACATTAACTGCAACAACAGAGCTTGGCACACAGCAATGGGTCGAAAGAATATTAGGAAATTCTGGCGCCAGCCCGATGCTTATTCTTGCTATGGTAACCGGCTTGATGGCAGTAGGACGCTATTTTGCAGGCCCAATTATCCATCGCCTTAACCCTCCTGGAGTTTTATTTGTGTCTGCTGTGATTTCAGCACTTGCTATTTATCTTATGAGTTCAGCAACCGGAAACATGGTGTATCTTGCTGCGATTTTATTTGCCATTGGAGTGTGCTATTTCTGGCCCACTATGATCGGTTTTGTTAGCGAATACACTCCAAAAACCGGAGCTCTGGGAATGTCTCTTATTGGCGGAGCAGGGATGTTTGCCACCAGTATTTGGCAACCTGTTATTGGTTCATGGCTGGATAATGCAAAAGAAGCGGCATTAAATTCAGGTGCATCATTAGAACAAGCCGAATTGATGGCTGGTCAGCAAACCCTTAGTAACATTACTTTTTTCCCAATGATTCTTGTGGTGTTGTTTGGTATTTTGTACACACAACGCAAGAAACTTGAAGCAAATAGGGTATAATTTATTTGTAAAGACACATTATGACAAGAAAATTAAGGATGGGAATGGTTGGTGGTGGTACCGACTCTTTCATTGGGGACGTGCACCGAAAAGCAGCTGCTATTGATGGTATGATTGAACTCGTTTGCGGTGCTTTTAGCAGCACACCGGAAAAATCTATTTCATCAGGTCAGGCACTTCAGTTAGACGCATCAAGATGCTATGGGAGTTACGATGAAATGATCATGGAAGAAAAAAAACTTCCTGAAAATATTCGAATGGATTTTGTTGCCATTGTAACCCCAAATCACATGCATTTTCCCCCAGCAAAAATGGCACTTGAAAATGGTTTTCATGTTGTTTGTGACAAACCGATGACATTGACCCTAGATGAAGCATATGCTTTAGAAAAAATTGTAGCAAAAAGTGGAAAGCTTTTTGCATTAACCCACAATTATACTGGGCATCCATTAGTAAAACAAGCCAAAGCAATGGTTGCTAATGGTGATATTGGGAATATTCGAAAAATACAAGTTCAGTATCTACAAGGGTGGCTATCCACTTCATTAGAAAAAACGGGTCAAAAACAAGCCGCTTGGCGTGTTGATCCAAAACGATCAGGAATCGGAGGTGCCTTAGGAGATATAGGGACACATGCTGAAAATTTGGTAGAATATATTACCGGTCTAAAAATAGATGAAATGGCCGTTGATTTAGGACGGTTTGGTCAAGGGAGAGTGTTGGATGACGATGGAAATGTGCTTTTGCGAATGGAAAACGGTGCAAAAGGAACCATGTCTTTTTCTCAAATTGCACTTGGAGAAGAAAATGGACTTGCCATTAAGGTTTATGGCGAAAAAGGGAGCTTAGAATGGCAACAGGAAAATCCAAATATACTTATATCACATTGGTTAGATCAACCTGTTAAAATATACACTCCAAACGGAAACGACTTGTATCCGGAAGCATTGCAAGTATCTCGAATTCCCGCAGGTCATCCCGAAGGCTACTTGGAGGCTTTTGCAACAATTTATAAGAATTTTGCTACACATTTGCTCACACTATTGCAAGGAGAAACCCTAAAAAGCCCAGACTACCCTAATGTAAGCGATGGTGTTCGGGGGATGGAGTTTATTTATGCAGCTGTTGAAAGTGATAAAAACAATGCTGCATGGACAAAATTGAATTAAAAGTTAAAATATATGAAGACAATTAAAGGGCCAGCTGTTTTTTTGGCTCAATTTGCTGGTAACGAAGAACCGTTTAATAGCCTGGACGGAATGTGTAAATGGGCTGCTGACTTGGGTTATAAAGGGATTCAAATTCCTACTTGGGAAAGTAATTTGATCGATATTGAAAAAGCTGCAGAAAGCCAAACCTATTGTGACGAGCTCAAAGGAAAAGTGAACTCTTACGGCTTAGAAATTACAGAGCTATCTACTCACCTACAAGGACAGCTAGTGGCAGTAAATCCCGCATATGACACCATGTTTGATGGATTTGCACCAGAACATCTTAGAGGAAATCCTAAAGCCAGAACAGCATGGGCTGTAGATTTTGTAAAAAAGTGTGGCACGGTAAGTGGACGCTTAGGATTGAAGTCACATGCTACATTTTCTGGAGCGTTGATGTGGCATACGGTGTACCCATGGCCTCAACGCCCCAACGGACTAGTGGAGATGGGCTTTAAAGAATTAGCAAAACGCTGGTTGCCTATTCTAAATCATTTTGACGCACATGGTGTAGATGTATGTTACGAAATTCATCCTGGAGAAGACTTGCATGATGGTATTTCGTATGAAAGATTTTTAGCTGCTACAAATAATCACAACCGAGCAAATATTTTATACGATCCCAGTCATTACGTGCTTCAGCAATTAGATTACTTGTCGTTTATAGACATTTATCATCAGCGGATTCGTGCTTTTCATGTTAAAGACGCTGAATTTAATCCCAGCGGTAAACAAGGGGTTTACGGTGGTTATTCCGACTGGAAAGACCGCGCGGGTAGATTTAGATCATTAGGAGATGGGCAAGTAGATTTTAAGGGGATTTTCACGAAACTTACCAAGTATGCTGTTGATGTATGGGCAGTTATGGAATGGGAATGTTGCATTAAATCATCCGAACAAGGCGCAAAAGAAGGCGCACCTTTTATTCAAAAACACATTATTGAAGCCGCCCAAAAAAGTTTTGATGACTTTGCAGGTGGTGCTATTGATAACGATCACCTAAAGCGTATTTTGGGAGTATAGAAATAATCTAAACCTTGTTTTATTGGTGAAAAATATATTGAAAGGTATTGTTTTAGCTTATTTTATTCAGAATTCATTTTTTGGATTTTCCCAATATAATACCCCGCTATCTCGGGAAGAGCGAATGAAAATTGACCCAAAGCTCACAGAGCTCTGGGAACCAAAAGTCCCCACTGTAATTCCAGCGAATAATGGTGCTGCCCCCAGTGATGCTATACTTCTTTTCGATGGATCAGATTTTTCGAATTGGACAGGAAAAAATGGTGAAGTAGCATGGTTTTTAAATCAAGATGCCTCCATGACGGTAAAACCATCGTCTGGAGCTATTAAGTCTAAGCAAGCTTTTGGTTGTGTTCAACTGCACTTGGAGTGGAAATCGCCTCTAGATATTGAAAATAAAACAGGTCAAAAAAGGGGGAATAGCAGCGTTTTTATGCAAGGGAGGTATGAAATTCAAGTGTTGGATAACAACAACAATGAAACGTACTCCAACGGACAAGTAGGGTCAATATATAAACAAGCCATCCCTCTTGCTATGGCTGCTGTCCCAACGGGAAAGTGGAATACTTTTGATATAATATACCATCAGCCAGCGTTTGATTCCAATGGAGAATTATTAAAAAAAGCAACCATTACCGTCTTGCATAATGGTGTACTTATTCAAGATCATTTTGTAATTCAAGGTGCTACTGTTTTTCGCGGCCCTCCTACTTATAGTCCGCATGCTGAAGCACCTTTACTATTGCAAGATCACGGCGATTTGGTGAGTTATAGAAATATTTGGGTGCGAAAACTACATAAGCACTAAAAGATAAAAAACCCCTTTGCTGATGCAAAAGGGTTTTGTGGAGGCTAGGGGAGTGAAATCGAACTATTTTGGGGAGGATTTGGTTGTAATTTTAAATTTCTGTAAACAAGTTTAAAAATAGCTTTTACTATTTAGTAAAGTCTCTTTTAACTAGCTCTGTTTCGATTGTGATTTTCTTATAAACTACCGGTATATTTTTTCTTTGTTTTAGTTCTTTGTAAAGTTGTTTGAAAGCAGCTTTACCAATTTTAAACCCTGGCTGATTGATTGTGGTTAGGCTTTATGAAATAACAGATAACATAAACCAATTATTGAACCCAACTATGGAAATATTATTTGGAACGTTAAGGCCCATTTCTTCAAATTAAATTTATAAAATAATAGTAATACTATTATATTTGCATTGCAAATATTTGATTATGGATATTTTACTTTCGAATTTACGCATTACCGTTCCGGATTGTCTTTATCTGAAGGACCCAGAATCGTCTGTTTTAGGGAAAAAAATCATCGCCCAAAGCATTAGGGAAATCGATGCGTTGGGAATAGAGAATATAACCTTTAAGAAATTAGGGGAGACAATTGGTTCTAATGAAAGTTCCGTTTACCGATATTTTGAGAACAAGC
>CBFICG010000115.1:0-4512 GCA_965661025.1 Flavobacteriaceae bacterium | reverse complement strand
GTTGATGACGGCGCTCATTAATTAGTCCATATTTTGGAATAAAAATACGTGTTTGGCCACCGCGTTCATTGACCATTTTGGGTACTTCAAATGCCAGATTTGCTAGTTCGCTGTGAGGTAAATACGGAATGACTTCAGATGAAATGTATAATATCTTTTTTTCTATCATAGCGAGATTCTCGTATTTATGAACTAAGATTACAAAATTACTAAAAATTTAGACGACTTTTGTACTCAACCAGTTTGCGTACCAGCTATGCCACTATATCGCAATGTAAAAGAGGTTCATGATATCCGGGGGAAAAAATTTGCGCCTCCATGTGGATTAGTTCCCACTATGGGCGCGTTACACCAAGGACATCTTGCGCTTATAGCAAAAGCTAAAGAAGAAAATGAAAGCGTTTGGGTAACCATTTTTGTTAATCCAACTCAATTTAACAATCCAAACGATTTAAAGAGATATCCTTCTACCCTATCCGAAGATGTCAAAGCCATTTACAACATCGACCCGGAAATTCACATTTTTGCGCCGACTATTGCAGAAATGTATCCCCAAAAAGCTGAGGCAAACACTTACCCTTTCAATGGATTGGATTTGGTCATGGAAGGTGCAGATCGTCCCGGGCATTTTAATGGTGTCATCACTATTGTATCCAAACTTTTTGAGGTCATACAACCCCATCGTGCATATTTTGGAGAAAAAGATTTTCAACAGCTACAAATCATCAAAAACTGGGCAAAAAACAATGCTATTCCTGCCAAAATTACAGCATGCCCCATAGTCCGCGAACAACATGGGCTTGCCATGAGCTCACGCAATGAATTCCTTTCAAAACACGCGAGAAATGAAGCAGGGTTTATCTATCAACTTTTAAAAGAATGTGCTTCGTTGAAAAACACCAAAGTTGATATCGAACAAAAAATTAGATCTTCATTTGCGCTTCATCCAAATTTTACGTTGCACTACGCCTTGTGCGTGAATGAAGAAACCTTACAGGAAGTATTTCAATTTGATTCCTCACAAAAGCAACGTCTTTTTATAGCAGCATCCGTTGAGGGTGTGCGATTAATCGATAATATCGCATTAAAATAAGTACCTTTGCACCATGCTAATTGAGGTTTTAAAATCTAAAATTCATCGTGTACGTGTAACGGGGGCAGAACTCGATTACATTGGCAGCATTACCATTGACAAATCGCTTATGGATGCTGCAAATATCCTTGCGGGTGAAAAAGTACAAGTGGTAAATATCAACAACGGCGAGCGACTTGAAACTTACGTTATCGAAGGCACCCCTAACTCGGGTGAAATTACCCTTAATGGTCCCGCCGCCAGAAAAGTACAAAAAGGGGATGTGGTTATCATCATTAGCTACGCTACTATGCCGTTTGAAAATGCTAAATCCTTTACCCCGACCTTGATTTTTCCAAATACTGATACAAATTCTCTAGACTAACTCCATGTCTACATTCATAAAGCTCCTCAAAAATATAATTCCACTTGGGCTAGGCCTTTATTTGGTTTATTTTTCATTTGCAAACACTTCCGAAGAAGATCGCACACAAATTTTTGCCGCTATTACACAAGCTGATTTAAAATTTGTGTTTTTATCACTTGTTTTTGGTGCTCTTAGTCATTTGTCCCGTGCTTATCGTTGGAACTATTTACTCAAACCTCTAGGGTATCAGCCCTCATTTATTTTGAGGATACTAACGGTGATGGTTTCCTATTTCTCAAATTTAGGCATTCCCCGTTCTGGAGAAGTATTACGCGCCACTGCATTAGCAACTTATGCTAATGTACCCTTTCAAAAAAGCTTTGGAACCATAGTAACTGAGCGTATCATTGACCTTATATTATTATTTTCCTTTATAGGCTTTGGCTTTTTACTGCATCGAGATTTACTTCTAGAAGTCATTGGAAATCCTACATTTAATATTTATCAATTGCTTTGGATGATAGGAGTAGCTGGCTTAATTTATATATGTATACGCCAACTTAAATCTTCACAAAAATTATGGGCATTAAAAATTGTTGGTTTTTTTAATGGGCTTTGGGCAGGGATGAGTTCAATACGGACCATGGAAAAGAAATGGACCTTTGTAGCGCATACGTTTTTTATTTGGATCATGTATTTGATGATGTTTTGGGTAGTAGCCCTTGCCATTCCCGAAACAAGCAGATTGCCGCTTTCGGCTATTATTCCTGCGTTTATTGCAGGTGGTTTTGCCATGTCCGCCACAAATGGCGGCATTGGGTTGTATCCCCTAGCGGTAGCTGCAGTACTGCACGCCTTTGCCGTACCTTATCCGCAAGCATTGGCGTTTGGCTGGGTCATGTGGACGGGGCAAACCCTTATGGTTGTAGTATTTGGGAGTCTTTCTTTTTTACTCCTTCCCATGATATCTAAAAAATAAGTAGCTTCGCTTAATGGCCAAAGTCAAAAAAGCTTTTTTCTGTACAAATTGTGGCGCACAACACACACAGTGGCAAGGACAATGTAGCTCTTGTAAAAGCTGGAACACACTTCAAGAAGAAGTTTTGAACAACGCCAAAGGCGCATGGCAATCTGAAAAAGCTCCCCCTGCAAAGGCGCGTCCCGTGCGGATTCAAGATGTTGCCACAGATGCGTTACAACGACTTTTGTCAGGCGATCCAGAACTCGACCGTGTGTTGGGTGGAGGAATTGTGCCAGGTGCCATGATGCTTGTGGGCGGTGAACCCGGCATTGGAAAATCTACACTGCTATTACAAGTTGCGCTTTCTGTCACAGGAAAAGTAGTTTATGTCTCAGGGGAAGAAAGCGAACAGCAAATTAAATTGCGTAGTGCTCGTGTAACAGAAGAAAGCAGTGAATGTTATTTATTGGCAGAAACGCATACGCAATCGCTTTTACATCATTTAGTTACGTTGCAACCCGCACTCGTTGTGATTGATTCGATTCAAACCTTGCATTCTGATGTGATTGATAGTGCTGCTGGAAGTGTATCCCAGATTCGTACCTGTACTGCCGAATTGCTAAAATTTGGCAAAAGCACACAAACCCCTATTTTTTTAGTGGGGCATATTACCAAAGATGGCACGATCGCAGGCCCAAAAGTGTTGGAACATATGGTAGATACTGTACTTCATTTTGAAGGGGACAGAAATCATGTATACCGCATTTTACGTGCCCATAAAAACCGATTTGGTACTACGGCTGAATTGGGTATTTACACCATGGCGCAAGAAGGACTTTTGCCTGTTGCCAATCCCAGTGCGTTACTTATTTCTTCTGAAAGTGCAGGGCTTAGTGGACATGCCATTGGAACTACTGTTGAGGGTATTCGTCCCATGCTGATTGAAGTACAAGCCCTTGTAAGTTCTGCTGTATATGGCACACCACAACGAAGTAGCACAGGTTTTGACAACAAACGGCTAAACATGCTGTTGGCAGTATTGGAAAAACGTGCTGGCTTTCAGCTAGGCGCAAAAGATGTGTTTCTCAATCTGGCGGGCGGGCTTCGCCTTGACGACCCGGGTTTAGATCTAGCGGTAATGGTGGCTATTCTCTCCAGTAGTTTGGATGTTGCGATTCCAAAGGGTTATACGTTTGCTGCTGAGGTAGGCCTTTCGGGCGAGTTACGCAATGTCCCGAAAATGGAACAGCGCATGCAAGAAGCCACAAAATTAGGTTTTGATCGTATGGTCGTAGCGCAAAAAGTACCCACAGCACCAAAAGGGTTGACGCTTATTCGATTAACCACCATTCAAGAGGTGGTGGCCCATTTGTTCTAAGGGGATGGATTAGGCATTTTGTTGTGCACCGTATCAATTTCCGCCAAAATATCATCCGATAAAGTTACTTCTACAGTAGCGATATTTTCCCTTAACTGCTCCATAGTGGTGGCACCAATAATGTTAGAGGTAACAAAGGGGCGATCGGTAACAAATGCTAATGAGAGCTGGGTTAAGGACAACTGATGCTTTTCTGCAATTTTAGCATAGGCTTCTGTTGCTGCTGAGGCTTCAGCGCTACTATATCGCTTCATGCGTGGGAATAATTTTAACCTGCTTTTTTCAGGTAGATTTCCACCACGGTATTTTCCAGAAAGTACCCCAAATGCCAAGGGCGAATATGCGAGTAATCCCAGTTCTTCTCGATGCGAAACCTCCGCATTTCCTATCTCAAAAAGACGATTCAGTAAGGAATATGGGTTTTGAATGGTTTTCGGTCGGGTGAGGTTTTTGTGTTCGGATAGTGTCAAATACTTCATCGCACCCCAAGGCGTTTCGTTAGATAATCCAATATGTCTAATTTTTCCTTCTTTTTTAAAATTGTCAAGGGTTTCTAAAACGTGTTGAAAATTAATTTCCCATGGCTCATTTTCATCTGGAGTATAATCCCGCTTTCCAAAAAAATTGGCGTTGCGTTCGGGCCAATGCAGTTGGTACAAGTCAATATAATCTGTTTTTAATCGCATCAAACTTCCTTCCAACGCCTCCCGAATACTTTCAGGGGTAAACCCCGT
>CBFICG010000114.1:0-4530 GCA_965661025.1 Flavobacteriaceae bacterium | reverse complement strand
CACGCCAAAAAGACAACAATGTGCGCCAAAAAAACAACATGGTGCTGAGTTTTTTTAAATGTATGGAATTTTAATTCCCTGCGCAAAACCGAAGGGCACTCCAACGCACACAGTGTCTAAAGATTTTATTTTATCATATCAAAACTCCGCTTGATAAAGGCAGTTAGTTCTTCGCCTTTTAACAACGACTGCGACAAACGCGCCAAATCTAACGATTGCTTTATCAGACGTTCTTGTTTCTTTTTGGTTTTGGTTTCTAAAATCTGCGATACCAACGGGTGATTTACATTGACCACCAATTGGTACATGTCGGGGAAACCACTACCAAACATACCACCACCGCCTGTTTGTTGCATCTCTTTCATTCGACGCATAAACTCGGGTTGCGTAATCATGAACGGAGCAGCCTCACTGTCCATAGCTTCTAATTGTACCGTGTATTGCTCTTTAGGGACAACGCCTTCAATGAGTGGTTTGAGTGTTTCTTTCTGCTCATCAGAAAGTTTAGAAAGCTGTGGCTCGTCTTTGGCAATCAACTTATCTATATGGTCGGCATCTACGCGTACAAATCCTAATTTATCATCTTCCTGCTCTAATTTCTGCAACAAGTGACCCACAATAGGCGAATCTAACAACAGCACGGTATAGCCTTTGCCTTTGGCTGCCTGAATGTAGGCGTGTTGCTCTTCCGTATTGGAGGCATACAATTGTATTAGCTTTCCTTCTTTGTCTGTTTGCGCGTCCTTGGTTTGCTCTTTTAGCTCGTCCAATGTGAGGTACGTTCCGTCAGTTGTAGGGAAGAGATTAAACTTTTTTGCCTTGTCGTAGAATTTTTCTTCAGAAAGCATCCCGTATTCAATTACCACTTTAATGTCGTTCCATTTTTGTTCTAAATTCTCACGATCATTTTTAAAGATTGACTGTAGTTTATCAGCTACTTTTTTGGTGATATAATTGCTTATTTTTTTCACCGCCCCGTCAGCCTGAAGGTAACTCCTAGAAACATTTAGCGGAATATCTGGCGAGTCAATTACACCGCGTAACATGGTCAAAAACTCTGGTACAATGCCCTCTACATTATCTGTTACAAATACTTGATTTTGATACAGTTGAATGCGGTCTTTTTGGATGTTCAGATCGTTGTTGAGCTTTGGGAAATACAAAATTCCTGTAAGCGCAAATGGATAATCTACATTGAGGTGAATGTGGAAAAGAGGCTCTTCAAACTGCATGGGATACAGTTCACGATAAAACGCCTTGTAATCTTCATCTTTTAACTCGCTTGGCTTTTTTGTCCATGCAGGAGTTGGGTTATTGATGATATTATCTACCGTTTCTTTAATTTCTTTTTTATCCTCTCCTTCGCCTTGCTCGATGGTTTCTTCCCGCGTACCAAACTTGATGGGGATAGGCATAAACTTATTGTATTTGGTAAGCAGTTCTCGAATTCGGGTTTCCTCTAAAAATTCATCTGATTCGTTGTCGATATGTAATATGATTTCAGTACCACGTGCTGTTTTGTCATGTTTTACTAAAGTGTACTCAGGTGAGCCGTCGCATGTCCAGTGTGCGGCAGGCTCATCTTTATGTGATTTTGTAATGATTTCGACCTTCTCCGACACCATAAATGCAGAATAAAAACCAAGGCCAAAATGCCCAATTATTCCACTGTCTTTTGCGCTGTCTTTATACTGATTGATAAACTCTTCTGCTCCAGAAAAAGCTACTTCATTGATGTATTTATTCACTTCTTCTGCGGTCATTCCCAATCCTTGGTCTACAACGTGTAGTGTACGGTTTTCTTTATCAACCTTAATCTCAATATTTGGATTTCCGTATTCAACGTTTGCTTCACCAATATTAGTAAGGTGTTTTAATTTTAGTGTAGCGTCTGTGGCATTTGAAACCAATTCGCGCAAGAAAATTTCATGATCGCTGTAAAGAAATTTTTTAATTAGAGGGAAGATGTTTTCAACTGCAACATTTATTTTACCTGAAGCCATATAATTTATTTTAAATAGTCTACCCAAAAAAAATACCAAAATCAACGGGCTGACATCATGGCACAAATATTTTGTTTAAATAATTTGTTTTTTTGTTAAACATTTTTATATTTGTGGAGTAATCAATCAACAAAATTGTTGCGGAGAATATTGCTATGAAAACTCTATTGATTACATAACACTCCTTTTATTGGTTTGTTTAATTTTGGTTAAGTTGTTCGAAGGTGCATCGTGGTTGTTGCACCTTCTTTTTTTACTATCAATTTATTTCGTTTCTTGTAGCTTCAATTTCATTAAATATGTACAGTACTCGAATCGCAGGTCTTGGGCATTATGTACCAGAAAATATTGTCACAAATGATGACTTGTCCAAACTTATGGACACCAACGATGAATGGATTACCGAACGCACAGGAATTAAAGAGCGTCGCCTTATACAAAAAGATTCTGGAGAAGGTACAGCAACGATGGGTGTTAAAGCTGCCGAAATGGCGCTTAAACGCGCTGCTATTAGTAAAGATGATATTGATCTTATCATTTTTGCAACATTAAGTCCCGATTTGTATTTTCCAGGTTCGGGGGTGTTGCTTCAAGATCTAATGGGCATGGGTACTTGTCCTGCACTTGACATTAGAAATCAGTGTTCGGGTTTTATTTATGGCCTTTCGGTTGCCGATCAATTTATTAAAACCGGGATGTACAAAAATGTGCTTTTAGTTGGTTCAGAGTACCATTCTGGAGGTATGGATTTTACCACACGCGGACGCACCGTTTCTGTTATTTTTGGCGATGGTGCTGGAGCGGCTGTGCTCACGCGTGAAGTGAATACGACAAAAGGCATTCAGTCTACCCATTTGTACTCTGAAGGGAAATATGCAGCGGAACTTGCTATTATTGGTCCGAGTACAAAACGATGGATCCCAGAAATTGTTTCTGATTACGATGAAGATGATATGCGTTATCATCCGTATATGAATGGTCAATTGGTTTTTAAAAATGCAGTGGTGCGCTTTAGTGAAGTAATTCAAGAAGCCTTAGAAAAGAACCAGAAAACCACTTCCGATATAGATTTATTTATACCACACCAAGCCAATTTACGTATCGCACAATTTGTACAAAAAAAATTCCGTCTTCGCGACGATCAAGTGTATAATAATATTATGCGTTATGGAAATACTACTGCTGCATCTATTCCAATTGCTTTGTCTGAAGCTTGGGGAGAAGGTAAAATCAAACAAGGTGATACGGTGTTGTTAGCTGCTTTTGGTAGTGGATTCACCTGGGGGAGTGCCCTGATACATTGGTAATCCAACTCCCGAAAGCCAAAGCAATAGTACTGAAAGTGCACCATTGAGCGCTAAAACAAAAAATCCAAAATCAAAGCCAAAATGTGATTTACACCACATTGATATACCGTACGTAAGTATTGGTGTTGCGATACATATTAATGGTGCATAACGGTCACGAAGCGAACGTTTAGAAAAAATACCCAAAAGAAAAAGCCCCAGTAATGGTCCGTACGTATACCCTGCAAAAAGTAGCAGCTGCGCAATCACACTTTCGTTTTTGATCAAATAATAAAAAATAACCATGCAACACCAAAGCGCCATTGCCATGATGCGATGCATCATTTTACGCTGTCCAATGCCTTTATTTCCCTCTTGAATTTCCCATAAATCAATACTGGCACTTGTTGTCAATGATGCCATAGAACTATCTGCACTACTAAATGCGGCTGCAATGAGACCAAAAACAAATGTGTAAGTAAACAATTTTCCTAAACCCGATTGTGTGGCAACCATAGGGAATAGATTGTCACCGGACACTGTGATTCCGTTAGCTTTTGCGTAGGCGGTGAGTAACACGCCTAAAACTAAGAACAAAAGCGTTACCACAACAAGGGCAATGGTAAACCAAAACATGTTTTTTTGTGAGTCGCGTAATGAGGGACAACTCAAGTTTTTTTGCATCATTTCTTGGTCAAGTCCTGTCATAGTAAATGCGATAAGTGCTCCTGCTAAAAACTGCTTTACAAAGTGTTGCCCGCTATTCCAATCATCCCAAAAAAATACCTGAGTGGTGGGTTGTACTTGCCACCAGGCCCACCATGATGTTGTGTCCAAATACAATGCTTCAACCAGAATGAATATACCTACACTTAGGGAAATTAGCATACAAATAGTTTGTACTGTATCTGTATAAATAATGGTTTTAATACCTGTCTTTTGCGTGTAGAACCAAATACCAAAAATAACTACAGCAGCACTTGCCCAAAAAGGAATATGATACGCATCCAAAGCAATCCAGTGTAATACTTTCAGCAAGAGAAACATTCTAAAACTCGTCCCCGTGAGCCGTGACAAAATAAAAAAAGAAGCGCCTGTTTTGTAGGTTTTTGTGCCAAATCGATGACGCAGAAAACTGTAAATACTCACCACTTTCCATTTGTAGTAAAGCGGTAGTAAAATTGTTCCAATAAACAAATAGCCCAAGGCATAGCCAAATACCATTTGTACATATCCAAGTT
>CBFICG010000113.1:0-4582 GCA_965661025.1 Flavobacteriaceae bacterium | reverse complement strand
AAAAACCTATCCTACCCTAACGCAACCGTAATTTCACCAAACGATTTACATGTTTCACAAGGTTGGTTTGACAGTAGTGTATCTTTTGGAGAGCCTGGATTTGAAGAACGTGAAACCATAGCAAACGGGCTGGATGTGGCAGCAAAAAGTGGGTTTACACATATTGCTTATAACACCAACACCGCACCAAAACCTGACAGCCGTGCCGACATTGCTTTTTTGTTGGAGCAATCCAAAGAAAATCCTGTATCACTACATCCAAAAGCATGTGTAACATCAGCGCAAAGCGATGAAAAACTTGCACCACTTCGTGAACTACATGCTGCTGGTGCTATTAGTTTTAGTAATCATAAAACGCCATTGACAAACGCCAATACACTAAAATTGGCACTCCAATACACCAATGATTTTGATGGAATTGTTGAATCTTTCCCACACAATAATGACATTGCTAACAACGGTATAATGCATGAAGGAGCTGTAAGTACTGCCTTGGGACTACAAGGCATTCCAAGCATAGTGGAAAGCATACAAATCAAACGAGATCTTGAAATATTGCAATACACTGTAGGCAAATTACACATTCCTACACTTTCAACTGCAGCAGCTGTTCGTCTAGTTCAAGCTGCCAAAAAAGCAAAGCAAAACCTAAGCTGCAGTGTTGCTATTTATAATTTATTTTTTACCGATGAATCCTTGCAAGGATTTAACGCGAATGCAAAATTATCTCCACCATTACGTGAAGAATCAGATAAAGATGCTTTAAAAAAAGCGCTTAAAGATGGAATAATTGATATGGTTACTAGCGACCATCAGCCACTAAATAGCGAACTTAAAAATGTAGAGCTTGATAGGGCACATTTTGGTTCGATAGGACTCGAACATAGTTTTGGATGTTTGTTGTCGTTATTTTCTGTAGCCCAAGCGGTTGAAATCTTAACCAGAGGAAAAAAAAGATTTGGTATTACAGAACATACTATCGAGGTTGGCGCAACCGCTGATTTGGCGTTATTTTCTCCAATGGGCATGCAAGAAGTCACCAAGACCTCACTCTTATCTACATCAAAAAATAGTATTTTTATAGGAAAAGAACTACCTGGAAAGGTATACGGCATCATTGCCCAAGGAAGGTCTCAATTGCGCAACAACTAACATGTCATTTGTTTATTTAGAACGCAAGGCGATATCGTCTAACGCTCCCCTGCTTGTTTTACTTCACGGTTATGGCAGCAACGAAGCAGATTTATTTTCGTTTTCAGCATATATCCCAGATAACTTTCAGGTAGTTTCGCTACAGGCACCATTGCAAATGGGAGAAGGAAGTTTTGCGTGGTTTCCTATTCATTTTACAGAAACTATGGAGCGTTGGACAGCTCCGGAAGAAGCCACAAAAGCCACCCGTTATGTAAAAGATTTTTTGGCCTTCTATACGACCAAACACAATTTTAATACTGAGGATATTTATTTGATGGGGTTTAGTCAGGGTGCCATGCTGAGCTACGCCGTGGGGCTCTCTACAAACAATATAAAAGGCATCGCTGCATTAAGCGGTTATATTGACCCGCGTGTGGTAGAGGTAACCAACAAATCCATTAAATCAATTTATGTTTCACACGGTACAGCTGATACTGTTGTTCCTTTTGCGTGGGCAGAACAAACTGTTGAAATCCTAAATACATACGGATTTGCACCAGAATTTCACCCCTATCCGCAGGGGCATGGTATAAATCAAGACAATTTAAACGCTATTATTCAGTGGTTGCAGGTACAGCTTTAACTGCTTGCAACATTGATATTGAATCTTTTAAGCGTATTATTTTTTCTGTTTGTTTGTCTATTTTGGATTGGGCGTATTTGAGGCGATTACCATAATCTGAAATTAAAAACAGATTAATTAAAACCGAAAATATCAGTACGTAAAATAGTATTTTTTGCTTCATATTAGATGGTGATAATAAGATTGTCATATGCTAAATGAATTCCTTCTGGAAGAGAAGATTCCACTTCATCGTGAAAGCCCAGCTTGTGACTAATGTGCGTAAAATAGGTGCGTTTTGCGCCCACACGCTGAGCAAATGCAATAGCAGCATCAAGGTGCAAATGTGATGGATGTGGCGCTATGCGTAACGCATTGACCACCAAGACATCTAAACCATGGAGTTTTTCAGCTTCGTTAGATTCAATTGAAAACATATCTGTTATGTAAGCAAATGTTCCAAAACGGTATCCCAAAACCTCCAATCCATAGTGCATAACCTTAATAGGAATAATAGTTTTTGAAGCACATATAAAAGGCTTCTCAGCACTAATCTGAGTAGCCTTTACCGATGGTGCACCCGGATACTTATTTTCATCACTAAAAATATAGCTAAACCGAGAGGCAAGGTTTGCCATAACTCGAGGCAAACCGTAAATAGGGAGTGCGCCTTGCCTAAAAACAAAAGGCCGGATATCGTCCAAACCAGCAGTGTGGTCTGCGTGCTCGTGTGTGAACAACAAAGCATCTATTTTAGGACAAGCACTTGAAAGCATTTGCTGCCTAAAATCAGGGCCACAGTCAATCACAACATCTAAATCATCCCATTGTACCCAAACCGAAGAACGCAATCGCTTATCCTTTGGGTTATTGCTCAAACAAACAGGATCAGTGCTGCCAATAATTGGGATTCCTTGTGAAGTCCCTGTGCCTAAAAAGTAAATTTTTATCCCCACGAAACAAAATTACACGAATGATGCATACCCATGCGAATAAGTTTTATAATTTTGAACAAAACTTTTACACATGCCTATTGAATTAGCTGGCGACCAACCCTTTGAGAACACACCTTCTCTTGAAGCAAAAGCACTTCGCATAAACTTAAACAACAATATTTACGGCACTTTTGCAGAAATTGGTGCAGGTCAAGAAGTGGCACGTCATTTTTTCCGTTGTGGTGGTGCTTCGGGAACCATTGCCAAAACCATGAGTGCTTATGACAAAGATTTTAGTGATGCTATATATGGCAGAGAAGATGATGGTAGGTATGTAAGTGAATCGCGGCTCAACAAAATGTTGGAATGGGAAATGAGTTTGCTTGAAAAGCGTATTGACCGAAAGAAAAACAGTGAAAAACTTTTTTTTACCTATGCCAATACTGTAACGACCATAGATTTTGCCAAAAAATTTAAAGGGCACGGATGGATGGGGATTATGTTTCAAACAAATCCCAATGAACCGTATTCAATGATTACCACTCATGTCCGATTTAAAGAAAATGACGCAAAATCGCAGCAATTAACATTGGGAGTGATGGGTGTAAATTTGATTTACGGTGCATTCTATCAAAACGATCGTCCAAAAAAAATGCTGCAATACTTGTTTGATCATATCGATAGAGAAGCCATTGAAATTGATACCATAAATTTCACCGGACCCTTATTTGAAGATATTGACAATCGTTTGTTGAGTTTAGAGCTTGTACGCTTGGGCATGACGGATGCCGTAATGTTTGGTCCAGACGGAAATAATGTGCTGCCTGCCCGTGAGTTGTACAAGAAAAATATTATCGCACTTCGAGGTAGTTTCAGACCTGTTACTAAAGTCAACGTGGATATGTATCAAAAATCGTTAGAGATTTTTGAAAAAGAATCCGACGCAGACCCTGAAAAAAACCTCGTTATTTTTGAAATTACTCTTTCTAACCTTATGTCAACAGGGAAAATTGATGAAGAAGACTTTATGCATAGAGCACGATTGCTATGTTCCCTAGGGCAAACCGTGATGATATCTAATTTCAAAGAATATTATCGTCTTGTAGAATACTTTTCTGAATACACAAAGAAAAAGATTCGCCTTACAATGGGTGTTAACAATCTCATTGAGATTTTTAACGAAAAGTATTACCGTCACCTTAGCGGAGGTATTTTGGAGGCATTTGGTAAGCTCTTCTTTAAAAATCTTAAAGTATACCTCTACCCCATCATTGATCCTAAAACAGGGAATATCATTGATAGCAACTCGCTTCGGATACATCCAAGACTTAAGGAACTCTATAATTTCTTTAAATACAACGGGAAAGTACTCGATATTTTAGATTACAATATTGATGATATGAAAATATACTCCAAAGATGTTTTGCATCAAATAAACGCAGGCGAAAGCGGCTGGGAAAACAAGCTTCCGCCTGGTGTTTCAAAGCTGATAAAAAGCAAAAAGCTATTTGGTTACAAGTCTTCCTAGCGAGTTATCCTTCTAATATTTGGGCAGCGTGGTCTTTGGTTTTGACTTTACTTATCACGCGTACAATTGTTCCTGTTTGGTCAATGACAAACGTAGTGCGATGAATCCCTTCAAATTCTTTACCCATAAATTTTTTTGGCCCCCATACGCCAAATGCCTTAATAGCAACGTGTTCTTCATCTGCCAAAAGCGGATAAGAAAATCCATACTTTTCAGCAAAGCTTGCTTGCTTCTTAACAGAATCGGCACTTACCCCCAACAATTCGTAACCTTCGGCTTGAAGCGCCGCGTAATTATCGTTTAAGTTACACGCTTCTGCCGTACACCCGGGCGTATTTGCACGCGGATAAAAAAACACGATTA
>CBFICG010000112.1:0-4683 GCA_965661025.1 Flavobacteriaceae bacterium | reverse complement strand
CCGCAATGAATCGGTATCAATTCCTTTATACCAATAATAAATCGAATCTGTTTTGCGGTCACGCGACACTACATAGGCAAAGCTATCGCTAACTTCCTCGTTTAGTTCAATAGAAATGGCATCAGTTCCTGTAATTCCAAAACCCACACGCTGCTTTCCTGCTTGAAAGGCCTTACCGAAAGCAAATGCAGGATCTTCTTTAAAAAGCGATAGCTCAAACAAACTATCGTTTGGCAATGTAATTATGTGAGGAACAGCATCAATTTTATCTACCGAAGGGTCAAAAACATAGTTTTTGGATACATCTTTTACAGCGGCTAAAAGATAATCACCCGCTTTCAGATTGGGCATTAAAAACGCCGTCAGGCTGTCGAGTGTATTGGTGTAGTAAAGGGGTTTATTTTTGTATATCACCGAATCGGTATAGGCACTATCTACAGGGAAAAGCATTACCGAAACAAAGGATTCGGGTGAACGATCAATAGCATCCGAAATACTGCCTCTTAAGGTTAGTGAATCTATGCTAGCACCCGTAGAAAACACATAAGAAAAAAACGAAAACGGATTGCCTTCGTTGTTGTCTACTACACTCTCCCCAAAATTAAAAGTGAAAGTCGTATTTGGCGTAAGCGAATCCAAAAATTCGATTTCAACATATTTTGCGGCTTGACTTTGTGGCGAAATCACATAAGCGGTTTGCTCTAATGGTGGCGAAACGACCAATTGGTCGTTTAAGTCCTTTAGTTTTATGTATTCATCAAAATAAATACGGATACGGTCTTTTTTAAATTGCACAGATTGTTGTGGGGGGTCAGCACGTAGCATCACAGGTGGGGTTTCGTCTTTAGGACCGCCAGTGGGTGAGCCACGACGTGCGCATTGCACAAACACACTGCAAATCAATAGTGCAAATAAAAACCGTTTAAGCATTACACAAAATAACGACTATTTTCTTGCTTACGGAAGAATGTTTTGCGCATATGCCATTCCCATAACCGAAATTTTAGCGCAAGCGTTGTTAAGCAAAGCATTTCCGCAAGCAGTTAAGGTGGCACCTGTTGTAATTACATCGTTAACCAATAACAGGTGTTTATAGGCTTTATTTGTACGTGCCAAAAAGGCGTTTTTTACTTCTTTCCAGCGTGTTTGACGAGACATATGTACCAATTTTGGTTTTATTTTTCCGCAACAAAATATGGTCTAAATATGGTACTCCCAAGCGTGTTGCCCAGTATTGCCCAAAGCCAGTTACTTGATTGTAGCCTCTTTTACGTTCTCGGGACGGATGAAGCGGTACGGGGATTACGCCATCGCATTGTAGTACAAAAAGGTTTTTGGGTATAAGTTGTACACTTTGTTGTGCAATCCAGTCAGCGATATTCTTTTTTCCTTGATATTTTAGCGCATGCAGTAGCGTTTGAATGGGTGAGTGCTGCAAAAAATAAAAAGGCGCATAAGCACTCTCCACGGGTAGCGATTGACGCAATAATACTTTTAATGCGTTATTTTCCTCATGTTCAAAATAGGTTTTTGGAAGTTGCGAAGAGCAACTCAAACAAAGCCATTTTTGCTTTGAAGCAAGAAGTTGCTTACAGTTCAAACAGCATTGTGGAAACCAAACAGCGAGTAAATCATTCAGCATGGGGCAAGGTTCTGATTAAGGCACGGTGTAAATTAGTAAACTTATCCTATTTTTGCGCCATGGCAGATCAAGATTTGTTTAAAAAAGTATTATCCCATGCCAAGGAGTATGGGTTTGTATTTCCTTCTAGTGAAATTTACGACGGACTTAGTGCCGTTTACGACTACGGCCAACAAGGCGTTGCCCTGAAAAAAAACTTGCGCGACTATTGGTGGAAAGCTATGGTGCAGCTCAACGAAAATATTGTTGGATTAGACGCTGCCATTTTAATGCACCCTACTACGTGGAAAGCTTCTGGGCACGTAGATGCTTTTAATGATCCACTCATTGATAATAAAGATTCAAAAAAACGCTACCGTGCCGATGTATTGGTAGAAGATTATGTAGGAAAGCTAGATGCAAAAATTGAGAAGGAAGTAAAAAAAGCTGCTCAGCGTTTTGGCGATGCATTTGACAAAGAGCAATTTTTAAGCACCCATCCGCGCGTTTTGGACTACAAAGAAAAAGGCGATGTCATTTTAAAGCGCTTGGGTAAATCCTTGGAAAACGAAGATTTGGCAGACGTTAAAGCTCTAATCGAAGAATTAGAGATTGTATGTCCTGTATCAGGGTCAAAAAACTGGACGGAAGTAAAGCAATTTAACTTGATGTTTGGCACAAAGTTGGGGGCCTCTGCAGAAACGGCTACTGAATTGTATTTACGACCTGAAACTGCGCAAGGCATTTTTATAAACTTTTTAAATGTTCAAAAAACGGGGCGCATGAAATTACCGTTTGGTATAGCCCAAACAGGTAAAGCGTTCCGAAACGAAATTGTAGCACGCCAGTTTATTTTCCGCATGCGTGAGTTTGAGCAAATGGAAATGCAGTTTTTTATACCACCGGGAACTCAAAAAGAATGGTATGCATATTGGAAAGAAACCCGATTAAAATGGCATCATTCGCTGGGGCTTGGGGAAGAAAATTACAGGTTTCATGATCACGAAAAACTAGCACACTACGCGGATGCAGCATGTGATATTGAATTTCGTTTCCCATTTGGATTTAAGGAGTTGGAGGGGATTCATTCCCGCACCGACTTTGACCTTGGGAGCCACGAAAAATTCTCAGGTAAAAAGTTGCAATACTTTGATCCGGAACGACAAGAAAACTATGTGCCTTATGTGTTGGAAACCTCCATTGGTTTAGACCGATTGTTTTTGGCGGTATTTTCACATGCATTGCAAGAAGAAACCTTAGAGGATGGTTCAACTAGAACGGTGTTGCGCTTGCCCGCTGTGGTTGCACCTACCAAAGTAGCCGTGTTGCCTCTCGTGAAAAAAGATGGCTTACCAGCAATTGCCAAAGACATTGTCAATGATTTGAAATGGGATATGGTAGTTGCCTACGATGAAAAGGATGCTGTGGGCCGGCGTTACCGCCGCCAAGATGCCCTTGGAACGCCTTTTTGCATTACTGTTGATCACCAAACACTTGAAGATCAAACGGTAACACTACGCCATCGCGACAGCATGGCGCAAGAACGTTTGACTATGACTGAGGCAAAAGCAACAATCAACAAAGCGGTTGCCTTTCAAAAGTGGTTGGCTAATTGCTAAAAGCGTTTTCCGATAGCTATCCCAAAACGCCCGTGGGCATCTGGATGGGAGTAGTTGTCCGTATCTCTGTCGATGAAGTAGCGTCCAACACCAACAAATGTTTCAAAAGAAAATCTATTTCGATTAACCCACTTTTTCCCGAGACCTACACCCATAGAAAATTGAAACTCGTTTTCATTTTTATTTCCATCACCATACCAATAATTATGAAAATTCACAGAGGAAAAAGAGCTAAACACCTCCACAAATAATCCGCTAGCTCCATAGTCTTTTCTGTTTAAAAAATAAAAACGGTAATAAGGCGTAACGTTAAAGTTTTGATATGTGGTGTCGTCATCCCCAAAATTAGCAAATACCGATAGGCCATACCCATTGGTGTGGTTTAAAAGCCTTTCGTAACTTAAACTTAAAGAAGGGTGTACAATCAAGTCAAGCGCATTGAGCCGAATCTCATTTTTTTCGGAAAAATCAACCTCTTTAAATAGATTTATTACTTCAACTTTGGAAATTTCTTCCTCTTCTTGCGCACGGCTACAAAACATCCCCAATAAAATAAATGAGATAATAAATAATTTATTCATGATAATTAGATTTAGTTCTATCAAAGATAAAAAAATTTGTGCCATTAGTTTGTATTTTAGCCCCCATGAAAATTATTTCATATAACGTAAACGGTATTCGTGCCGCGCTTAACAAGGGCTTTTTGGATTGGCTTAAGGCGTCCTCGCCAGATGTACTTTGCCTTCAAGAAACCAAAGCCCGTCCTGAGCAGATTGATCTTACGGTTTTTGAAAAAGCAGGCTACCCATATCATTATTGGTTTTCGGCACAAAAAAAGGGCTATAGTTCAGTGGCTATTTTATGTAAACAAAAACCCAACCATGTTGCTTACGGCACAGGTATAGATTATATGGATAACGAAGGACGCAATTTGCGCGTAGATTTTGATGCCATTTCAGTAATGAGTTTGTATTTACCATCTGGAACCAACCCCGACCGATTGGCGTATAAATTTACCTACATGGACGATTTTCAGTCATATATAGACCATCTAAAAAGGGAATTGCCCAATTTGGTCATTTGTGGCGATTACAACATTTGCCATGAAGCGATAGACATTCACGATCCGGTGCGCAATGCAAAGGTTTCGGGCTTTTTGCCCGAAGAACGCACTTGGTTAGACGGCTTTATTCATAGCGGTTTTGTGGATTCGTTTCGCTATTTAAATAAAGCGCCGCATCACTACAGTTGGTGGAGCTATCGCGCCAATGCACGTGCAAACAATAAGGGATGGCGCATTGATTACGCCATGGTTTCTGAACCACTGAAAAAAAACATTGAACGTGCATTTATTCTTCCCCAAGCAGTCCACTCTGACCACTGCCCTGTTGGCGTAACGCTTGCAATATAAATATGAAATACACGACAATTCCGCACACCGAT
>CBFICG010000111.1:0-4715 GCA_965661025.1 Flavobacteriaceae bacterium | reverse complement strand
GTATGTCCTTCGCTCTCCTATTACTACATTACTTTATTCGTCAGACTTTACACCCATAACAGCACTGTTTAAATGGCAACTAATCGCAGATTGGTTTCGTGTTGTATTTCTTGTATTTGGATATTATTTGGTAGCCAAAAAGCGTTTAATTGATTACGTTATCGTGGAATTATTCTCTTTTTCTGTACTTATAGGTCTTAGTTTGTATTGGATTGAACCTTTTGGAATTGAGGGTGTTGTTATGGCAAACGCTGCCAGATATTTTGGATGTTTGGTTTTGGTTGTATTTTTATTGCGTAAAAAATTATTCAGCTAAGATGGAAGTAGCGTGGATTGATATACCAAGTATTAAAGACCCAAGAGGCAACCTAGCTGTTTTAGAGAACAGTAAACTGCCTTTTGAGATTAAAAGAGTTTATTATTTGTATGATGTGCCAAGCGGGAGTGAGCGCGGGGGTCATGCACATAAAAATTTGCTTCAACTTATTGTTCCCTTGAGCGGAAGTTTTGAGCTGGTCTTAAAAGATGGTAAAAATGAAATATCAGTGCCCTTACACAATCCAGCAAAAGGCGTTCTTATTCCGACTATGGTTTGGCGTGAGTTGCGTAATTTTTCGGCAGGTGCCGTATGTTTGGTGTTGGCCTCGGAAGAGTACGTGGAAGAAGATTATATAAGAGATTGGGAGGAGTTCAGATTAAATACTACATCTTCTGAGCGTCCATAGTATTTTATAAAACAAACGGAATTGTGATGATAGGTATAATACATAATGTAAAAGCCTTTTATTACGTAAGTTTTTAAAAGCAATTTTTCCATCTGTAGTTTTAAAGTGAACACTCGCATTAACTAATTTTGTGTGAAAGTAATTTTCTTGAATGGTAAAGATTGCTTTTGAAGTGTAGTTATACTTATTTGCAAAAAACATTTTCATATCTAAAAAATCATGAAAATTACTGGAGTAAGAAGATTTGTGAATTCTATAGTTCACCAATGACTTGTGTACAAAACCAAAGTCGCAATTTTGTGTTAAGTCTGTTAAAATGGGATAATCCTCTATTTTAAATCCCATTTTGATGTAACGGTCAAAATCAACGAATTGTTCCAATGCGCTTTTTCGAAAACAACACCCAAGTGTAGGAGAGCCTATTGTCTGAACGTGTTTTGCATATGTAGCCTTATTCAAAATCTTTTTATTGTGGAAGCCCCTAGTTTTGTTTCTGTATTCAAAAAAAACATCATACCCAGAATCAACAAAACTGTAGGTCGGGTTTTGGTCAAGTGCGTCAACCAATATCTGCAGGGCATTTTCATCAGACAGCCAGTCGTCACCTGCCAAATCAAATATATATTCACCTTTACAACTATCGAGTGTTGATTTAAAGTTCTTTAAAATCCCTAAATTTTCTTTGTTTTGTATTGGTTTTATCGAGTTATGTTTTTCTTTATAAGATGTAAGAATGTCGTATGTTTTGTCTGTAGAGGCATCATCTCCAACAACTATTTCAAATGGGAACGTTGTTTTTTGGCGAAGTACAGAATCTAACGCATCTTTGATGTATCTTTCGCTGTTATAAGTAAGTATGTGTACAGATAATTTCATTAAAAATTAGTCTCTTTAAACGATGTCAAAAGTAAGCATTGCAATTATAACACCCTCCTTAGGGAATGGCGGTGCTGAACGAGTAGCTTCAGTAGTCTCCATTTTGCTGTCTGACCTTGGTTATGATGTTGCTATTTTTGCCGCCTACCCAAATCAAAATTTCCCATTTAAAGGTACCTATCTGCATCTTGGTCACAGCAAAAAAAGTAGCATCGTTTTTTTGTCACTTATTGCTTCTTTTTTGACACTCTATAAATCCATAAAAAAGGGAAAGTATGACTTTGTAATTGATTTTAGGTCTAGGCGTATTTTTTGGATTGAACTTATTTTTCATTTCTGTATTTTCAACTTAGTTAAACATACTATTCTTACAGTTCACCTGCCATTATTAAACAAGTATATTCCAAAACCTTGGTTTGTTTTTGGCACATTTTACAAGCAGGCCTTTGCGTTAGTATCGGTCTCAGACCTAATCTCAAAAAGCTTAAAAGATCTCGGGTACGCGAATGCTATAAATATTAAAAACCCTATTGACTTTGATCACATCAATAATCTAAAGCAAGAAAGTGTCATAATGGATAAGCCTTTTGTAGTTGCAGCGGGTAGGATGGATGATAACATCAAACGCTTTAATCATATTATTGAGGCTTATGCAGCATCGGGTTTGCAACAGGCAGGCGTCCATCTACTAATTTTGGGCGATGGAGCAGTAAAAACACAGCTTATGGCCTTGACTCGGGAATTACAATGCGAAGCATTTGTTCATTTTAAAGGTTTCCAACATAATCCATTTAAATACTTTACAAAAGCTAAATTTTTCATTTTAGCTAGTGAATTTGAAGGATTCCCCATGGTGCTAATAGAGGCTTTGGCTTGCGGAACCCCAGTCATTTCGTATGATTGCCCAACAGGACCTTCAGAAATTATACAGCATGAACATAATGGATTGCTTGTGGAAAACGGTAATGTCCAAAATCTGACAACAGCTATCAAAAGGATGCATGACGACAAGGTGTTGTATAAAAAATGCAAGGCTAATGCTATAGAATCAGTGCAGCATTTATCTTTTGAAAACATTAAAATCCAGTGGAAAGAACTGATAGAGTCTGCTAACTCTTAACCATAACTTCAGACACCTTACCCGCTTCGCATTTAAATGTCTTTCCAGGATATTTTTGGATAATGCTAAAGTCGTGCGTAGCCATTAAAACAGTAGTCCCTTTAGTATTTATTTCAAGCAACACTTCCATAATTTCCCAGCGGGTAATTGGATCTAAGTTTCCTGTAGGCTCATCAGCAAGAAGTACTTTTGGGTTGTTAAGCAGTGCTCGAGCGATAGATAGCCGTTGTTGTTCGCCACCCGATAAGGTTTGTGGGTAACGCTTTTCTTTACCTTCCAAACCGACTAGCGTCAATACTTCATTTATTCTAGCATTGCGCGCTTCTTTATCCTTCCAAGCTGTGGCACGTAGCACAAAGGCCAAGTTTTGCCCTACATTTCGGTCAGGAAGTAGTTTAAAGTCTTGAAACACAATACCAAGCTTCCTTCTGAGCTTATGGATGTGCCTTTTCTTAAGTGATACAAGTGCGGTATTGCAAATGGTGATTTCCCCTGTTGACAGTGGTAGCGCTGCATATAAGGTACGAATCAAACTGCTCTTTCCGCTTCCGGTTCTGCCAATAAAGTACACAAACGCTCCTTCCTCAATTTCAAGTGAAACATCCTTCAACACCACTTTTTTGTGTTGGCTGATGCTTGCATTTTCAATTGTAATTATTGATGAACTCATATTTACTTCAAAAGTAAGCATGTTTTTAGAAGGAGTTAAACTATATCGGCATTTGAGTTTAGTATTTAATTTAATTATTAAATTAAATATATAAAATATGTTTAATATTTATATTAAAAAAAGAAATAATAGTTTATAATAAAAATAAAAAACACAAATTTGCATCAAAATTTAAACTATGTGTGGAATAGTATGTGCCTTAGATATAAAGCAACCAGCTGCTGAGCTTCGTATGCAGCTTCTTGAAATGTCAAAAAAAATTCGCCATCGCGGTCCCGATTGGAGTGGTATTCATGCCGACGATTATGCAGTAATGGCACATGAACGCTTAGCTATTGTTGATCCAACTTCTGGCCGGCAGCCGCTCTACAGCGCTAACAAAAACTTGGTTTTAGCTGCTAATGGGGAAATATACAACCACCGCGAACTTCGTACATCAACACCCGATTACGCATACCAAACAGGCTCTGATTGCGAGGTTATCTTGGCGTTGTATCAGCAGAAGGGTAGTGGTTTCTTAGATGACTTAAACGGCATTTTTGGCTTTGTTGTTTACGATGTTGCAGCTCAAAGTTTCCTTATTGCACGAGATCACATGGGTATTATTCCGCTCTATTATGGATTCGATCATAATGGTACGCGTTATGTGGCATCAGAGCTTAAAGCCTTAGAAGGAGTTTGCCATACCATTGAGGTTTTTCCTCCAGGACATTATATGACTGAAAAAGACGACGAACCACAGCGCTGGTACATCCGTGATTGGGAAGATTTTGAAGCAGTCAAAGACAACCCAACTAGTATTGAAGATTTAGGAAAAGCACTGGAAGATGCTGTACACCGCCAATTGATGAGCGACGTGCCTTATGGTGTATTGCTTTCAGGTGGGTTAGATTCGTCTATTACATCTGCGTTAGCCAAGAAATTTGCAAAAACCCGTATTGAAGCTGATGATCAACAAGAGGCATGGTGGCCACAGCTACACTCTTTCTCCATTGGTTTAGAGGGATCACCTGATTTAGCTGCTGCGCAAGTGGTTGCCGATAAAATTGGAACAGTGCACCACGAAGTGACTTTTACGGTTCAAGAAGGATTGGATGCCATTAAAGATGTAATCTATCATCTGGAAACCTATGATATAACTACCGTTCGCGCATCAACTCCTATGTATCTACTCGCTAGAGTGATTAAATCTATGGGGATTAAAATGGTTCTCTCTGGCGAGGGTGCTGATGAGGTTTTTGGTGGATATTTATATTTTCACAAAGCACCAAACCCTGAGGAGTTCCACAATGAAACGGTTCGTAAGCTTTCCAAACTCTATCAG
>CBFICG010000110.1:0-4770 GCA_965661025.1 Flavobacteriaceae bacterium | reverse complement strand
CGGATTACTCCACCTTGTTTATGAAGTTGTAGACAATTACATAGACGAGGCACTGGCTGGACAATGTGACCTTATTTCGGTCCAAATCAATCAGGATAACTCTATTACTGTTGAAGATAACGGACGTGGAATTCCCGTAGGCATGCACAAAAAAGAAGGCGTTTCTGCTCTTGAAGTAGTCATGACTAAAATTGGTGCTGGAGGTAAATTTGATAAAGATTCCTATAAAGTATCGGGTGGACTACACGGCGTAGGTGTGTCGTGTGTGAACGCCCTTTCACAAAACCTAAAAGCTACCGTTTTTCGTGACGGCAAAATATGGGAACAAGAATATGAACTCGGAAAGGCCCAATATCCTGTTAAAACAGTGGGCGAGTCTACCAAAACAGGTACTTTAGTTACTTTTTTACCCGACCGTTCAATTTTCACGCAAACCATAGAATACAACTACGAAACCCTTGCCAATCGAATGCGAGAACTGGCTTTTTTGAATAAGGGTATTAAAATTCAATTAACAGACCACAGGCAAAAAGATGATAAAGGGGAGTCTGTTGGGGAGTTATTTCATTCCGAAGAAGGATTAAAAGAATTTATTCGCTTTTTAGATGCCAACCGAGAACCCATAACTGCTGACGTCATCTCCATGGAAGGTGAGAAAAATGACATTCCTGTTGAAGTGGCTATGATTTACAATACTTCATTTACAGAAAATTTACATTCTTATGTAAACAACATAAACACTCACGAGGGGGGTACACATCTTTCTGGTTTTAGACGTGGTTTGACAACAACTTTAAAAAAATACGCAGATGCATCTGGTATGCTCGACAAGCTCAAATTTGAAATATCGGGAGATGATTTTCGTGAAGGACTCACAGCAATTGTTTCGGTCAAGGTTGCCGAGCCACAGTTTGAAGGGCAAACCAAAACAAAACTAGGAAACCGAGAGGTTAGTGCTGCGGTTTCCCAGGCGGTTTCAGAAATGTTAGAAAACTATTTGGAAGAGCATCCTAATGATGCCAAATCCATTGTCCAAAAAGTGATTTTAGCAGCCCAAGCGAGACATGCTGCACGTAAGGCTCGCGAAATGGTACAGCGTAAAACCGTTATGAGCGGTGGAGGATTGCCTGGAAAACTATCCGATTGCTCAGAACAAGATCCGCATTTGTGTGAGGTATTTCTTGTAGAGGGAGACTCTGCAGGGGGAACTGCAAAGCAAGGACGTGATCGAAACTTTCAAGCCATTTTACCATTGCGCGGTAAAATCCTTAATGTGGAAAAAGCGATGCAACACAAGGTTTTTGAGAATGAAGAAATTCGAAACATCTACACAGCATTGGGCGTAACTATAGGTACTGAAGAGGATGCCAAAGCACTAAATATGGAGAAGTTGCGCTACCATAAAATTGTAATTATGTGTGACGCCGACGTGGATGGAAGTCACATTTCAACACTTATTTTGACCTTCTTTTTCCGTTACATGCGTGAGCTTATCGAGAACGGTTACGTGTATATTGCCACCCCACCACTTTATTTAGTTAAAAAGGGCACAAAAAAACAATATGCTTGGGATGACGACCAACGCGATAGATTGGTTCAAGAGTTTGGTCAGGGGGCATCAGTGCAGCGTTATAAAGGGTTAGGGGAAATGAATGCAGAACAGCTTTGGGACACTACCATGAACCCAGAATTTAGAACCCTGCGTCAAGTTACCATAGATAATGGAGGAGAGGCAGACCGTGTTTTCTCTATGCTTATGGGCGATGAAGTGCCACCAAGAAGGGAGTTTATTGAAAAGAATGCTATCTACGCAAATATCGACGCCTAATCTTTTAGTATTGGCGTTCAAGCCCTATTTTTGCTACACCAAAATTACAAACAAATGAAAGTTACTATTGTAGGCGCCGGAAATGTAGGCGCCACTTGCGCTGATGCTATTGCTACCCAGCGTATTGCCAGCGAAGTTGTTTTGCTTGACATCAAAGAAGGATTTGCAGAAGGAAAAGCGCTTGATATGATGCAGACTGCCACAACGCTTGGCTTTAACACAAAAATTGTTGGTACCACAAGCGATTACACCAAAACGGCCAACAGCGATGTAGTAGTTATCACGTCTGGTATTCCGCGTAAGCCCGGCATGACGCGTGAAGAACTTATCGGAATCAACGCAGGAATTGTTCAATCTGTCTCAGAAAATATCTTGGCTAATTCTCCAAATGCCATTATTGTGGTGGTTTCAAACCCAATGGACACCATGACCTATTTGGCGTTGAAAAAAACGGGGTTACCTAAAAATCGCATTATTGGTATGGGTGGCGCACTGGATAGCTCACGATTCAAAACCTATCTATCGCTTGCTTTGGATAAGCCCGCAAACGATATCCATGGCATGGTAATCGGTGGTCATGGCGATACAACCATGATACCACTTACGCGATTGGCTTCATACAATGGAATCCCTGTTGCTACTTTACTGGGAGATGACGCATTAAAGCAAGTTGCTGCAGATACCATGGTAGGTGGTGCAACGCTTACAAAACTGTTAGGAACATCGGCGTGGTATGCTCCTGGCGCTTCTGTTGCCTATTTGGTAGATAGTATTTTGAACGATCAAAAACGTATTATTCCTTGTTCAGTTTATCTTGAAGGGGAGTATAATCAAGACGACATTTGTATTGGTGTGCCATGTGTTATTGGACGTAACGGCTGGGAATCTATCGTAGATGTACATCTGAACGAAGAAGAACAAGCAACATTTGATAAAAGTGCTGCTGCTGTTCGTACCATGAATGCAGCACTTGATAGTATACTGTCCTAATTTTTTACCCATATAATTAGGTATTTGTTAATCTGGGCGGATACGTTATATTTGCTCGTCTCATATACGACACTAAATTCTTTATCATGCAGAATAACGGACTTATCAGACTTTTTGCCGTTTTGTTTGGCCTTGTCAGCCTATATCAACTATCATTCACCTTTGTAACCTCCAAGATTGAGTCAGACGCAAAGACGTTTGCACAAGCATCGGTAAACCCCGATGATGCAAACTATTTTGCTCTTGTGGATATTGCTGAACGAGATTATTTGGATTCCATTTCCAACGAAACTGTATTTGGATACACGTCTTATGGCACCGCAAAAGACCGCGAACTCAACAAGGGACTTGACCTTAAAGGGGGTATCAATGTTATTTTGCAAGTTTCTGTAAAAGACATCCTAAAAGGGTTGGCAGAAAACTCTCGAAATCCATTGTTTAATCGTGCTTTGGAAGACGCTGATGCCTTGCAAAAATCTTCTGACCAAACGTATGTGGAAAGCTTTTTTGATGCTTTTGATGCTCTAAAAGGGGATTCAAAGCTTGCAAGTCCTGATATTTTTGCTAATCGTACACTCAGCGACGATATCAACTTTAATATGTCCGATCAGGAGGTACAACCTATTATTCGTAAAAAAATAGATGCTTCTATTGTTTCTGCATTTGAGGTGCTACGTAAGCGTATTGATAAATTTGGAGTTACCCAACCTAATATTCAGCGTTTGGGAAATTCGGGACGTATTCTGGTAGAATTGCCTGGCGCTAGAGATGTGGAACGAGTAAAAAATCTTTTGCAGAGTACTGCTCAATTAGAGTTTTGGGAAACAGCATCAAATCAATCCTATGGTACATTTTTGGCACAAGCCAACGAATTGCTGAAAACGATTGTAGCTTCTGAAAAAGAAACTGCTACTGAAGAAGCTTCAGAAATTGATGACTTACTTTCAGATGTTTCTGCGCAGCAAGATTCTATAAGTACAGTTATAAACCCCATTTTTGATTATGTAAAAGGAGCAGGTTATGCTGGAGGTCCGGTACTGTTGCAAGTTAATGCAAAAGACCAGCCCATTTTGGAAGATTATATAAACCGCTCCGATGTCCGTGCATTACTTCCTGCTGATTTGCGTTTTACCAAGTTTTTATGGGGAATTCCCAACGCCGAAACGGATTTGGTTGATTTGTATGTGATTAAAGCAAATAGATCCAATGAGCCACCATTAAGTGGTAGCGTAATTGTGGATGCTGCACAAACCTATGACCAGCTTGGTGCCCCTGCTGTTTCCATGCAAATGAATGGAAAAGGAGCACGTATTTGGGAGGATATGACAGGTAAAGCATTCCGCGAGGGAAGTAATATTGCTATTGTTTTAGATGATGTGGTATATTCAGCACCAGGCGTTTCTAAAGGGGCTATTGCGGGTGGACGCTCTGAAATTTCAGGTCAGTTTTCGCTTAACGAAGCGATTGATTTAGCAAATGTCCTACGTGCGGGAAAACTTCCAGCTGCTGCTGAAATTATTCAGTCTGAAATTGTCGGCCCATCACTTGGTCAAGAAGCAATTGAAAGTGGCATTAATTCCTTTGTAATTGCACTTTTGTTGGTATTGGCGTGGATGATTTTTTATTACGGCCGCGCTGGCCTATACGCCGACGTTGCACTTACATTGAACATTGTATTGATTTTTGGTATACTTGCTGGACTTGGTGCAGTACTTACACTTCCTGGTATTGCAGGTATTGTACTCACTATCGGTATGTCAGTAGATGCTAACGTACTTATTTTTGAACGTATTCGTGAGGAACTAGCCAAAGGGAAAGGTCAAAAGCAAGCCGTATCCGATGGATTCAAAAATGCCTTGTCTTCTATTTTAGACGCAAATATTACTACAGGTCTCACGGCATTTATCTTATTTATTTTTGGAACTGGACCCATTAAAGGTTTTGCGACTACA
>CBFICG010000109.1:0-4820 GCA_965661025.1 Flavobacteriaceae bacterium | reverse complement strand
ATTATAGCACTCATACAACAGCGATATTAATTGTATTGCTTATGAGTTTTTTGGGGATTGGTCAAGAGCGGCCAAATATTATTTTTATTCTCACCGACGATCAGTCCTATAATTTATTAGGGGTAACTGGAAATAAAATTGTTCAGACACCTAACATAGACAAACTTGCACAAGAGGGGATTTTATTTAATAATGCTCATGTTACAAGTGCTATTTGTACACCTAGTAGGGTTTCTATTTTATTGAGCCAGTTCGAGCGTACCCATGGGGTGAATTTTAATTCAGGGACAAGCGTTTCTGATGCGGCATGGGAGCGATCATACCCCGTTATTATGCGAAAAAACGGCTATTATACGGGATGGATTGGAAAAAATCACGCGCCTATAGGTCGTGGAGGTTATCAAAGTGGTGTAATGGAAAAAAGCTTTGATTATTGGTATGCAG
Source organism: Flavobacteriaceae bacterium (assembly GCA_965661025.1). Classification (GTDB taxonomy): domain Bacteria; phylum Bacteroidota; class Bacteroidia; order Flavobacteriales; family Flavobacteriaceae; genus UBA7446. Next base: position 4,376 of record CBFICG010000109.1, on the reverse strand, counting down.
CTCATGGACATTTGCGATTTTATCCCAAAGAACAACACACTATATTTAAGGACGCTTTATTCGATACCCAAGCGGAAATAATTAATGAGTCTGTGGATGCATTTTTAGACCCCAATGCACGAAAGCTAAAAGGAGCAATTCACTTTATTGAAAACAGACCTAAAGAAAAACCATTTATGCTTTCTATTAATTTCAACTTGCCCCATGGGGCAGGAACCAGTAGTATGGAAAGCAGAGCAAGTGACAGTGAAACGTATAAAACCCTTTACAGAGATATAGATATTCCACTTCACCCAAACTATGTTGCAAAAGCAGATATTGTTAGCCCCAAACTCCCTCCAGAATTACTCCGTGCAGAAGATAGACAAACAGGTTATGACTATGTTGATACACCAGAAACCATAAAAGAGCGTTATACTCGCCAGCTTCAAGCCATGACTGGTATTGATGGCGTAGTGGGAAATATTGTAGCGAAACTTAAAAAATTAAACCTTCACAAAAACACGGTCATCATTTTCACGTCTGATCATGGTTTGTTTGGTGGACAATATGGGTTGGGTGGAAAAGCACTTTGTTATGAGCAAGTGACACATGTGCCGTTTATTATTTATGATCCAAATGCGCCTAAAAAACAACGTGGAACCAAAAGTGATGCCTTGGTTCAAACCATTGATGTTGCACCAACTATACTTTCTTATGCTGCTATTCCCACCCCTAAAACATTTCAAGGCAAAAACTTAAAGCCAATAGTTTATGGAGCTAAAAGTGAAGTCAGAGATTATCTGTATACGGAAAATTTATGGTCGACACATTTTGGCAATCCACTGTGCGAATCCATTCAAAACAAAACATGGAAATATATTAGGTACTATAAAAACAATACATTTTCAGCAGCCAAGAAAATAGCATATGCCAAAGAAATGAAAATTAAAGTAAATGAGATGTTGTACGGTATTTATACTCCAGATATTGCTGTTTATCGGGATTTGGTAGAACGCCCTCTTAGGGGAGAGCAGCCTGTATACGAAGAATTATATAACTTGCAAGAGGATCCTTCAGAGCTACATAACAAAATTCACAACCCTGAACTCCAGAACATAGTGGAACAGTTGCGTATCCAATGGAAAAAGGGGATTAGTTTTGCAAGAGGCAAAAACCCGCCTAAGGTATATCCGTATACTTTAAACCTATACCCAAAAGGGAAATAGGATTCACTTTGGTTAGGGGAGGGAAATCAAAAAAGTCAGTCTGCTAATTTCCAAACCCTTACCCAATCGTATTTTGTGGTTAGTTCATCTGCTGAACCGTTATTGAAAAGTTCATCACCATCTATAGGATTCCAGTCGTAAGTTTCTATAGCCATAGTAATATGCCCTTCTAAATCAAACGCCGTGGGAGGCGTAATTTTGTACACAAATTTACCGTCAAGGAAGAATAACATTTCTGTAGGAGATTTCCACCAACAGCCATACACAAAATAACGGGAATTATTTTTTTCACTTAAGATTTTTTTAGCTGGAGCATTTACAGATTTGTCAATTTCTGTATCACAGGATCTATTGTGTCTCCACGTATTGGAATGGTAGATATTTGCCCACTCTTTTGCCCAGCTATGCGTTTTGTCGGTAACCCGCCCAACACATTCTTGAATATCTAATTCTAATTTTCGAAGTGGTCCAGTATTGCAGTTTGCAGGAAATGCAATCCAAAAGGTAGAGGACATAACAGTACTGTTGGCCTTCATTTTTGTCTCGTAATAATAGCCGTGCTTTGCCTTTTGCTTAGAACGCAAAATCGCACCTCCGTGCGTCCAGGATTTGTTGTTTACTGTTTTTGGGGTATCAAATTTTTCGACACGTACATGTAAGTTTCCATTCTTTACAGAAACATTATCCGATTCAAAAAGGGCTGGAGCCCTTCCATACCAGCCAAATGGATCCGTAGCAGGATCCCGATGCCATTTTGTATCATCAAAAGTGTTGGTGTTGAATTCATCAGAAAGGACTTCTACTTTTTCCCATTTTTTCCCATTTGGTGTTGGATCTCCTTCAATAAAATAAGGTTGACTTCCCGTTTGTTTTTTCCGTTCAACTATCACATCAAAACTACATTGGACTGTATTTCCAGCGGCATCTTTTGCCAAGAATGTGTTGGTTGTGGTCCCCAAAGGGAAAGCTTCGCCTGATCGGATTCCGCTTATTTGCTTTAAACTTACTGTCGAAATATTATCCTTTGCCTGCGGCATATCGAAATAAACAATAGTGTTATTTGCAGTTGATGCAATGGTTACAAGCATTGAGGATGGACATTCAATGGTTGGGTTTTGATCATCTATTACATCGGTTGCACTTTTGCAAGATGCAGCAATACTAAGGATAAAAAACAGCGTGATTTGAGATACGTTTTTAAAATCAATCATGAGGTTTTACTCACAACTGTTTTGCACAGCATTGTTGAGGTAATTATTAAATTGGTTGTAATTGTATTTATGAAGGTCAACAAGCATAATTCTATCAATCATATAATTATTCGATCTTCCTGAAATGGTAAGTGTATAGGTTTGCCCGGCTTTTAATTCGTAGATCGCCCAAGGTTTTGTGCTATGATTATCAAGCTTTCCTGTAGTAGTCCATTTTTGATTAGATGCACCAAAAAATTTTTTAAAATCATTAAGCATGTATTTTGTAGGGGGAACGTAGCCGTTTGTATTTACACAATCCGCTGAAGAATATACTTCTCCTGCCTCAAAGTTACCTTCCATTTTAATAAAGCAATCGTTAAATGAATCTCCTCTGCAAGGCTCCTCCTCGCGATCATCAATAGCTTTTAACGCACGGAGAAATAATCGATAGTTTCCTGTGTTTTTAATTTTAAACGTATAAGATAAGCTGTTGTTTTTTTGAAATTCAGGGACACGATTGTTATTATATGCATTCCAATACTCACCACTATTAAAACGTAAATACCCTGATCCTTTGTGGTCGGTGATGACTTTAGACACAATGTTGCAGTTATTTTTTGCAAATCCGGATTCAACCACAGTTGTTGATTCGTCTTTGAATACCCACTTATTTTCAGCTAAAGAGTAGTCTGACGTTGTGTTTTCGGCTTCCATAATTAGTAACCCGTTTTCTTCAATAAAAGTACCGCATTTTGCGTTTATTTCTTCGGAGGTTGCATTTGAAAGCATCTTGGGAGTGGGCTGTGTAACACCTTCACATAGTGGTATAGATTTTTCTTGCTCTGGGTCTTTGTCACATGCACAAGTTTCTTCATTTTTTGTATAACCTGATTCACATGTTATGGTACAAGCATCTTTCTCGCAGCTACAGGTTTCTTGATTCAAGCTATAGCCGCTATCACAAGTAATAGTACAGGGGTCTTTCTCGCAATTACATTTTTCTTCGTTTACGCTGTAGCCCTCATCACACGAAATTGTACAAGGTTTTATTTCACAACTACAGGTATCTATATTAAGTATAAAGTTCGTTGGGCAAGACTTTGAACAAATAGGTTGGTCATCTTTAGACGCACACCCTACTACAAGCAAAAAAAGGCAGAAATATGCTACAAAATTTTTCCGAATCATCATTAATACTTGAGGCTTTTAATGGCAGTAGCCAATACTACTTACGCGTTACCTTTAATAATTTTCTTGGTTTCAGTTCGAATACCATCAAAAAGAGACAATACATAAACTCCTTGGTGGAGATTAGACACATCAAGTGTACCGTATCCTTTGCTTAAGTTAACAGTGCCTTTTGATACTAATCTGCCACTTGTTTCAATAAGCTGGTAATTCACTTCATTAGCATCAGAAAACTGCCCTACATGAAGGGTGTCATACACTGGGTTTGGATAAACTGCCCAAATTGTTTCTTGTGGTGCATCATTTGCCGTCAAGGCGTAACAGGACGGCTCAACGTAATGGGAAGACTTTACAATATCCGACAGTTTTTCGGTAGTAAAACTCTTGGTATTTGCGTGGTCAAAAAACGCATTGTCAACGACGGCATTTTCCGCTCCCAAGAAGTCTTGCATAACGGTAGCAAATACTTGTCTGTAATCGTGTTGTACTGTTTTAATTTGCCAGTTGTTGGAACTTGTTGCTTCTGTTAAATCTACATTTACCCCTGAAACACCGCCCTTAACAGGTTTTCCAAAAACAAACATGGGTGCAATTTCACCATGGTCGGTACCCAAGTTTCCATTTTGTTTTGCTTTTCGACCAAATTCTGAAAAGGTGAGCCCAATTACATCGTCTCCTAATGAATCAGAATTTACATCTTGAATAAACGCATCTATAGCACCCGAAAGTTCTGTCAGTAACTCGGTATGTTTACCATTAACATCTCCACTATTTTGATTTTGTTTAT
>CBFICG010000108.1:0-5002 GCA_965661025.1 Flavobacteriaceae bacterium | reverse complement strand
CTTCTTTGTGTCCCATACGGTCCATCATTTTGGAAATACGTTCAGATCCAAACAACCGCATTAAATTATCCTCTAGCGATACATAAAACTGTGAGCTTCCTGGGTCTCCCTGACGGCCCGCACGTCCACGCAATTGTCGGTCTACACGTCTAGAATCGTGACGTTCTGTGCCAATAATGGCTAGTCCCCCCGCTTTTTTTACATTATCATTAATTTTAATATCCGTTCCACGCCCTGCCATGTTGGTAGCAATGGTTACTACACTAGCTTTTCCAGCTTCAGTAACCACGTCTGCTTCTTTTTTGTGTAGCTTGGCATTGAGTTCGTTGTGCGGTACTTTTCTTATGATTAACATTCGGCTAAGCAATTCCGAAATTTCGACCGATGTAGTACCAATGAGTACAGGACGCCCTTCTTGAGAAAGTGTAGTGACATGCTCAATAACCGCATTGTACTTTTCGCGTTTTGTTTTGTAAATAAGGTCGTTGTCATCTTTACGCGCAATAGGTCTATTGGTTGGAATTTCCACCACATCTAGTTTATAGATTTCCCAAAACTCACCTGCTTCAGTAATTGCAGTACCTGTCATTCCAGCAAGTTTGCGGTACATACGAAAATAATTCTGCAGCGTAATGGTTGCAAATGTTTGTGTTGCAGCTTCAATTTTTACATTTTCTTTTGCCTCAATTGCTTGGTGCAATCCATCGGAATAACGACGGCCATCCATGATTCGACCAGTTTGCTCATCTACAATTTTCACTTGATTATCCATTACTACATAGGCAACATCTTTTTCAAAAAGCGTGTATGCCTTTAGCAGTTGATTCATACTGTGAATACGCTCACTTTTGATACTATATTCTTTAAAAAGCACCTCTTTTTCGGCTGCCTCTAACTCGGGTGTTAACCCTTTTTGTTCAATTGCAGAAATTTCTCCACCAAGGTCTGGTAGAATAAAAAAATTGGAATCTTCATCGCCTTTGGATAAATATTCAACGCCTTTGTCCGTAAGTTCTATTTGATTGTTTTTTTCATCAATAACAAACAACAAATCGGTATCCACTTTATGCATTTCTCGATTGTTGTCTTGCATGTAAAAAGCTTCTGTTTTTTGAAGCAATTGACGAATGCCTTCCTGACTTAGAAATTTGATGAGTGCTTTGTTTTTTGGTAATCCTCTATACACTCTTAAAAGTAACAGACCACCTTCTTTGTTGTCGCCTGTACTGATTAGTTTTTTTGCTTCGGAAAGCACTGCTGTAAGGTGTTGACGTTGTTGCGATACTAATGCTGAAATTTGAGGTTTTAACGACTGAAACTCATGCCTATCGCCGTCAGGAACAGGCCCGGAAATAATAAGTGGTGTTCGGGCATCATCTACCAAAACAGAATCTACCTCGTCTACAATAGCAAAATGGTGCGGTAGTTGAACTAAATCATCCATAGCATGCGCCATATTGTCGCGCAAATAATCAAAACCAAATTCGTTGTTGGTACCGTAAGTAATGTCTGCTTTATACGCATTTCTTCTTGCTTCGGAATTGGGTTTGTGATAATCTATACAATCTACAGACAACCCATGGAACTCAAAAATTGGTGCCATCCAAGCACTATCACGTTTTGCCAAATAATCGTTTACTGTTACCAAATGAACACCTGAGCCTGAAAGCGCATTAAGGTAAACGGGTAGGGTGGCTACCAGCGTTTTTCCCTCTCCTGTTTGCATTTCGGCTATTTTTCCTTGATGCAATACAATACCTCCAATAAGCTGTACATCATAGTGTACCATATCCCATGTAACGGACTTACCTGCAGCATCCCATGCATTTGACCAGATGGCAATCTCGCCTTTAATTTTCACGTTGGATTTAGTGGCAGAAAGTGTACGATCAAAAGAAGTTGCTTTAACTTGCAATTGTTCATTTTCTTTAAAGCGTTTTGCGGTTTCTTTGACCACGGCAAATGCTTCGGGAAGTATATTATCTAAATAAGCAGCAACTTCGTCGTGGGCTTGTGTTGTAATGCGATCAATATCCGTGTAAAGCGATTCCTTTTCATCTACGTCAGTAAGCGAATCAATCTTGGCTTTTAACCGGTCGATTTCATCGTAAAGGGGTTTGCGAATTTCAGCAATTTGTTGTTTGAAGTTATCTGTTTTGGCACGTAACTCGTCATGTGAAAGGTTGCTTAGCCCTTGCGCTGCCTGATGAATTTTAGCTACTATTGGGTATAACCCTTTAAGGTCTTTTTTGGCTTTATCGCCTACAAAGGTTTTTAGGATACCGCTCAATACACTCATAGGAAAGAATATAGGAAATCAAAAGTAAGCAAAAAACGGCTATCAAAACAATGAATCACTAGTATTCGTCTTCGTTCCAAAGATAATCCTCATCTGTGGGATAATCAGGCCAAATTTCTTGAATAGTCTCGTAAATCTCACTACTTTCTTCTTCTATAGCTTGCAAATTTTCTACCACTTCTAGCGGCGCACCAGTGCGGATGGCGTAGTCAATAAGTTCATCTTTATTTGCTGGCCAAGGGGCGTCACTTAAATACGATGCAAGTTCTAATGTCCAGTACATAAAGCTTAATTTTTAATTCTTGCAAAAATAATTTTTTATTGCAATTGTGCAAGTAAAAAATTACGCATTAGGGATCCACTTTATTTCCTCCTTTTCTTCCCAAAACGTAAAGGCCCTTGCAAGACAAAATAAGTAGTCTGACAACCTGTTGAGATATACCAAAAGAAGTTTGTCTACAAAATCTACACGGCTGAGTTGCACCACAATACGCTCGGCCCTACGGCACACGCAGCGCGCAATATGGGTTTGTGCAGAAGCTTTAGAACCACCAGGTAGGATAAAATGTGTCATTTTTGGGAGCAGCTCTTCGTAATAGTCAATGTGTTTTTCTAAATCGATAATATTTTGCTCGGCAATGGGAGAAAACGGACGTTTTTGTTCGTCAGATTTACTGGCAAGTTGCGCTCCAACAGAAAATAATTGATACTGTATGTCTTGAATTTCAGCAAGGTGATCTTTAGGCGCATATTCAGCAATCAGCCCTAACCAAGAATTCAACTCATCTACTGTTCCATAAGATTCTATACGTAAGTCACTTTTTGAAACGCGATACCCTCCAATTAGTGAAGTATTCCCTTCGTCACCTGTTTTGGTATAAATCTTCATAGCTATTTATTACTCACCAAAAGTACAACACTTAGCCGATGTGAGAAAAGTTTTTTCTAGCTAAATCATTCATTTTCAAAACATTTCAATTTTTCTTGCGGGCAAATGTGAAAAGAAAAATAAAAGCAGATAAAAATGCACCAATACGATAAATATAGTCTCCGTATTGTACATAAAATGTTGTGTTAGATTGTGGTGTTACGTTGTTTGTTAGTACTCCTTTAGTGTTGTACTCTAGTTGTGAATATACTGCTCCTGTAGGAGAAATAAAGCCCGAAATCCCGGTATTGGCAGCTCGCACGATGGGTCTTCGTGTTTCGATAGCTCGCAGGCGTGCATACGCCAAGTGTTGTCTGTGCCCAGGGGTGTTGCCCCACCACGCATCATTTGTCATTATTGCCAGCACAGTGGCTCCTGCGCGCACATATTCAGTTACGAACGCGCCATACACCGACTCGTAACAAATAATGGGACCAACCTTTACACCACTGTAGAGCGGAAATGCTTCACGGTTGTTTTGTGTTGCTCGAACGTATAATGTGCCTCCAAAGTCGAGCATTACATTTCCCAAAAGCGGTTCAACGATACTTCGATAGGGCAAGGTTTCCACTCCTACCACAAGTTTAGATTTATGATAAACCTGAACATGGGTGCTATCCGTTAAAAATGCACTGTTATAAAAATCTGCCCAAACACCGTTTCGCAAGTCGTTGGCTGTTTTGGATTTGTTTTCTAGGGTGTATGTGTTATAAAATTGAATGCCATGCAGGAATTGGGTGTTGTGTTTTGTGGAAAAGGCAAGCAAATCTTGATACAAGTCACTTTGTTCAAATTTTGATAAATTTTCACCAGCACCTTCTGAAAAATAAGTCTCTGGCGTAACAATTAGATTAGGTATTTTATGGAGTTCGGGTGAAATCTGCGAGAGCAAATTTCTATAAATTTCCTCAGAAGTAAGTTCGTATTTTTCAGTGTATGGATCGATATTAGGTTGCACAACTGTTACTGTGAGCGTATCGTTTGGTTCTGCCGTGAATTGGTTTAACACGACATACGACAAAATTAATGGCACTCCAATGAGTAAAATGGGTTTTAAAAAATGAATCTTTTTTTTGGTATTAGTGTATTGTTTTAATGCATAATACCATGCTATGTTAACAGCCCAAATCCAAAGTGTACCACCAAAACTCCCTGTGTATTCGTACCATTGAACCCAGTTGGGGTGTGAGGAAAAACCATTTCCAATGTTGAGCCATGGCCATGAGAAATCCCAAACCAAATGCATTTTTTCAAAACAAATCCAAGCAAATGGTAAAAATAGATGTCCTGCTTTTTTTCCAAGCTTTTTGTCTACACGTCGCCAAAGCATGACTACAAATGTCATCAGCGAGCTGTTTACCATCATAGCAAAGAACATCCCAAAAATGGTAGCGTTCCATAACCACCACGTGGTTAGTGCGTTCCAAATGAAAAACCCCAAATAAAACCGCCAAAAAAATTTTGTTCTTGTATCTGTTTTACTGTATTCAAAAAGCATTAACAAGGGGACCAACGCCACAAAAAGGAAGATGGAGAACCCATCTGTTGGCCATGCGACTCCCAATAGAATGCCGAAAAGTATTGAAAGGAAAATTTTGTTTGGCATGTGGCGAAATTACAATTATTGTATAAGTTTGTTTGTGCTTAACCAAAACTTTACACATGAGACTCGTCAATTATATTCCGAATACGCTCACACTTTTTAACGGATTTGCAGGTTGTTTGGCACTTGTTTCTACAATTGAGGGCAATACTTTAATGACTCTTGTTTGGAT
>CBFICG010000107.1:0-5024 GCA_965661025.1 Flavobacteriaceae bacterium | reverse complement strand
CTGGCAGTACCATTACAGTTGCAGCAGAGGTATGCACTCTACCCTGTGTCTCCGTTTGAGGAACACGTTGTACACGATGTACACCCGACTCAAACTTTAGTGTTCCATATACATTTTCGCCACTTACTTCAATAATAATTTCTTTAAATCCACCCGAAGTACCTTCACTCATGTCAACCACGCTAACTTTCCAACCTTTACTTTCACAGTATTTGGTATACATACGATACAAATCCCCTGCAAAAATACTTGCTTCGTCGCCGCCCGTTCCCGCGCGGAGTTCCATCATCACGTTTTTGGTGTCTTCTGGGTCTTTTGGAATCAACATAAAGCGTATATCTTCTTCCAAAACTTCTAGCTTTTTAGTTGCCTCATCGAGTTCTTCTTTTGCCATTGCGAGCATTTCGGCATCTTTTTCCTCGATGATTAGAGCTTGAGCTTCGTTTTTGTTGTCCAATAAATTCAGATATTCCGTTCGCTTTTGTATCAGTGCACTTAAATCTTTGTACTCACGATTAAGGGCTACATATCGCTTTTGGTCGGCAATAATATCAGGTTGTATGATAAGGTCAGAAACCTCGTCATAACGCTGCTTGACAATTTCTAGTTTTTCTTGTAACATATGTTGCTAGGGTACAAAGGTACGCAACTCCAAGCGAAAGCGAATGTGCATCATATCACGCATTTTTACAAGCATAAAAGAAGGAAGTTTAATCTTAAATTTTGAAGGCTGTACGTCAAAACTCCCTTCCAAAACCCACATTTCTTGAGATGCTTTCCACAATGCAGTTGTTGCTAAAGGGATGGCAACACCGTGAAATTTCAAATCACCAGATAGCTTGAGTACATCTTCATTCAAATCCATATTCTCTGAATAGAAAGAAACCTTAGGAAAGGTTAGGGCTTCCAAAACCTCTAGAGCATGCGCATCGCGGTTGCTGTTTTTGGAATTAAACGAAGAAACCGTAGCGGCAATTGCCATGCGTTTTGGTGTACCGTTTTCCATGATCACCACCCCTTGCACAGCATCTGAAGTACCAGACCAATCGTGAACAGGATGCGATGCTTCATAAGTAATATATGAGTTCGCAGTATCAACACGAAGCTGTTGTGCAGCTACCAACAATGGCATTAAAAAAAGCAAAAAAAGAATGTTCTTCATATTAAAATTTAAATACCAATACTGCCATGGCATAGCTACCAAAAGCTGTGTAGGCAGCGGCCTTGTGTAGCTCGCGGTTTTTGTCTTTGTAAATATTGGTGGCTACCATAGCAGAAAAATGAATAGTTGCTAAGGTTTTATGGGCCTTGATGGACGAAAACCCACGGACTTTTTTATTGATTAGTGGCGGGGGTGCAAATAAAGATAACCCCGCGGTAGAAAAATATCCAACATTAACTACCGTAGCCATATTCTTGTGGAGTTCGTAAAGTTCATAATCTCCATTGTATAGTTTCCCACCAATAATCCCTTGGGCAACCATAGCCGCAAGGGTGGCATAGCCTAACACCTGATGGGTAACAAGCATGGTGCGACGCACCTTAAGCTCCTTTTGACGCTGTTCCATTGTCAGCGGTGCAATTCCTGTGGTACGTAAAAGTCCTTTTTCGCCCCAAAGCAATTTTTGTGTAAATACCATTCGCTCTGGAAGCAGCGGTGTTTCATCGTTGGAATTGTTCAATAAGGAAAATAAATCCTCCTGTTGTGAGAATCCAAGAACAGATAAGAATAGGAAAGAAAAACAAACTAATTTATGCATATTCAAATATTCCATTCGGTGTTGTTAAGGTAAGTTTTTTTGTTGGACTATCCTCTACCCTACCAATAATTTGTGCGTCAATATTAAACGAATTTGCTACGGAAATAATTTGTTCAGCATGCTCAGGCGAAACATACAACTCTAATCGATGCCCCATATTGAACACCTTATACATTTCACGCCAATCGGTTTTTGACTCGGCTTGAATCATCGCAAACAAAGGGGGTATTTCAAAAAGGTTGTCTTTAATGATGTGTCCGCTATCTACAAAGTGTAACACTTTTGTTTGTGCGCCACCACTGCAATGCACAGCACCGTGAATAGCAGCGATGTCCAATGTGGTGATAATTTTTTTCATCACAGGCGCGTAAGTTCTAGTGGGTGAAAGCACTAATTTTCCCGCATCTAAAGGAACACCACTTACGGGGTCTTGAAGATTTTTAGTTCCGGTGTACACAAGGGCGTCTGGAACCAAAGGGTCAAAACTCTCAGGAAATTCAGCGGCAAGCGATTTATGGAATACATCGTGACGAGCTGAAGTAAGTCCATTACTGCCCATACCACCATTGTATTCGCTTTCATAAGTAGCTTGACCGTAAGATGCCAAGCCTACTATTACATCACCCGATTGAATATTGGCATTGTCAATAACGGAATCACGCCTCAGCCGTGCCGTAACGGTAGAGTCCACAATAATGGTACGGACTAAGTCACCAACGTCAGCAGTTTCGCCTCCTGTCAAGGTGAGTTTCATTCCGTGTGCATTAAGTTCATCGACTAATTCTTGAGTGCCTTCAATAAGGGCTTTAATCACTTCACCAGGGATGAGGTTTTTGTTCCGCCCAATGGTAGATGAAATTAAAATTTCATCCACGGCGCCCACACAAAGCAAATCGTCGAGATTCATTATAAGGGCATCTTGGGCAATGCCTTTCCAAACAGATAAATCGCCCGTTTGTTTCCAGTACATATACGCCAAAGATGATTTAGTCCCTGCGCCATCGGCATGCATGACCAAACAATATGCGTCGTCGTTAGTGAGGTAGTCGGGAACTATTTTACAAAATGCTTTAGGAAAAAGACCTTTATCAATGTGCTTAATGGCGGCGTGAACGTCTTCTTTATCAGCGGAAACACCTCGCATTTGATAACGTTCATTTGAAGGATTTTCTGGCATAATTAACGCAAAAATAGTAATTCACGGTATTTAGCAAGTGGCCATGTTGAGTCATCAACAATTTGCTCCAATCCATCTGCCGCTTCTCGAATTTTTTCAAAAATGGGGAGTACATTTTTGGCATACATCTGAGCCCTATCATCAATTTTGCTCATGCTGTTAGCTTTGGTTCTGGCTTTTGCCAAAGCCGAACAAGATGATGTTAAGGCATCAACTAATATGCTTATTTTTTCTATGGTTTCCATAGCAACAGGCGCATGTTTGACAAAGCTATCGCCGTATATTTGCTTCAATCCATTTACATTTTCAACTAGCATGTGTTGATACTTAAATGCTGTGGGGAGAATTTGATTTTTAGTCATATTTTCAAGCACAAGACTCTCAATTTCAACACATTGAATATATTGCTCTAATTGAATTTCATACCGTGCTTTTTGTTCAATTGGATTCATGACGTCCATTTCATCAAACAACTCGATTATGCTTTCTTTCATTCTAACAGATAAGGCTTCGGGTGTTTTTTTTAGATTAGACAACCCTCTGCGCGCTGCTTCTTTTGCCCAAGCCTCGCTATAGCCATCACCATCAAAAAGGATGTTTTTTGTGGTTTTGATATATTCTCTAAGAACGTTAAAAATAGCATCGTCTTTTTTAAGTTTTTTGGACTTGATTAGGCCATCAACTTCTGCCTTAAATTCTTTTAACTGCTTGGCAACTATGGTGTTTAGTACTGTCATGGGAATGGCGCAGTTTTGGTTTGACCCAACTGCACGAAACTCAAATTTATTTCCTGTAAAGGCAAATGGAGATGTTCTGTTTCTATCTGTATTATCAAGTAGTACATCTGGAATTTTACCCACAACATTTAGTTTGAGGTCTGTTTTTTCTTGGGGTGATAACTTTCCTTTGGAAACGTGTTCCAAGTCGTGCAATACTGTTGAAAGTTGCGATCCAATAAATACTGAAATGATTGCTGGTGGTGCTTCATTTGCTCCCAACCGATGATCATTCCCAGCACTAGCCACAGAAGAACGTATAAGCGATTCGTAGTTTTGAACCGCTTTGATGGTAGTTACAAAAAAGGTTAAAAACTGTAAGTTGCTCATAGGCGTTTTTCCAGGGCTTAGCAGGTTTACTCCTGTATTGGTCTGAAGTGACCAGTTATTGTGTTTTCCCGAGCCGTTAATTCCAGAAAAGGGTTTTTCATGCAAGAGTACTTTGAATTGATGCTTGCTTGCAATTTTACCCATGATATCCATAAGCAACGCATTGTGATCTACAGCGAGATTGGCTTCTTCGAAAATAGGAGCTAACTCAAATTGATTAGGCGCTACTTCATTGTGGCGTGTTTTTACAGGAATCCCCAAAAGCATGGATTCATACTCTAACTCTCGCATAAAATTAATGGCACGCGAGGGAATGGAACCAAAGTAATGATCATCAAGTTGTTGTCCTTTAGGCGGTGGATGTCCAACCAATGTTCTTCCAGAAAGCATTATATCAGGACGTGATGCAGCCAAGGCCTTATCCACTAAAAAATACTCTTGTTCCCAACCTAATGTTGCCTGCACATGTGTTACTGTTTTATCAAAAAACTTGGCTACCTGTGTAGCCGCATCATCTACAGCGCTCAATGCACGAAGAAGCGGTGTTTTGTTATCTAACGCCTGGCCAGTATAAGAAACAAAAATGGTAGGAATACAAAGGGTAGAACCATAAATAAACGCGGGAGATGAAGGGTCCCATGCCGTATAGCCTCTCGCTTCAAAAGTATTGCGAATACCACCACTTGGAAAGCTAGAAGCATCGGGTTCTTGCTGTACCAATTGTGAGCCATCAAAATAATCCAAACTGTCTCCATTGGTGTCCATATCAAAGAAGGCATCGTGCTTTTCGGCGGTAGCACCCGTTAGGGGTTGAAACCAATGCGTATAGTGCGTAGCCCCCATAGAAATTGCCCAATCTTTCATGGAAGCTGCAACGTGATCAGCTACTGAACGATTGATTTTAGTTCCCTTTTCAATGGCTGCGTCCACATCCAAAAACGCTTGTTTTGTAAGGAAAGTTCGCATGGTTTTTTTTGTAAA
>CBFICG010000106.1:0-5041 GCA_965661025.1 Flavobacteriaceae bacterium | reverse complement strand
TCTGAGAAAAATTAACGCTTAAAATAGGCCGTATTTGTGCAATTTTCTATGGAAAAAGTGCCATCATTTAGTTCCATTACATACACGTTGCACGAATCTACGCCAATACTACTTTCACTAAAACGCACATCAACGTTTTTAAACCATTGCACGGTGTCCGTTATGGTGTAAAAGTTGTCTTCAAAAACCCAGTTTTTTTGTTGAATATCTTTTTTTACTCTGGCAGAAGGGGAGTAGTTGCATTGAGTTCGTTTTCCATTAAAAAAGAAAAACAAGAAAATTAGCCCAACAGAAAAACCACCCAAATAGTAGCCTAATCGTTTTAAAAAACTCATATAAATGTTATTTTGCGCGTGGTAATACCTATGGTTTCAATACTGATTGTGTGATGAGACTTTGGAATATAATCCATAGCAACTTCAGGCCATTCAATAAAACAATACCCTTCTGAATAGAGGTATTCTTCAAAGCCAAATTGTGCCAGTTCATCCGCATGTTCTATGCGGTATAAGTCCAAATGATACGCTGTTGCCTCTGGGAGTTCTACTTCATTGGCAATGCCAAATGTTGGACTTGACACTTGGTCAGCCGCACCCAATGAGGCAAAAATAGCTTTTACGAGTGTGGTCTTTCCAGCTCCCAAATCTCCTTTCAATACTATGATTTTATGCGAAAAATGTGGGATAAGCTGCTCAGCAAATGCTTCAATGTTGTCAAGTGTAACCTCTTGTACCATACGGCAAAAATACGCTACTTGGGAGAAAACACCACAAAGGGAATGCACATCTCCTCTAACGAAATTCCACCATGCTGGTACGTATTCTTAAAGTAGTTTACGAAGTGATGATATCTGTTAGGATAAACCAGGTAATAATTGTCTTTGGCAAAGGCAAAAGAGCTACTCATATTGATACTTGGTAGCCCAATACTTTTTGGGTCTTTGACCATAAATACATGCTTATCGTCGGTTTTTAACCTCCGACCTGTTTTATAACGAATATTTGTACTTGACTCTCTGTCTCCAATGATTTTAGCGGGTTGTTCTACATTAATAGTACCGTGGTCTGTAGTTATAATAAGCTGATATCCTTTTTGTTGTGCTGTTTTTATGATGTCTAGCAGCATAGCGTTTTGAAACCAGCTCTTTGTAAGCGATCGGTATGCTTTATCCGTGCTTGCTAACTCCTTAATAACTTCCATTTCGGTTTTAGAGTGAGAAATCATATCCACAAAATTATAGACTACAGCCTTTAATCCAGAAGCACTTTCAGCCTTTAATGTGTCTAAGAACTTGTTTGCTTCTTGCGGGCGATTAATTTTATTATAGGAGTGTGGGATATTTATGTTTAATCGTCTAAGTTGTGCGTCAAAAAAATCAGCTTCATGTAAATTTTTACCTCCTTCATCAGTTTCATTTTTCCACCATTGCGGATATTGTTTTTCCATTTCCGATGGAATCAAACCCGAAAAAAAAGCATTTCGTGCATACTGTGTAGCAGTGGGTAATATGCTAAAATATTCCGTTTCTGATATCAAATTGTAATAGGGGGAAATACTCGGCAAAATGCTCTTAAACTGATCATATCGAAGGTTATCAATCATAAGCAACAATGTGGGTTTGGATTCCAATCTGGGCGCTACAAGCTGTTTAAATGCTTGATGTGAAAAAACGTTATCGTTATCTTCAAATAGAAGGGAGGCATAGTTTTTTTCAATAAAGCGTGAGAAGGTTAGGTTGGCTTCTGTTTTTTGATAGCCAAATATTTCTTGAAGCTCATGCGAATCAATACCATCTAGTTCCAACTCCCAAAAAAGAATTTTTTGATACACATCGGACCAATCTTCTAACGAATGTGCTTGCATTAACAAGCTGTTAAGTTCTTGAAATGATTGCTGATAGTTTGTAATGGTTTTTTCGGTGACTAACTTTGTGCCGTCTAAGTTTTTTTTGAGCGATAGCAGAATTTGATTTGGATTAACGGGCTTAATGAGGTAATCGGCAATTTTGGCACCAATAGCCTCCTCCATAATATTTTCTTCTTCACTTTTGGTAATCATGATAATAGGAAGCGATGGTTTTACTTTTTTTAATTCATCTAACACTTCTAAACCTGTCATGCCAGGCATGTTTTCATCCAATAGTACCACGTCAAAATGCCGCTCATTCACCAAGGCAATGGCATCTTGGCCGCTGTGTACTTTAGACACATTGTACCCCTTTTGGGAAAGGAACAAAATGTGAGCTTGGAGTAAATCTATCTCATCGTCAATCCATAAAAGTTCAATCTGCTGCATATGTGTATCTTTGGGCGTAATTTTATTAAGTTGAAGCTCACCCAATACAACGACCCAATTTACGGATTTATTACAATCCCAACCCCTTTTATTGCAAAACTCATCAACCACCCCTATGTCCAGCGGCTACGACGCATTAAACAAATGGGGTTGTCCTTTTTGGTGTTTCCCTCCACAGAACACACGCGTTTTCAACACGCCTTGGGTGCAATGCATTTGGCTACAAGAGCGGTTAGCGCCCTACGCCAGCAACAAGTTTGCATCAGCGACGAAGAAGCAGAAGCATTGTATGCTTGTATGCTCCTTCACGATCTTGGTCACGGGCCGTTTTCCCATGCGCTAGAACATGTGCTGCTTCCGCACAATGCGCATGAAGATATGTCGGTTGCGCTAATGAATAAATTAAACACAACATTCGATGGAAAGCTCTCATTAGCTATTGAAATGTTTACAAACACCTATTCACGTGAATTTTTCCATCAACTAATTTCATCACACATTGATCTTGACAGGTTAGACTATTTAAAACGCGATAGCTTTTATTCAGGTGTTACAGAAGGAAATATTAACTCGGAACGCCTTATTTCCATGATGATGGTACAGGACAACCAATTGGTATTTAACACCAAAGCGGTCTATTCCATTGAGAAATTTTTGTTGGCACGGAGAATGATGTATTGGTCTGTGTATTTACACAAGACAAGTTTTGTTGCTGAAGAGCTTTTGGTTCGCTTTTTTAAGCGAGCAACAATATTGATTCAATCTGGTAAGGAAGTAAAATCAAGTACTGCCTTAGGTTATTTTTTAAAAAATATTGATGCAAGCATTATTGAAAAACTATCTTCGTTTGTGGTCTTAGACGATGCCGATGTGTGGATGATGCTAAAAGATGCAATTTCCAATAATGACCTTGTTTTATCAACTCTTGCCAAAATGCTTTTGTATCGAAAGCTTCCAAAAATAAGTTTGAAATACGAACCCTTTTCGGATGAAAAATTGAATAAGAAATTTTCTAAAACTTTAACCGAATATGGGCTGTCTACAGCGCAAGTCAATTATTTTGTGTTTTCAGGAAGTTTGGAACTTCAAGGATATATACAAAAAGAGAACCCAATTCAATTATGCAACAAGAACGGTGTTTGTTCACTATTCGATTCTTCACCTGCTACAGCGCAGCTTGATTCCTTAACAAAGAAGGACACCAAGTACTTCTTAGCTTACCCAAAGGGTGAAGGATATTTTTCTTAATTTTGCACCTATGAATTTTACTGCCTCTCAAATAGCCGCGCTAGTATCTGGCACGGTGGAGGGAAATACTGATGCAGAGGTGAACAGACTCTCCAAAATTGAGGAAGGTACTGAAGGGAGTTTATCCTTTTTGGCAAACCCTAAGTACACTTCTTATTTGTATACAACCAATGCTACAATAACATTAGTAAGTGATGCATTTGTAGCTGAAAAGGAGTATAAAACTACCTTAATACGGGTAGCTGACCCTTATGAGGCGTTTTCAAAATTATTGGAGCACTATAATCAAATCAAACAACAGCTTCCTTCTGGAATTGCGAAAACAGCGATTGTTTCTAAAGATGCTCGTGTAGAAAAATCAGTTTTTATTGGTGATTTTTCACAGGTTGGGGCAAATACCACCTTGGAAGACCATGTCGTTATTCATCCTCAGTCTTTTATTGGGAATAATGTGACAATTGGTGCAAATTCCGTTATCCACACAGGCGCTAGAATTCTTGATGATACTGTTATTGGCAAAAACTGTGTTATACACAGCAATGTTGTAATTGGTGCTGACGGCTTTGGTTGGGCGCCCAACGGAAATGGGACATATGAAAAAGTACCACAAACAGGTAATGTAGTTCTTGGTGATTACGTAGACGTGGGGGCAAATACCACAATTGATCGCGCTACTTTAGGTGCAACAAAAATTGGAACAGGAGTTAAGTTGGATAACCTTATTCAAATTGGCCATAACGTAGAAATTGGTGCGCACACCGTAATTGCTGCTCAAACAGGTATAGCAGGATCTACCAAAATAGGATCACATTGTCAAATAGGGGGTCAAGTGGGTATTAGCGGTCATTTGACCATTGGAAACCGCGTAGGAATTCAAGCCAAATCTGGAATTTTAAAAAATATTAAAGACGATTCAAAAATTATGGGGTATCCAGCATTCGATTATACCGCATTTAACAAAGCCTATGTGCATTTTCGTAATTTGCATACGCATATTACAGATCTTCAAACCCTAAAAAAGAAGCTTGACCATGAGTAAACAAACTACTATATCTAAGCCAATTTCTTTAAGCGGTGTTGGTATTCATACCGGTAAAGAAGTTAAACTAACCTTTAAGCCTGCCCCTGTAAATCACGGCTATGCATTTTGTAGAGTTGATTTGGAGGGCGCTCCTATTATTGAGGCTGACGCAAATTTAGTTGTTGATACCCAACGCGGCACAAACCTTCAAAAAAACGGCGTCAGCATTCAAACTTCTGAGCATGTATTGGCTGCCCTTGTGGGATTAGAAATCGACAATGTTTTGATTGAATTAGATGCCCCCGAACCCCCAATTATGGATGGTTCGTCTAAATTTTTTGTAGACGCTTTGCTGAAGGCTGGTATTTCTGAACAAGATGCTGAGCGTTATGAATATGTTGTCCGTGATAATATTTCTTTTGTTGATGAGAAAACAGGGAGTGAAATCACCATTATTCCTGCCGATTCCTATCAGGT
>CBFICG010000105.1:0-5108 GCA_965661025.1 Flavobacteriaceae bacterium | reverse complement strand
AGGAAGAAAAAATAGTCATGGAAGAAGATGTTTTTGAGATGGACGAAGTCGTGTTGTTGTCGCCTAAACTTTATGTGTTAGAGGCACTAAATAGATTAAAAGACAACACCATTAGCACAACACATTTGACAGAAATACTTTATAGACGAGCAGCAACTGAAAAAGGGAAGTCAAAGTTTTTTGTAGAAAATTACATTAAGGTTCGTGATCGCGGACCAGCATATTCTTCAGGGGCCATTCAGGTGGTTCAAGCTAGAAAATCTGCTGATTACAGGACTTGGAAAAGAACGCAGTGGCGACATTCCATTTTTAATATGAATGATGTTAACCCATTGCGCCCCAATGGCTCTCAGCATAGTAGAAATCTGAAAAAATTTCTTTGGAATAAAATTGGCGAATCAACTTACGAAGGTGAAGATGTTTTGATTTTAGAAGGAAAGAATCCAAAGAAAAAGTGGGAAACCATTGTATTTTATCTTGGGATTGACACGTACAAAATTTATAGAATAGAAAGGTCAAAATCGATTTTTGTGTACAAAAATCATAAAAGTGGTAAACTGGTCTTAAACTACTTTAAAAACGAATGGAATTTCCCAAAATGGAACATGCCAGCTGAAATTTTAGGCACCGATGGAGAAACCTTAAATTACAAAATTGAGGCATTTGTTTACAATATAGAAACAGATAAAACGAAAATGAAATTTAAAAGCTTTGGTGGGGAACAAGATATGGGAAGTTTAGAATTACCCTATGACGCCGCATTTTGGGAAAATCTAAACACACCACCCGACACCAAATTCTACAAGAAACTTAAGAAAGAACAAGGTGAAATTTTTGGTGTACCTTTAGATGTTCAGTACGCTTTAGTTAACAAATAACCTCATCAAATTTAATATGAAATTCGTATTCGCTTTTAATTTATTTTATCTCACATTTAGCATTAGTACATTAAATGCACAAGTACGTATCTATGAAGGAACAGAGATAATTCCAACATATAAGTTAGGCGAGAGCCTCAAAAGCCCCTTATTCTACACCGGGCGAAGTATACAAGGAGCGCAAGGCAAAATTTATCCCTATGCAGCACAAACAAATCTAGGGCGCAAACTTGAAGAAGTAACTTACAAAATGTTATACTTAGAGAACGAATATATTAAAGTTAAAGTTTTACCACAATTTGGGGGCCGACTATTTTCTGCAATTGATAAGACAAACGACCATGAGCTTTTTCATACAAATAGTGTAATTAAACCAGACTTAATAGGAACCTTAGGGGCTTGGGTTTCTGGTGGGATAGAATGGTGTTTTCCCCACCACCACCGAACGACTACTATGTTGTCTAGTGATTATAGACTGGTTGAAAACAAAGATGGAAGTGCAACAATATGGATTGGTGAGACCGAAAAGACGATTAGGGCGAGGGGAGTTATTGGAATGACATTACACCCAGGAAAGTCTTATATTGAAGTAGATTACAGGTTAAATAATACTAGCTCAAAAACAAAATCTTTTTTGTTTTGGGCAAATGTTGCAGTTACAGCGAATAATGAGTTTAGAACTTTTTGGCCTCCAAGCCAAGAAATTGGCGTTTATCATAATAATAGAGATTTTATTCGTTGGCCTTTGTCAAATGCAACTGATAAATATGCCAGTACAAGTTATGTTGAAGGAGTCGATTTAACATGGTGGAAGAATCACCCTAACCCTGTTTCTTTTTTTATGTGGGACATAAAAGAAGGATTTATTGGTGGATATGATTATGGAGCACACGCTGGTATGGTTCATGTAGGCGATCCAAATAAAAACAGTGCATCAAAATTATGGCAATTTGGACCTGGACTTGTTGGTCAAAATGCTAGACGTAAATTAACTGATGATGGAAAGGCATATGTTGAGTTAATGACAGGAACATTTTCTAATAATCAGCCTGATTACAGTTGGAGTTTACCACATTCCGTAAAGTGGGCAAAAAATTATTGGTACCCTATTAGAGATTTAGAGGTGGTAAAGAATGCTAATATTGATGCTTCGTTGACTCTTCAAATGCGTGATGAAAGAACCATTTTTTTCGGCTTTAATACTACTCAAAAAATAGCTAATGCAACATACTTTTTGACACATAATGGTAACATTATTGAAACTGACACCATTGAAATTGACCCTGCTTTACCTTTTACAAAAACCTTTTACGCAGAAGAGCTCATTAATGAATATGACTTACATTTAAAAATAATCGATAATGCTGGTAAGGAAATAATTTCTTACACTCCTTATAGACCCCTAAAACCAGAACTCCCCAAACCCCAAACCCCTGTTATGTCGCCAGAAGAAATAGAATCAGTAGAGGACCTATACCTTACAGGAAGGTTTGTAGAACAATTTAATCGCCCTGGAAAAAATCCAGATGACTATTACTTAGCAGCACTCAAAAAATCTCCTTTTGATTACAGGGCTAATATCGCAATTGCCAAAAGGCGTGTAAATCAAACTCGGTATAAAGAGGCTTTAGCCTACCTTCAAAAAGCATCAAAAAAACTTAACATAAAATATTATCAGCCCCTTGAAGGAGAGCTTTTTTATTATAAGGGGTTATCATTTAATGGCCTTGGAAAAACAAAAGAAGCATATGCTAACTTTGCTCGAGCTTCGTGGTACTATAAGTGGTATTCAGCAAGTAATTTTCAGTTGGCATTAATTGAAGGCTCGAAAGGGGATTTTGAGAAGGCATTGGAGTATTGCAAAGAAGCGTATTCAACCAATACAAGAGATGGTCGAATTTCTGTTTTATACAGCGCATTATTAAGAAAAATGGATAACAAAAATAAAGCTCATGAAATTATTGAGGAATATTTATCCTTTGATCCATTAAGTTTTGCAGGAATTTATGAAAGGGGAATGTTACAGAAAAAAAATCTATTAAAAACCGTTCAAAGTAATATGCAGGATGTGGATAATAATTTAATTGAGATTGCCACAAACTATTTGAATGCAGGCCTATACAATGACGGTATTAATGTTTTAGAGTCTATAGAAAATCCTCAAAACCCTTTAGTATTGTATTATTTGGCATGGTTTTATGAAAAAATCAACCAACATACAAAACGAAATGATTGTTTGCGAAAAGCAAAAAAACTATCGTTAGATTACAGTTTTCCTTATCGTGAAGAGACAGAAAAAGTATTAGATTTTGTAATAAAAGCTCAGCCTAATAACGCGGATGCGTATTATTTGCTCGGAAACTTATTATATGACAATAGAAAATCAGAGGCTATGAATCTTTGGAAAACTGCTGGTAGTTTAGATAAAAATAACGCAATGGTTTGGCGAAACCTAGCCTTTGGTTATTATCACTACAAAAAAGATATTGATGCCGCAATATCACACATCTCAAAAGCAATTTCCTTAAACAATAATGTTCCTTTATGGTATGCAGAACTTTTTAAGTACTATGATGTTTCGGATAAACCATATAAGGAATGTCTAGATATACTTGAGCAAAATATCGAAAAAGTTAAAAAGGATATTCAAGCACCTAAGGCACTAGTAGCACTATACAATTTAGATGGGAGTTACGACAAAGCACTCAAGTTTTTAACGTCTCATAAATTTAGAACATGGGAAGGTGGAAGAGAAACTTATTGGAGCTATGTTGATGCAAATGTTTTAAAGGCATTAGAACTTTCAAACGGTGGAGAATATGACCAAGCTTTAACATATTTAAATGATGCCATGAAATACCCTGAAAACTTAGAAGTTGGCAAACCCACTCATGATGAAAAAAATGCTATGATATATTTTTTTATTGGAGAAGTTTTTTCAAAAATGAAGGATAATGTTAAAGCAAATGAAGCTTATAAAAAAAGCGTACAAGCAAAAAATTCAAAGCAGGGGATGTATGAATTACGCTATTTTCAAGCAGCATCTCTAAAAAAGCTTGGAGAGTTAGATAAAGCAAATGAAATTTTTAATGCTATTATCGAACATGCTAAAGACCAAAGAAAAGCAGGTCTAGAAATCACATTAATAGCTGTGGAAGAAAACTCTGTTACAACAAATAAGGCGCTTTCAGACTCATATTACTTAGAGGCCCTAGGGAATAATGGTCTTGGGAATCATAGTCATGCAACAAAACTTTATAAAATGGCTTTGAGTGAGTATCAAAACAATCTTTGGGCAAAAATTTTAATGGACTACTAGAAACAATTCCAACAAATAGGCTATCTATTTTTCAATACGCCGCATTCCTTTTACTCCTCTATCTAATTTAAAATTAATCTTTGTGCTAAGGTCATTTTCATTTTTAAAATAGACCATTTCATCTTTGTTTATATACATTTTCCTTGTTTCCTTAGGCATTGATTCGGCAGAGCCGTATGGCAGGCTATGATTGTTTGCTAAGTCAAAGTGAACAATTCCTAAATCAAATGCAGTGTTAAAATGATTATAGCATTATCTATATCATCAAATTGACTAAAATTGTACCACAAACCCAATGAAATAGTAGGAAGCAAAACCCCGCTATTTCCACACCTATTGAATGGAATATTTGCATAACGACCATTTCCTGAGTTCTCTATTTCAGCTTTTGACTTATCGCTATTATGAATAAAAATAGATATTGTTTTTGCATGTAAAAACTATGCTTAACAGTTCGTTAAGATGAATATTATATTAGTGTTATTGACTTCTTTCTTGATAGTTTTGTAAGTTTTCATTAAGTTATTATCTTTTACGACAATCTTTTTGGTATGAGAAAAGTTACTGCATCGCTTTGGAGCATGCTTGTGTTTATGCTTTCACACGGCTTAGTAGCCCAAAACACACAAATCAAGGGGTTGGTTGTGGATGGTTTTGACGGGCCAATTCCTTTTGCAGCCGTAACGGTATTAAATCAAAATATTGGTATTTCTACTACCGAAGACGGAGAGTTTTCCCTATTTGTGAGTAGCGCAAATTTGCAAGACACCTTGACGGTTTCGTCATTGGGATTCAAAACATTTTCTATTTCTATAGGCGATTATATGTCGAAAAAGGAAGAAAAAATAGTCATGGAAGAAGATGTTTTTGAGATGGACGAAGTCGTGTTGTTGTCGCCTAAACTTTATGTG
>CBFICG010000104.1:0-5228 GCA_965661025.1 Flavobacteriaceae bacterium | reverse complement strand
TACCATTCGTTTAGTAGATTATCAGAATGCCAATGCCATTGTGATTCCACTCGAAGTTATCTCTGAAAATTTTTCAGGAGAACAATACGTCTATGTGGTTAATGAAAACGACAAAGCTGAAAAACGATTTATCAAAACTGGACTTGTTGAGGGCGATGTTGTTGAGGTATTGGAAGGGCTTAGCAATGCAGATCGCGTGATTGAAGAAGGTGCGCGCTTGGTAAAAGAAAATGAAAACCTACGGATTACAAACACATTATGAGTTTAGAAAACAAATCCAATCAAACATTTGGGCTTTCCGTTTGGGCCATCAAAAACAGCACTATAATTTATGTGCTTATGGGTATCTTTCTCGTTTTGGGTGGATCGGCATACCTGACCATGCCTCGAGAAAATTTCCCCGAAATTACCGAAACAACCATCTTTATTAGCACACCCTATCCTGGAAACACCGCTCAAGACATTGAGCGATTTGTGACCGATCCATTAGAAGATGGGATCAAAGGGATTAGTAATATCGCTGAAATCACCTCTACTTCACAAGACGATTATTCTATCGTTTCTATCGAATTTGATGAAGAGATTCCTGTGAATTTAGCCAAGCAAAAAGTTAAGGATGAAGTGGATGCTGTTAAAGCATCCGAAGACTGGCCAACGTTTAACAATGCCAAACTTGAACCCACTGTTTTCAACCTAAATTTCTCTGAAGAAATGCCTATTCTAAATGTTAGTATTCAGGGGGATTATCCTATCGACGTATTAAATGAATATGCAGATTTATTGGCGGGGCGTATTGAAGAGCTAACACAAATTAAAGAAGTTAATATTCGAGGGGCTCAAGCAAAAGAAGTAGAAGTTGCCGTTGATACACGAAAAATGATGGCATCTCAAATTAGCTTTAACGATGTAGTGCAAAGCATTGCCAACGAAAACATGACTGTCTCTGCTGGGAGTATGCGCAGCGGTGGACAGCGAAGGAGTATTCGTATCGTAGGTGAAATTGACAATCCTAAAGATTTGGGGGCATTTGTAGTTAGCAACGAAAAAGGTACTGTTTCGTTGGGTGAAATCGCAACAATAGCTTTCAAAGATCAAGAAACGACCAGTTTTGCACGCGATTTTGGCATTTCTACAGTAATGTTAGACGTCAAAAAACGCGGTGGGAAAAACCTTATTCAGGCAGCAACTAGCATTCGTGAAATTGTTCTTGAGGCAAAAGCAACAGCATTCCCCGAAGACCTAACCGTAACTATCTCTAACGATATGTCTTCACTTACTTTAAATCAAGTAAACGATTTGGTAAACAACATTCTTTTTGGCGTATTGTTGGTGGTAACAGTACTCACATTTTTCTTAGGATTTCGCAACGCCTTATTTGTTGGATTTGCCATTCCAATGTCTATGTTTATTTCGTTTGTCATTTTACAAACACTTGGCTATACCATGAACACCATGGTGCTTTTTGCACTCGTTATGGGTCTTGGTATGTTAGTTGATAACGGTATTGTAGTAGTAGAGAACGTCTACCGCCTCATTGAAAAAGAAGGGCTCAGCAGGGTAGAAGCTGCCAAAAAAGGGGTTAGTGAAATTGCCTACCCAATTATTATTTCAACAGCAACTACTGTAGCCGCTTTTATTCCGCTTGGATTTTGGCCTGGCATTATGGGGCAGTTTATGATTTATTTCCCTATAACCCTATCCATAGTACTAGGGTCATCGTTATTTGTAGCGCTTTTATTTAATTCCATGTTGGTTTCCAAGTTTATGGATGTCGAAGAAAAAAACCTTTCTGTAAAAGGGCTCATTCGATTAAGTATATCGCTTGTTACTGCGGGTGTGTTTTTTATGGTGATTTCTCCCACTACGCGTGGCCTTGGGAGCTTCCTCATTACACTTATGACTTTCTTTTGGCTTTACCGTTATTTTATCAAAGGGCTTGCCAATTCATTTCAAAGATTCTTTTTAAACAATTTAGAACGCGGCTACGAAAAACTCTTGCAATTTGCCTTGCGCGGATGGAAAGCATATGCCTTTGTTTTTGGAACTATTGGGCTGTTGTTTGTATCCTTTATACTGGTGGGTATTGCGGCTCCCAAAGTAGAATTTTTCCCCGATAATGAGCCCAGTCAAATCATCGTATATATTGAGTACCCACAAGGTACTGACATTGCTAAAACGAATGATATTACAAGCGCAATAGAGCAAGTAGTGATTAAAACTGTAAATGCGGACAAATACATGGACAACGGCACAAACTTTATGGTAGAGTCGTTGGTTTCGCAAGTGGGTGCAGGTGCTGGAAATCCTCAAACCGACGTCGGCTCACAAGCCGAAATGCCACATCGTGGAAAAATTACAGCTACCATGCGCGAGTACAAATACCGCCGCGGACTTTCCAGCGAAACCCTTCGTAGTGAAGTACAGCAAGCGCTCCGAGGTAAGTTTTCAGGGGTTAGCATTTCCGTAGAAAAAGATGCCAATGGACCACCTGTAGGATACCCTGTAAATATTGAAATTACAGGGGAGGATTACAATGAATTGATTCAAGTTGCCAACAATGTGCGCAGTTATATCATCAAAGAAAATATCCCTGGAATTGAAGAACTTAAGGTAGATGTTAATCGTAACAAACCCAGCATGGAAGTTGTTGTAGATCGTCGTAAAGCCGGAAGCCTTGGCGTGAGCGCGGGGCAAGTTGGCTTTCAGTTACGTCGTGCGCTTTTTGGGGAAAAAGCAGGTGTTTATAAAAAAGACGGCGAAGATTACGATATCAATGTCCGCTTTCAAGAATCTGACCGATATAATCCGTCGGCGCTATTTAATCAAAATATCACATTCCGTGATATGGCTTCGGGTAGGATTAAAAACGTGCCTATTTCTGCAGTGGTTGAAAGTAAAAATGTGGCTGGCTACAGTGCCATCAAACACAAAAATTTGCGTCGTGTGGTTACGGTATATTCGGCGATTTTACCAGGCTACAATGCCAACGAAATTGTTGGGCAAATCCAAACTCAAATGCAAGGCTTTGAAATGCCAAATGGCATCAGTTATGCGTTCACGGGAGAGATTGCAGAGCAAGAAGAAAATATGCGTTTTTTGTCTAGTGCATTAGGCTTTGCTATTCTTCTAATCATGCTATTGCTGGTATTTCAGTTTAATTCGGTTAGTAAACCTCTTATTATTTTGTTTTCTATTTTTATGAGCTTTACAGGTGTCATGCTTGGACTGGTGTTTTTCAACATGACATTTGTCATTATCATGACCATGATGGGCATTATTTCCCTTGCCGGAATTGTGGTAAACAACAGCGTGGTATTACTAGACTATACGCAACTTTTATTGGACAGAAAAAGAGAAGAACTGGGAATAGAAAATGACGACTTACTGCCAAGAAATGACATTTTTGATGCCATTGTCACTGGCGGAAAAGCTCGCCTTAGACCTGTATTGCTTACCGCAATTACCACTGTGCTTGGATTGATTCCACTTGCCATTGGGCTAAACATTAACTTTTTTAGCTTGTTTGCCACAGGCAATCCACAAATCTATTTTGGTGGAGAAAATGTCATTTTCTGGGGCCCACTGGCGTGGACCGTAATTTTCGGTCTTACGTTTGCTACGTTCCTAACGCTAATTATCGTACCAGTCACATTTTTCCTAAGTAAACGAGCATCTATTCGTTATAAAAAATGGAAGTTTAATTAAGTACGCTTTTTCCGACAATGGCATCAGCCGTTGCGTCCCAATACGAGACATTGTCAATTCGGTTTTCTTGAAAAGTTACTTGAGCAATCTGACCATTTGCCCAAAAAAGCCAAGTGCCAACTTTTACACCATTGTTGTACTCCCCTACAGTAACTGGTGTGCCATCTTCATCAAAAGATTTCCAAACGCCATGATTTTTTCCCTTAAGGTGATATCCTATTTGGGCAACCTTTCCGTTATCATGGAACAAGGTAATCTTGGTTAACTTACTTATTTTGGTTGCGGTCTTTTGTTGTGCAAAAACAAGTGATGACGTGCATAGTAAAAAAGTGAATATTAGTGCTTTCATAATTTAAAATTTTAACGATTTAGGTTGATCTTATAACCAAATATACAAAAAATTTACACTAACTTAACATTAAATTAACATTAGATATAAGCCAGGAGGTGTTTCCCCATGATTATTTGGTTCATTATTAAGTCGTGAATCACGAAGAAGTCCCTATTTTTGGAAAAATTTTAGCCATGTACAGGAGTCATCATTGCGGAGCATTATCAGCCGCACATGTAGGAACCGAAGTCCAGCTTGCAGGTTGGGTCGCCAAAACGCGCGACAAAGGCTTTGTGTTGTGGATAGATCTTCGTGATCGCTATGGGATTACCCAATTGATTTTGGATGAGCAGCGTTCAAATCCTAAACTCCTAGAAACTGCAAAACACATCGGGCGGGAAACTGTAATTCAAGTGTCGGGCACCGTTTTGGAACGCGAAGCAAAAAACCCAAACATGCCCACAGGTGATATTGAAGTATTGGTTACTTCACTAGAGGTTTTAAACCAAGCACAAACACCCCCATTTACCATAGAAGACAACACTGATGGCGGCGAAGATTTGCGTATGAAGTACCGCTATTTGGACATTCGCCGTAACCCTGTACAGCAAAGTTTATTGTTTCGTTCTAAGATTGCCCTTTTGGTGCGAAATTTTTTAGCAAAACAGGAATTTGTAGAGGTAGAAACGCCCTATCTAATTAAATCTACGCCCGAAGGAGCACGTGATTTTGTAGTGCCCTCACGTATGAATCAAGGGCAATTTTACGCCTTACCACAATCCCCACAAACCTTTAAGCAATTGCTTATGGTAGGTGGCATGGATCGTTATTTTCAGTTGGTAAAATGTTTTAGAGACGAAGACCTTCGTGCCGACCGTCAGCCTGAATTCACCCAAATAGACTGCGAATTATCGTTTGTCCATCAAAATGATATCATGACGTGTTTTGAAGCACTTCTTTCTTATTTATTGCAAGAAATACATGGTGTTACACCAAAACCCTTCCCTGTAATATCGTATGATGATGCCATAAAAACCTACGGAAACGACAAGCCAGATATTCGTTTTGGCATGACCTTTACTGAGCTAAACGAAGTAGCACAAAACAAAGGTTTTCAGGTTTTTGATGCGCAAGAATTGGTGGTAGGTATTTCCGTACCGGGTGCTGCAGCTTGGTCTAGAAAACAACTTGA
>CBFICG010000103.1:0-5245 GCA_965661025.1 Flavobacteriaceae bacterium | reverse complement strand
AACCATCCAACAAGAAGGCGTTTTCGGTCCACACCTGATTGGAGCCACTACATTAAAACCAGATGTGTCTCATGCCACAGCTACTTTACTTGCCAGCAACAAGCAATCTTATTTTTCTACAAGCCCTACAAAAAAAGAAATTGACAAACTCCAACAACAGCATCAAACACATAACATAAAAGAACTTCAGCGTATATTTTCCCTAGCCACTATGGCAAAAGGTCCTGTGCACGCCAATATCCCCATGGAAGAACCCCTTTATGGCATGACAGCTACTCCTATAGCATTTCCACCAACTCCGGAACATAAAGCTACGGATTTAGATATCGATTACTCAGAACTATTATTTGCGTGGAAAAAGGCAAAACGTAAAATGCTATTGTTGGGTGTTTCTCCTCCCAACCCCGAGCTTTCATCCCTTTTGGAGCTATTGCTACAAGACCCAAGCGTAGTAATACTGACCGAAAAGACATCCAATTTTTCACATCCAAATGCCATTACTGCCATAGATTGCCTTA
The DNA here is from genome assembly GCA_965661025.1 of Flavobacteriaceae bacterium. GTDB lineage: Bacteria > Bacteroidota > Bacteroidia > Flavobacteriales > Flavobacteriaceae > UBA7446. The sequence goes on along the minus strand of CBFICG010000103.1, from coordinate 4,727 downwards.
TGGCGCCATTAGAACTGGAACAAAGTGGCAACGAGAATGAACTTCAGCCTGATCTACTCCTAACTCTTGGAGGTATGATCGTATCTAAAAAAATAAAATTCTTTTTGCGAAAATATCAGGCTATTGCACATTTCCACATTGATCAAACCAAAGCAAATGACACCTTTTACCATCTTTTTAAGCATATCAATGCGCCAGCAGAAAAAACAGTAAAGGTATTGGCAGAAGTTCCCCCAATAAAAAGTGAGTATCAAGCTACCATTTTAGCACGCTATCGCAATTACTTAAAAAAAGGAAATGCATATTTGTCAAAAATTCCTTTTTCAGATTTACGGGTTTTTAACATCATTACCCAACGACTTCCCCAAAACATTCATTTACAAGTTGCCAACAGTTCCCCCATTCGATACCTACAACTTTTTGATTTACCTTACGGAACCGAGGTGTTTTGCAACCGCGGTACTGCTGGAATTGATGGCAGCACTGCCACAGCAATGGGCGCAGCGCAAATTAATCCAAAACAAATGGTACTTATAACTGGAGATTTAAGCTTTTTTTACGACATCAATGGATTATGGCACAATTACATCCCAGACCATGCACGAATCATTGTGATAAACAACAAGGGAGGTGGTATCTTTAGAATATTGCCAGGTGAAAAAGACAGCCCCAAATACGACACATATTTTGAAACCATACATGAACGAAATGCACGTAGTATGGCTAAAGCATTTCAATTTGGGTACCACCGGGTGCATACAAGTTGGGGATTAAAACGCGCGCTCCGTCGTTTTTTTAATCCATCCAAACAACCAAAAATTTTAGAAATTTTTACACCAAGAAAAAGTAAAGATATCGTTCTATTGGACTATTTTAGGGCAATGGCGAACACAAAAAATAAATGAATACTATGAGAAACTGGGAAACCATAACAGAATACAGCGACATCCGCTTTGAGTTTTATAAGGGCATTGCCAAAATCACCATTGATCGCGAAAAGGTGTACAATGCGTTTCGCCCAGAAACTAACAACCAAATGCTTGAGGCAATGGACGTTTGTCGTGAACGCGAAGACATTGATGTAGTTGTATTTACAGGGGCTGGCGAAAAAGCATTTTGCAGTGGCGGTGACCAAAATGTAAAGGGCGTTGGTGGCTATGTGGGCGAAGACGGTGTTCCGCGCCTAAACGTATTGGACTTGCACAAGAAAATTAGGGAAATCCCAAAACCCGTAATTGCAATGGTAAATGGTTATGCCATTGGTGGCGGACACGTGTTGCATGTTGTGTGTGATTTGACTATTGCTAGCGACAATGCCATTTTTGGGCAAACAGGTCCTAAAGTAGGGAGTTTTGATGGCGGATTTGGGTCCTCGTATTTGGCGCGTCACGTGGGACAGAAAAAAGCACGCGAAATTTGGTTTTTGTGTCAGCAATACTCCGCAGAGGAAGCCTTAGCAATGGGCTTGGTCAACAAGGTTGTTCCGCTTGCTAACTTGGAAGATACGGTGGTAGAATGGTGTCAAATTATGCAGCAACGCAGTCCGTTGGCATTGCGAATGATCAAGCGTTGTATGAATGCCGAATTAGACGGGCAACACGGGCTTATGCAACTTGCTGGAGATGCTACCTTGATGTATTATCTTATGGACGAAGCACAAGAGGGTAAAAATGCCTTTTTAGAAAAACGCGCACCCAACTTTAAGCAGTATCCTAAATTTCCATAGTGACTGCACCTTCCCTGTTTCGTGTTTGGATATCAGCAGCACGGCTGCGTACGCTTCCCCTTTCTGTAGCAGGAATCGTGTCCGGAAATGCATTGGTTATTCAAAAAACGGATTTTTCTTGGATTCTTTTTGTAGGGACGTTGCTCACGGCAATAGCCTTTCAAATTTTATCCAATTTTGCCAACGATTACGGCGACGGTATAAAAGGAACTGACAATGAAAATAGGATTGGCCCTAAACGCGTTTTACAGCGAAATTGGCTTGCCGAAAAATCACTATTCAATGGGATTGTTTTCATGGGAATTATTGGATTCTTATTTGCCGTAGGCACCATTGCAGTGGCCTTTGGAGATGAAGAAATCCAACGGGTTTTGGTGTTTTTGGGACTTACATTTGCAGCACTCATCGCTGCGTACAAGTACACTGCCGGTAAAGGGGCGTATGGCTATCATGCCCTTGGCGATGTTTTTGTTTTTCTTTTTTTTGGTGGATTGGCGGTTTTGGGGTCTTATTATCTACAAACAAAAACACTAGACATGCATGTTTGGTGGGTTGCGCTTACTATGGGCTTTTTTAGTGTTGGTGTATTAAACCTAAACAACATGCGCGACATAAAAAACGATACTGCGGTAGGAAAAAAAACGATTGCATCAATTTTAGGGCTTTCTAAAGCTAAAAAATACCATGCTGCTATGCTGTTATCTGGATGTATCAGTTTAGGGATTGGATTGATACAAATCGCTGAAAATTTATGGCAGTACTCTCCGTTAGCCGTAGCAATTCCGATACTGTTTCAACTTTACAAAACCATACAGACAAAAGAGCATGCCGCCATTGATAATCTCCTCAAACCTCTTGCGTTAAGTACTTTTGCGTTAAGTTTGATGTTGCTCCTCACGCAACTGCTTTTTTGATGAAGGTTCGCTATAAAAAATACACACTCGATTTTAAACGTCCTAGCGGTACGTCAAGAGGGGTGTTACGCCAAAAAGAAACCTATTTTATCGAAATCCATAAGGGTAACCGAATTGGTATTGGCGAGTGCGGGTTATTTCGTGGACTAAGCTATGATGATACTCCTGAATTTGAATCGCAATTGGCGCGGGTTTGTAATGCACTAGAAAAAGAGGAAGATAGTACGTCCCTTTTGGTGGATTTTCCATCCATACAAATGGGTGTTGAAATGGCGCTATTGTCATTGAACTCCCCCACTCCTTTTCAATTGTTTGATACTTCTTTTGGTCAAGGAATTCAGCCCATTCCCATCAATGGCTTGGTTTGGATGGGCGATTTAGCTTTTATGCGTAAACAAATATTTGACAAAATCAATGCAGGTTTTGATTGCATCAAGCTTAAAATTGGGGCACTGGATTTTGAACAGGAATGTCAATTGTTAGCAGAAATTCGAGAACGCAATGCTGCCAAAACCGTAACGCTTCGCGTTGATGCCAACGGCGCATTTTCTGCTAATGAAGCCCTTGAAAAACTACACCAACTCGCTGCCTTTGATATCCACAGTATTGAACAACCTATTGCCGCAGGACAACACAAGGCACTAACCGATTTGTGTGCTAAAACTCCCTTACCTATTGCACTTGACGAGGAACTTATTGGTGTGCTAAAGCTTGCTGATAAAGCTGCACTTTTAGACCGAATTAAACCACAGTACATCATTTTGAAGCCGAGTTTATTGGGCGGCTTTGAAGCCGCTGAACAATGGATTAAATTGGCGTCAGAGCGTAACATTGGCTGGTGGATTACCAGTGCATTAGAAAGCAATATTGGGCTAAACGCCATTGCACAATGGACAGCCTCGTTACATACAAAAATGCCACAAGGGCTTGGTACAGGCAGTTTATTTACCAATAACATCAACAGTCCGTTGGTCGTTTCGGCAGGCGTTTTGCGTTACGACAATTCCTTATCTTGGGAGTATCCTTTTTAAGATGAAACTACACCCTCAATTTCGACTCAACGGCCAAGCATATAGGCGTGAACATTTGTTGGAAGCTGCCAAACAATGGCAATCGTCCGAAGACATTGAGCAAAAGGGTTTGGGAGTTTTTTTAGAAGACTGGCTTAATGAAAGTACAACGGTAACACTTCAAACATCGGGGTCAACTGGAACACCAAAGCCACATGTGGTGACCAAAGCAGCTATGCAAACCTCCGCAGAACGAACAGCTTCCTTTTTTGCATTATCTGCAGGCGATACCGCATTACTTTGTCTTCCAATTCGTTATATCGCCGGAAAAATGATGGTGGTACGCGCCATGGTTATCGGACTGAAATTAGACGTAATCGCTCCAAAAACAACACTTCAACTAGGGGGTAATAAATACGATTTCGCCGCTCTTATACCACTACAGGCTCGCGCTTCATTTGACCAATTGGGAAATATCAAAACAGTACTTTTAGGAGGAGCGCCAATCCCTATTGAACTGCGTAAAGCTTTAGCAACAACGCATCCACATTGCGTGGAAACGTATGGCATGACAGAAACCTTAACCCATGTTGCTACACGTCCAGTTCGATATCCTGCCGTTCCATTTCAGGCAATGCCCGATGTAATACTTGAGGCAGATGCACAGAGCTGTTTGATACTCACTGTTCCTTACATTTCTGAAACACCCATGGCCACAAATGATGTTGTGAAACTTGTAGCTAAGAGGTCCTTTCATTTATTGGGAAGACAAGATATTGTAATCAACTCAGGGGGGAAAAAAATTTTCCCTGAACTGCTGGAAGAAAAACTAGGTGCTTTTTTAAACATACCATTCTTTTTTGCAGGCGTTCCAGACAAGGTACTTGGGGAAAAATTAGTGCTTATTGTTGAAGGCAGTCAAAAGACCCAAGCAGAGAGCTTGGCCATTGCAAAACGTGCCTTTGATACAGACAAACATCATGTCCCCAAAGAAGTGCTTCGCATAGACGCGTTTGTGCACACCAAGACAGGAAAATTAGATAGGGCAGCCACACTAAAAAAAGTATTGGGATTAAG
>CBFICG010000102.1:0-5255 GCA_965661025.1 Flavobacteriaceae bacterium | reverse complement strand
CCAATCACTTCTACCTTTGGGTTAATTCCTGAATAACTGTTTATGACATGACCAAAGAGGCGAACCAAGAGCAAATAGTTACCTTACGTGTGATGCCTAGAAACAGTTATTCAGGAATTAACCCAAAGGTAGAAGTGATTGGTGTAAACGAAAATGTGGAGATGAAAGCCCAAATTCATGTTCAAGTATTTGATGCGGCGCAAAACCTTCTTATTGATAAAAAGGTGCATAAACCTTTAACCCAGGGCATAACATCCTACCTGAGTGAAGAAATTAACATGTCTGGCTCAACGGGAAGTTTTCAAGCGAGTGTAGCGCTAAAAGACAAAAAAGGAAACCTTATTGCCAAAAATAGTTTTGATTTTGACATTTTTGACCCTGTGACTTTTGAATGCGATGCGCCATTGCGCGTCATAGATCCACAAGGAGACCTAAAAATATTTTTAACCAAAAAAGATATATCTTTTGTAGATTTTGATCCTAATGAACATGCTGGTGGATTAATAATAAGTGGTTTGGTGCCACAATCTGGAAAAAAAGATTTTAACGAGTTGCTCAAAAGAGCCAAAGCTAAAGTTGGTAAAGGAGGAAAGCTCATCATTTTAGATGTACCGGGAAAAACACCGCCCTATTTTGGAAGAAAATTTGAACCTAACAGCGTTGAAGGCCTGCCTTTTTCTGCAAATTTGTTAAACAAAGGTACCACCTTAGGGCTATGGGCCGGAAAACCTCATATGGTTAAGGAACACCCTGTGTTCAAAGGACTTCCTACAGGTGTGATTATGCAAGAAGTTTACCAGAATGTACATCCAAAAACCACGATGATGATGCAACAAGGCAAAATGATATCGGGGGTGGTAAGCTATGATCATTTTAAAAATTTGGATTTGATGCTTCGTCATTATCAAGGCCCTGGGGATGTTTGGTTTGGCGCCAATCTTTTAGAAACAGCGTTTGGAGAAGGAACTATGCTGTTATCTACTTTTGATATTGTTGGAAACCTAGGAACAGATCCAGTTGCCGAACTTATTTTAAATAATATGATAAATTACGTAAATAAATAGATGAAAAAAGTAGTCACCTTTGGCGAGATTATGTTACGCTTAGCGCCCCCTAGATATTTACGTTTCTCATAAACCAATTCGTTTGATGTCATTTATGGCGGTGGCGAATCTAACGTTTCGGTACGACATAGCTAAAAATTTGCTTTTGTGGCAAGAAAAAAGGCTTAGTTGAAATAGATTATATATAGCAATTATAAATACATCGAAGATATGTTAACCAGCACAAAAACATGGGTAATTTTAAGCACCTTACTATTCCAGTGTTTTATTTATTTTGAGTAGCTGTATTGAACCATCCATAAAAACACGACATGCTCAAACATATTTTAACTTTTTCACTCACCTCTTTGTCTTTTTTTGTCACATCACAAGAACAGCCAAATGTGTTGTTGATTATGGCAGATGATCTTAACGATTACATTGGTGCTTTTGGCGGACATCCTGATGTAGAAACACCCAACATGGACCGATTGGCAGCATCGGGCGTGCAGTTTTCCAATGCACACACCAACGTACCTGTTTGTCAACCTTCTAGAAACAGTTTATTTACAGGAGTTTATCCGCACAATTCTGGAGATTTTGGCTGGACACCCATGTCAAAACAACCTGTGCTTAAGCACAATAAAACCATGATGGAGTATTTTGTCGAAAACGGCTACCAAACCTTAGGTACAGGAAAATTGACACATGGAGCGCCGCAACAACATTGGCAAGAATGGGGGAATAATCCTAAGCATAATTATGGGCCATTCTATTTTGATGGTGAGGAAATTGGTGTGTTGCCAACCGTGCCAGACCCCTATCGCCAGATAGGTACTATTGATGGCTCTTACGGACGTATTTCTGAAGGTGGCATCACCAATGGAAAACACGGTGAAATCGGTTTGGTCTATGGATGGGACAAGAAGCCATACAGGTTTCAAAGCGATGATGACAGAGACCTACTTCAAGGAGAATTACATGCTCAATGGGCCATTGAAAAGTTCAAAAAAATTGCAAATAACAAAACAGCAAAGCCTTTTTTTATGGGTATAGGCTTTGTAAGGCCTCATACACCGCTGCATGCTCCCGACGAATATTTTGATATGTATCCCATTGAAGAAATTGAATTGGACAAATGGATTGACGGTGATGAGTTGGATACCTTTTGGAAAGAGAATTTTCAGGGTGACCTTTCTCTTGAGGGGGATGTGAAAACAGTCTACGGATACAGAGGAGGAAATCTTAAAGGGCCGTTGTTGTTAAAAACATTGGTAGATTCTTATGGAGGAGACAGAGAATTGGCTCTTAAATATTTCCTGCAAGCTTACTTAGCATGTATCACCTTTGTTGATGATCAAGTTGGGAAAATTTTAGACTCATTAGAATCGACAGGCTTGAGTAAAAATACCATAGTCATTTTAACCAGTGACCATGGATGGCATTTAGGAGAGAAAAATCAGTTGTTTAAGAATACGCCCTGGGAAGAAAGTACACGTATTCCGTACATTGTTCGCATTCCTAATAGCGAAGCGACTGGTAAGGTAAATCATCCAGTGTCACTAATTGATATTTTTCCAACATTAATTGACTATTGTTCCCTTTCAGGTAACACCAAAAAATCAAATTCCGGTGGAAATTTGGGCGGGTATTCTTTACGTGCATTTTTAGAGAATCCTAATACGAAAAATTGGGAAGGCCCAGATTATGCCTTAACTGTGGTTGGAAATTATGGGCTTTCATATTCAAAAGAAAAGCAGAACTATACCCTGCGCACAATTGATTATAGATACATTAGATATTCAAATGGTAAAGAAGAGTTATATCACAACAAAAAAGATCCATACGAATGGTACAATGTGGTCAATGACAAAAAGTATAGAAAAAAGCTAAAATTGTTGCGAAACCAACTTAATCAAATATTAAAATAACCATGAAATCTAATTTTTTTTTAACATTAATTATGTTGTCGGGTTTGTTGCTTTCGGCTCAGCAAGATAACAACAAACCCAACCTGATTGTTATCATGACCGATGACATGGGTTATGCAGATGTTGGGTTTAATGGCTGTAAAGACATCCCTACACCAAATATTGATTCCATTGCCTACAATGGTGCAAATCTTGTAAATGGCTATGTAACTTTTCCCGTTTGCGGACCTAGCCGAGCTGGTTTTATTACTGGAAGATATCAAGATAGATTTGGCTTTACTACCAATCCAACCATCGACCCAGCCAATAACATTGCTGGTTTACCACTCGGCGAAAAAACTATAGCTGAAGTATTAAAAACCAAAGGCTATAAAAGCGCCATCGTTGGAAAATGGCATTTGGGTACACATCCAAATTTTCATCCATTAAATAGAGGATTTGATTATTTCTATGGTTTTTTATCTGGAGGGCATAATTATTTTATGAGTCAATTGACTATTGAAAATCTTGAAAATGTTAAATCCAAATGGGCTTGGTATAGGACCAAGCTACGGGAAAATCATAAAATACTTGAATTTGAGGATTATAAAACCGACTATTTAACAGATGAGCTCAGTGAGGCAGCCCTTCGCTTTATTGACAAACAAGCTGAAAATGACCAGGCTTTTTTCTTATTTCTCGCCTATAATGCTCCACATACACCTATGCATGCCACTGAAAAATACCTTTCAAGATTTCCAGAAATACAGGATAAAAAACGAAAAACTTATGCAGCTATGGTTAGTGCTGTAGATGATGGGGTCGGTAATGTGCTTCGAGCTCTTAAGGATAATGGAATCGAAGAAAACACGCTTATAGTTTTTTTATCTGACAACGGAGGGGCGCGTAATAATGCATCGTCAAATACTCCTTTGAGAGGGATTAAAGGTGATGTTTATGAAGGTGGTTTTCGTGTTCCATTCGCTATACAGTGGAAAGGCGTAATTCCTGCCAATACAAAGTACGAAGAGTCAGTATCTTCATTGGATATCATGGCGAGTATGGTTGATATTTTAGACATTAAAACAAATCGGAAAAAACCACTAGATGGTGTAAATATCATACCTTATCTAACTGGTGAAAAACAAGGCGCGCCTCATAATTTTTTGTTTTGGCGAAAGTGGGAACAGAACGCCATGGCAGTAATTCATGGAGACCATAAGCTACTCAAATCAAATAAAAAATCAGAGTCCGAAATGTATAATTTGAAACTTGATGTTTCTGAGTCAAAAAACATTAAAAGCGCAAATGTTGTTTTGGAAAAACAATTGCAAAATGCGTGGGATCATTGGAACAAAAAAAATAAAGATAGAATATTCCCAACGTTGGATGATGACGAGTGGTGGAACAATACTGAAAATTAGATGATATGTTTAGATACGTTTTATTTTCACTTTTTGTTTTGACAACAACGCAATTGTTTGCGCAAGAAAAACCCAACGTGTTAATGATTGTTTTGGATGACCTCAACGATCATGTGGGTGTTTTGGGCGGGCATCCACAGGCAAAAACCCCTAACATTGATAGGCTTGCTAAAGAAGGAGTTTTGTTTACAAACGCACATGCCAATGTTCCTGTATGTCAACCATCCAGAGCAAGCTTTATGACAGGCATTTCTCCATTGCGCTCTCGGATGTGGGGTTTCTCCAATTGGTTGAAAAATGATTTGTTGGCACAAGCAACGACATTACCTGAATTTTTAAAAAACAAGGGGTACGTCACCATGCAGTCTGGTAAGGTTTTCCACCATTCAAAAAAAGAAGCCTGGAGCATTATGGGCATTAAAAAAGATTATGGGCCTGTTGCATATAACGGAAAAAAAGCCACACCACATCCGATGTCGCCACCAGGCATGCGTGAATTAGGAGCTCTTGATGCTACATTTTTCTCTTTGGCAAATGTTCCCGAAGTTCCACCTACTGAGGATGCACCTGGTGCAAAAGGCTGGTATTATGGTAGCTGGGGAGGAAAACCATTTCATTATGTAAATGATACTGATAGAGATTTAATGACTGATGAGAAAAGTACCATTTGGGCAAGAAAACAATTGGAAAAACTAAGCAAACAAGATAAAGTTAATCCATTTTTTATGGCTATAGGTTTACATAGACCACACACACCTTTAGTTGTTCCGCAAAAATATTTTGATATGTTCCCATTAAAAAACATTCAAACGTCACAAATAAAAGAAGAAGATTTTGCGGATACATTTTTGGAAAATAACAACCTTAAGAAAGGTGGA
>CBFICG010000101.1:0-5309 GCA_965661025.1 Flavobacteriaceae bacterium | reverse complement strand
AGAAAACCGTTCTGGATGCGCCTGTATTTCAGCCTCAATGGCTGACACATTCCAACTAAAAGCTCCATCTGTTGTTGAATAGCTTTTCCTATTTTTTACAATGCGTACCCGTTTGTCATCATTTAAGTAAAATAAATTTAGTTCTCTGGGGTTTACTTGTGGCTTGTAGTTTGTTAGTGCTTTTGCCAAGGCTTTATCGGTTTTCACAACCGATTTGTGTATTAATTGTTCTTTAATCTCTTTAGTGATCGCGGGCGAAAAAAGAGACTTCAGCGCATGGTCATCGCCATCAACAACAATCAATCCGTATTTCCCAAAAAGTCGATGGACTAATTTTCGAGTTGCCTTGGCTAAATGCTGCTCTTCCAAATAACAATCGGCAAATAGACCCAACAACTCTTTACCCGATTGGGTTTTGCTCCAATATGGCTCTAATTGACTGTATAATCCATGTAAATTTTGGGTGCGCATTCGACCTACAGGACCTCCAGATTTTGTTTCCCAACGTACTTTTTGCTCACCCAAGAAAAAGTGATTGATTTCCTCAAAATCATGGTCTTCCGATGCCATCCAAAATACAGGAATATAGTGATGTGAACTGTCTGCCTGCTGCAGGCGTTCTGCTGTATTTATCACATCCAAAATCTTATACCAAAAAAATAAAGGACCGGTGAAAACGTTCAACTGATGCCCAGTTGTTACAGTAACTGCATTTGGTTTTTTTAAAAGGTTTACGTTCGTTCTAACTTTATCTTGTTGTGGAAGATACTGATATTGGTTTTGTATCGCATCAACCAATATTTTTCGATTTTGTTTTGGAAAAGACCCTACTCTGTTTTTTGCATTCCGTTTTGCATTTGAAATTGATACCAATCCGTTATGAAAAGGCAGCAGCGCATGATCTGATTCCAACAAACGTTGCATTACAGGCGCATATACCCCGGAATGAAACCCTAAAGATGCTACTGACTTCACAAGACAAAAGTAGTTAAAGTGTGTAATTGATAGAATTTCACGTCATTTATGCGTTGGCAGGAACTGCTTGTAAATCAAAATCTTGTGCAGAAGTAATGGTCAAGTTGGCAAAATCGCCAACCTTAAGGTAGTACTTTTGCGCATCTACCCAAACCTCGTTATCCACATCAGGCGAGTCAAATTCGGTACGCCCAACAAAATAGCTCCCTTCTTTTCTGTCAATAACGCATTTTAATGTTTTTCCTATCAACGCTTGATTTTTTTCCCAAGATATTTGTGCTTGCAATTCCATGAGTTCATTTACTCTTGCCTGTTTTACTTCAGAGGGGACATCGTCTTGTAAATCATATGCATGAGTGTTTTCCTCGTGGCTATACGTAAAGCAGCCTAATCGCTCAAAACGTATTTCTTTTACCCAAGACTTTAGGCGATTAAAATCTTCTTCGGTTTCTCCTGGATACCCCAAAATAAGTGATGTTCGAATCGCCATTTCTGGAACGGAATTTCTAAATTTTTTGAGCAGGGCTGTAGTTTTTTCTTGGGTGGTACCCCGTCGCATGGAACGTAAAATTGGATCTGAAATATGTTGAAGTGGAATGTCGATATAAGAACACACTTTTGGTTGGCTAGCAATAACTTCCAACACATCTTCGGGAAAACCAGTTGGGAAAGCGTAGTGCAAACGTATCCACTCAATGCCGTCAACCTGTGATAGTGCCTTGAGTAAATCCGCCAAACGCCTTTTTTTGTAAAGATCCAATCCGTAGTAGGTAGTGTCTTGTGCAATAAGTATCAGTTCTTTTACACCGTTTTTGGTTAGTCCTTTGGCTTCTTTTACCAAATCCTCAATGGATTTTGAACGATGTGCTCCTCGCATCAGTGGAATTGCGCAGAACGAACAGGGTCGGTCGCAACCCTCCGAGATTTTTAGATATGCGTAGTTTTTTGGTGTGGTGGTAAGCCGCTCGCCAAGCAACTCATGACGGTAGTCTGCGTCCAACGCTTTTAGCAAGAGGGGTAAATCAGTCGTCCCAAAATAATCGTCAACATTTGGAATCTCAGCTTTTAATTCAGGCTTGTAACGCTCACTCAAACAACCTGTGACAAAGAGTTTATCAATAATTCCTTGTTCTTTTTGTTTGGCAAAATTCAGTATGGTGTTAACTGATTCTTCCTTGGCGTTATCAATAAAGCCACAAGTGTTCACCACTACAATATTCCCCTGACCTTCGTGTACAACCGTTTTGTTGCTAGCTTTTAGCTGCCCCATAAGTACCTCAGAGTCGTAGATGTTTTTGGAACACCCAAGTGTAACAACGTTTATTTTGTTCTTTTTTATGGATTTTGTTCGCATAGTTACTCGTACCCTTTTGGTGGTTTTCGGTGTTTTGAAACAGCTTCATAAGAAGCTGCTATGGACAACAGCTTCTTTTCGTTAAAACGAGGTGCAACAAACGTTATGCCTGCAGGCTCACCCGCTTTGGAATATCCCATTGGAACCGTAAGGCACGGGTAAAATGCCACAGCAGCGTATGCTGCGTGGTAATTGTTTATAGATAAAATGGCATTTAACTTGTGCGCCTTTATGGGAGTTTCAAAAAGCGCTGTGGCATTTTTGTTTAATCGTTTTTTCGTTTGTTCTAAAACCTCACTTGAAATAGTATCTGCTTTTACAGCATCTAATCTTGCCTGGTTATATGGCATGTACAATATACTATCGGAAGCATTAAATTGAATGACTTTTTCTACATCAAAATTTTCATAATCAGCGTTAGAGTTAGATGCAAAATATTCAGGTAAATCTTGTTTCATGTCTCCATTGAGTATATTCAGAAAACCTGATAGGCTCATTGATTTAAGGTCAATTTTAATTACCGCAGCCCCTGCTTTTTCAAGATCTGCAACGGCATTACTGTATAAAGAATCAGAATCCAATAAAGAAGTAATTACACCTAACCGAATCCCTTTTAATGTTGTATCAGCTGTGGTCTTTAAAAACCCATCAGGTCTTGGAACTGCAAGCGTAATAGAGTCCCTTTTATCTACCGCTGCAATGGCATCTAATAAAATTGCATTATCAGTTACATTCTTGGTCATCGGGCCGGAAGTGTCTAGCGTACTAGAAATGGGTATAATTCCTGTTCGGCTGACCAACCCTACGGTTGGTTTCAGCCCAACTACTGCATTTTTAGCTGAAGGAGATAATATAGAGCCTGAAGTTTCAGTTCCCAAAGCCGCTACGGCATAATTTGCAGCAACTGCTACAGCACTCCCTGAACTAGAACCACCTGTCTCAAACATTTTTCTTCCGTAAGGATTAAGTGTCTGTCCACCAATAGCGCTATAGCCTAGTGGGCAACCATCACAAAAATAATATGCCCATTCGCTCAAGTTTACCTTTCCAAGTATTAACGCCCCTTTTTCTTTTACATTTTGCACCACAAAAGCGTCTTTATCAGGTTTGTGGTTTTCTAAAACGGCAGCGCCGGCAGTTGTGGGCATGTCAGACGTATTGATATTGTCTTTTAAAAGTATGGGCATGCCGTATATAGGGTGGTTTTTTGCATCCTTTTGCGCATCTTTTTGCTTTGCTTGAGAGATAATATTTGGATTTAAAGACAATACTGCGTGAAGAGTAGTTGTTGGTTTAGATTCCAATAGCCGTATGCGATAGAGGAAAAACGTAACCAAATCTTCATACGTTAAAGCACCATTGGAAATGTGTTTCTGTAATGAAGGGATATCTTGCTCAATAATAAGAGGTTTGAGGGCTTCGTATTTGTCATGTCCAAATCGATTAAGGGCCTTTTCAAAAGGTGACCATAGGTTGTTTTTATCTAAAATTTTAGACTGGATGAGTTTGTAACGCATCCTTGAGTTTTCGTGAGATTCATTTTCATTTATTTCATGGGACTCGTCATAAGGTTTCCAATACTTTGTAGGTGATTGAGAACATGAAAACAACAACACAACCATCAAAAACATAAAACGTCTCATTATTAGCTGGCTTTAAATAATGAATCTAAAAACTCTTTCGCATCAAAAGGCAGTAAATCTTCAACTCCTTCACCCACTCCAATATAATGTATAGGCACTTCGAGGTCATCTGAAATTCCGATAACCACACCCCCCTTAGCAGTACCATCAAGCTTGGTGAGGATAAGTCCAGAAACGGCAGTTGCTTGAGCAAATTGTTTTGCTTGAACAAAAGCATTTTGCCCTGTTCCGCCATCCAAAACAAGTAATACCTCATGAGGAGCATCGGGAATTATTTTTTGCACCACACGTTGGATTTTCGCCAATTCTTGCATCAAGTTGGTGTTGGTATGCAAACGTCCTGCTGTGTCTATTAACAGTATATCTACTTGCTCTTTTAAAGCACGCTCTACTGCGGTATACGCCACCGATGCAGGATCACTCCCCTCTTGTAACGCTACAAGGGGCACACCAACACGCTCTGACCATAAGCGCAATTGCGCCACGGCTCCTGCTCTAAAAGTATCAGCAGCAGCCAACATTACATTTTTTCCTTCACCTTTATATCGATGCGCTAACTTACCTATAGAAGTAGTTTTACCAGCACCATTTACCCCCACAACTAACACTACTTGAAGTTGGTTTGCATCCGTTTTTTTTGAAGATTGAGTAGCTGTTAACAGCTTTACTGTTTCGTCATACAAGAGTTTGTCCAATTCGGACACATTAAGGTATTTTTCTTTAGAAACACGCTTTTCAAGTTGATCCATGATTTTTTGGGTGGTAGATACACCTACGTCTGACATCAACAATACCTCCTCTAATTCCTCCAAGAGAGCTGCATCAACACTACTGCGTCCCAGTACCGCCTTTTTTAGGCGTTGCGTCCAAACGCGCTTAGTTGCAGCTAATCCTGTCTGTAGTTGGTCCGAAGATTTACTAAAAAATCCCATGCGCTAAAGGTACGTTTTGGATATAAAAAAAGCCACAAAAAGTGGCTTTTATGTCGTTTAATATGGATTGAATTACTTTTTCGCTAACCAATCATTCACCAATTCTGGTGCCAAGATGGTTTCTACAAAAGTGTATGCGCCAGTTTTATCGCTACGCACCATCTTGATGGCTTTGGTAAGGCGCTTTGATTTTGTTTGTAATGTTGCTACGGTTTTCTTTGCCATAATTACTTAATTTCTTTGTGAACTGTCATTCGCTTGAGAATGGGGTTGAATTTTTTGATTTCTATACGGTCTGGCGTATTTTTCTTGTTTTTCGTCGTGATGTAACGCGATGTTCCAGCAAGACCAGAATCTTTATGCTCGGTGCATTCCAAAATTACCTGAACGCGATTTCCTTTTTTA
>CBFICG010000100.1:0-5330 GCA_965661025.1 Flavobacteriaceae bacterium | reverse complement strand
GGAATTTGATCCCAAGCCAATGGGTTTTCCTCATCTTTTTCACCAATATCAACATAGGCATAGCGGTCTGGTGCAACCACATCACTTTTCACGCCTTCCAATTGTGTCGATTTTCCAGTAATGCGATAAAACTTTTCGGTAGTATATTTTAATGCGCCCAAATCACCATACGTACTTTTAGATACAAACCTGTTCAATTCCAATACGTTTTGCACCGTACCTTTCCCAAAGGTTTGTTTGCTACCCAGTACCACCGCGCGCTCGTAATCTTGCATGGCTGCAGCTAAAATTTCAGACGCAGATGCAGAAAGTTCGTTTACCATAATCACCAGCGGACCTTCCCATAGCGTTTTACCGTCTCTATCTTTGAGTACCTTGCTTTTTTCCGAAGTTGATTTCACCTGAACTACTGGACCTTCGTCGATAAAAAAACCAGCCATGTCAACTACAGTTTGTAATGACCCGCCACCATTATTTCTCAAGTCAATAACAAGTCCTTGTATGCCTTGCTTTTTAAGCCGAATAATTTCTTGCTGCATATCTTTTGCAGCGTTTTTTTCCTTGTAATCTTTAAAATCAACATAAAATTTGGGCAAGTGAATAAAGCCATATGAACGCCCTGCTTTTTTGATCATCGTAGATTTCAAATACGATTCTTCCATAACAACTGTATCGCGATCAATAGCGACCTCTTCAACAGTTCCGTCAACTTTTTTTATTGTCAAATAAACCGTTGTTCCGGCAGGGCCCTTAATAAGTTCAATGGCATCGTCCAAGCGCATAGACTGTACATCAACGGGGTCGCCCTCTTGTTGGCGTACCATCATAATTTGATCTCCTACATCAACCGATTGATCGCGCCAAATAGGTCCTCCTGAAATAATTTCAACGATTTTTATGGCTTGATTCCGCTTGGTAAGTCGTGCTCCAATACCTTCGTATTTTCCGGACATATTAGTATCAAATCGTTCTTTATCAACGGGAGCAAAGTATACCGAATGTGGATCAAATTGCGAAACAAAGGCATTCAAATACGTTCCAAACCAATCTTCTTCCCGAACATCTTCCATAAGAGAAAAATAGTTTTCAAGATTTTCGCGTGTAATTTCACGAGCCTCCACCTCTAATTCCGCAAAAGTTTTTGTAGTATAATTAGCGTCCTTTTTAGCTCGTTTTTCTTCCTCCTCAAGTTTTCCATGTAAAATATTTAACGTAGAAAACTTAAGCTGCTTGCGCCATTTTTCGGTGCGTTTACGGAGCGTCAGTGGATAGTCTTGATCTTCATAATCAAGGTCAATTTCTTCATTTTTGGTATAATCAAAGGGTTTTTCCAATAGCGCGGCATAAAATAATTTTGCCTCGTCTCTTCGTTGGAGGTAACGCGCATAGACCAAATCAAAAAAATCAGTATTTAGGTTTCTAAACTCATCGTCAAGAGCGTATTTGTATCGCTCAAATTGCGCAATGTCTTTCTTTAAAAAATAACGTTTTTGTCCGTCAAGTGTCTCTAAAAAAGATGCGTAAAGTTCTTTAGAAAGATCGTTATTAATGATTTTAGGCGAAAAATGACCACGCTGCATAAAGTATGTAATCAACTCCATAAGCAGTTTATCTTTCGAAGCATTGGCAGAAAAATGATGGCTTACGGGGGCATTAAAACGTGTCCACGCAATACAAATTACAGCAACTAAAATCAGGGGGATAAAAATTTTCTTTCTCATATACGTCATTGGTAGCATTTATAAAAATACTACTTTTAGTTTAGTTTTGGGGTTGTCCACGATAATCATGCCAAAATAAGCCAAAATCACGTTACCATTGTGTATTTTTAACTTTCAATTAACAAAGATGAAAAAGCCACTTATTTTAGTAACCAACGATGACGGTATCAGTGCCCCAGGGTTGAGAAACTTAATAAAAGTCATGAACACCATAGGCGATGTGGTGGTGGTTGCGCCCGACAGTCCACAATCGGGAATGGGGCATGCCATTACCATTAACAATACCTTGCGTTGTAGTAAGGTAACCATTGACGATGGCCCTCAAACGGAATATGCCTGTTCAGGCACGCCTGCCGACTGTGTAAAAATGGGTGTGCACGAAATCCTAAAACGCAAACCAGATTTATGTGTTTCGGGAATCAATCATGGGTCTAATTC
Organism: Flavobacteriaceae bacterium; assembly: GCA_965661025.1. Classification (GTDB taxonomy): domain Bacteria; phylum Bacteroidota; class Bacteroidia; order Flavobacteriales; family Flavobacteriaceae; genus UBA7446. The sequence continues at coordinate 3,171 of CBFICG010000100.1, read as the reverse complement.
ATCTATTAACGTGATTTATTCCGGTACAATGAGTGCTGCTGTTGAAGCAGGTATTGAAGGGATCCCCGCCATTGGTTTTTCTTTGTTAGACTACGCTTGGAATGCTGATTTTTCTCAAGTAGCGCCTTTTGTTAAGCGTATCGCTGAATCGGCACTTACTAATGGAATTCCTGAGGGGGTAGTATTAAATGTTAACCTGCCCAAGCTTATGGAAAAAGAGATCAAAGGGATTCGTATTTGCCGTCAGGCAATGGCCTATTGGGTAGAGGAATTTGATAAACGAAACGACCCAACAGGCAAAGAATATTATTGGCTAACAGGAAAATTTATCAATGAAGATAAGGGAGAAGATACCGACGAATGGGCACTTGAAAATGGCTATGTGAGTGTGGTTCCCGTCCACTTTGATATGACAGCACATCACAGTATTCAAAAACTAAATACGTGGGATTTTTAACACCTTCCTCGCGTTGGGGCATACTTATTGGGATTGGGATACCAACCTTTTTATTGGGCATTGTTTTGCTTGTTTTTGACGCCCAAGAAAAAGAAATTCATTCCACGGCATTGGCTGGACTTGCTGCCCTTAGTGCTGTTCCAAACCTACTGTTCTTTTTTTGGACACTACGTAAAAAAAACGACACCATGGCATTTGGTATTCTTTTGGGATGCATCTTGTGGGCTTTGTTTACCTTTGGCATAAAGCTTTTTGGATGAAATATTACATCATTGCAGGTGAAGCATCGGGCGATTTGCATGGCGCAAATATGCTCAAGGCATTGCGGGAAGAAAACCCAAATATTTCTGTTAGGGCTTGGGGCGGAGATCGATTACAGGCTGAAGGCGCAACCTTAGTAAAACATTTCCGTGATTTGGCGTTTATGGGGTTTTGGGAGGTCGCCAAAAACCTCAGCACCATTATCAAAAACATCAAACTTTGTAAAGAAGACATTGCTTCATTTAAGCCTGATGCCCTGATTTTAATTGATTATCCTGGGTTTAATTTGCGCATTGCCCGATGGGCAAATACGCAGCGTATTCCGGTGCATTATTACATAAGTCCGCAAGTATGGGCATGGAAAGAAAACAGGGTGAAATTGATGGCGCGCGTAATTGATCATTTATATGTGATCTTACCGTTTGAAAAACCTTTTTTTGAAGAAAAACATCATCTTCCAGTAGATTTTGTAGGGCATCCACTGCTAGATGAAGTATCCCGTTTTAATGCAGGGTCTGAAGCTGAATTCAGACAAGAAAAGAAGCTTCCTGCAAAAAAACCAATTATAGCGCTACTTCCAGGAAGCAGAACACAAGAAGTAAAAAAAATGCTCGCTATTATGACAGCAACCGCCAAACAATTTCCAGATTATTGTTTTGTGGTGGCTGCAGCGCCACACCTTAGTGATTCTCTTTTTGAAGAATCCCCAGTACATGTTATTCGCAACTATACATACAAGCTTTTGGCACATGCATCAGCAGCATTGGTTACCAGTGGAACGGCAACCTTAGAAACTGCTCTATTTGAAGTCCCGCAAGTGGTATGCTACAAAACAAGCGCATTGAGTTATGCCATTGGAAAGCAAGTCGTGAAATTACCTTTTATTTCATTGGTAAATCTAATATTAGAAAAAAATGCTGTCCCCGAACGTATCCAATCTAACTGCAATCCAAAACAGTTGACAACAGACTTAGCTGATATTTTGACTGGACCAAAGCGACAAGCCCAACTTGACGCCTACAAAACATTAAAGAAAAAATTGGGTGGAAGCGGTGCGAGTACTGCCATTGCAAAACTAATTTTGGAACGTACACATGCGTAATCTCATCGTAATGGTATTAGCCTTGAGCCTTGTGTCCTGTGGTAGCTTTAGCAAAGGAACTAAAATGAAACCACGCGACGGCGTGGTTTATTTCGCCAAAAGCTATATTGGAACACCCTATGTTTATGGTGGAAACAACAAAGGAGGTATTGATTGTTCTGGATTGATTCACAATGCTTTTCGTCAACAGGGCATTAGGGTGCCAAGAACAGTTCATGAATTACGAAAAAAGGGTAAACGTATTTCTATTGACAGAGCTAAAAAAGGAGACGTTCTCTTTTTTAGAACATCACGAAAACGAAAACTTACACATGCAGGTATTGTTATAAGCACAAAAGGCGGTATGCCGCAATTTATTCACGCCTCCACTTCCCAAGGCGTTGTGATATCTTCATTAGAAAATCCCTATTGGAAAAAAGCATACGCACAAACCAGAAGGCTTCTCAAAAAATAATTTTTTGTACTTTGAGGCATGCCCCGCCCAAGTACACCTATCGCTAGAATTGCACTTGATTTTAACAACAAATGCAGAAAAAGTTGTAGCGATTGTAGCAACTCAAACACCAAAATTTAAGCGCATGGCGCAGCAATACAAACAACATTACCGACTGAAAGATATCGAATATCAATCCATGCAATACGGCTATAAAAACCTGCTTGTAGTAGATAGTTTGGGCGTTTATCAAGTAAATGGAAACTATCCAATGGTATTGTTGCGACAGAGTCCCAAAGTTCATCTCGGAGAGCTGATTGACAGCGTGACGCCGCAAATTGTTATCGCAGATGGGAGTAACCTTCCTTCTTTTGTGAAACGATGGAGAAAAACCTGTGCAGCAAAAGGAATACACTTTCATGCCACAGCATTACAAGGTGCTTATCCTTTAAACTGATGCTTAAAGTTTTTAATGTAGGCTGTAAAATCTTCTTGAGATTTTATGCTTTTATAGTCTTGTTTATGGATTAGTTTAAGGTAAATTTCTATTTGCTTTGGATTTAAATACCCCACAATAGGCGTAATATAGTCCCCTTTTTCGTCGAAAAATACAAGTGTTGGATAGCCAGAAACGCCCAAATAGCGAGTAAAAGGATGCGTTCCGTTTCGGGTTTTGGCGCGCTTAGGGTCGTAGTTGGCGTTGTCAAAGCTCTGCCCTTTATAGGTGACTTTTTCGTTGCCTTCGGCATTAAATTTTACAGGGTAAAAATGTGCGTTTAAATAAGTACTAACATCTGTGTTACCAAAGGTGTTTTTGTCAAGTAATTTGCAGGGGCCGCACCAAACTGTATAGGCATCCAACATAATGGGTTTAGGGGTTTGCTTCTGGGCGGTTAATGCTTCTTCTAGGGTGTACCA
>CBFICG010000099.1:0-5368 GCA_965661025.1 Flavobacteriaceae bacterium | reverse complement strand
ATTCGCTGGCATATGATTGGTCACTTACAGCGGAATAAAGTTAAATACATAGCGCCATTTGTACATCTTATTCATGGCGTTGATAGTGAAAGACTTTTAGCAGAAATCAATAAACAAGGCGCAAAAAACAATCGAACAATAGACGTTCTTTTACAAATTCATATCGCAGAAGAAAATTCAAAATTTGGTTTTTCTTGCGATGAAGCTGAAGCCTTATTTTCGAGTGAAAATACATATCTAAATGTGCGGATTATCGGGCTTATGGGAATGGCTTCTTTTACTGATAATGAAGCCCAAGTAAAGGAAGAATTTGAAACACTTTCTAGATTTTACAAAAAATGGAACGCAAAAAAGGCGTTGACAACATTGTCCATGGGCATGAGTAATGACTACGAAGTTGCCATTGCTAAAGGAAGCAACATGGTTCGTCTTGGAAGCCTTATTTTTGGACATAGAAATTAAGGCATGTACGCAGTTGTTGATGTAGAAACCACAGGAGGAAAATACAACGAAGAAGGAATTACTGAAATTGCTATTTATAAATTTGATGGAAATGAAATTGTAGATCAATTTATAAGCCTTGTTAACCCCGAACGCCCCATTCAACCTTTTGTAGTAAATCTTACTGGAATAAACGAAAACATGCTACGCAATGCACCAAAGTTCTATGAAGTGGCAAAACGTATAGTTGAAATTACAGCGGATTGCACCCTAGTGGCACATAACGCAAGTTTTGATTACCGAATGCTTTGCACTGAATTTCATCGATTAGGATTTACGTATGAAAGACAAACGCTATGTACAGTTGCACTTGCAAAAAAATTAATTCCTGAGCAAGCATCTTACAAACTAGGAAGACTTGTTCGGTCACTGGGTATTCCCCTAAGCGACCGTCATCGTGCGGCTGGCGATGCACGAGCTACGGTCAAGCTTTTAAAATTATTGTTAGATAAGGACTCCGAAAAAACAATTGTAAAACAGGTGCTCCGCACCAAAAAACATCATCAAGTTATGCAAAAGTTTTTGCACTTGGTTGAACAGGTCAAACCAGTTACAGGGGTTTATTACCTTCACAACCAACAAGGAGATGTAATCTATATTGGTAAAAGCACGAACATGAGAAAGCGTGTAAACCAACACTTCACTGGAAAAAGTAGGAAAGCGTTAAAAATCCAATTGGAAACACATAGTGTGAGTGCAGAAGAAACGGGAAGTGAGCTCGTTGCATTACTTAAAGAAATAGAAGAAATCCAACTCCACAAGCCCAAACATAATAGGGTACATAAAAATGATAATATTCGATTTGGACTTGAATCGGGATTTACAAGTACGGGCTATCAATTTTTGCGCATTGCTCACCTACAAGACGGCATTGATTATGTGACCACTTTTAAAAACCTTAACAATGCACGAAAAACATTGTATTTTTTTGCCCAAAAATATACTTTATGTTTAAAATTAGTAGGATTAGAATCCCCTATAAATGCATGTTCTAACGAAAAAATAAATCAATGTATGGGTGCCTGCTTGGGCAAGGAAATGACAGCACAATACAATATACGCGTGCAACAGTGTATTGACAAGCTGCGTTTTCGATCACCTAATATGTTATTGATAGACAAAGGTCGCACCCAAGATGAAAGAAGTGTAATCCTCATTCAAGACAATGCATACAAAGGGTTTGGGTATGTGAGTTTACGTTATCAAATAACAAATATCGATATGATTAACACTATTATTACCCCAATGAAAAACTCACGAGCAGCACGACATATCATTCAGCAATTTATTCGAAAAAACAAGTTCAAAGAACTAATTAATTTAGATGAAACGCCCTAAACTCATTACTATTTCTGGACCAACGGCTGTGGGAAAAACGTCGTTTGCTGTGGCTTTAGCAAAACAATTAGATTGCCCCATCCTTTCGGCAGATGCACGACAATTTTTTAAAGAAATGCAAATAGGAACTGCAGTACCTACATCTGAAGAACAACAAGGTGTACCTCATTATTTTATTCAACACAAAAGTATACACGAGCCTTATTCTGTTGGTGATTTTGAAAAAGATGCGATTGCCTTGCTTAACTCTTTATTTGAAACATCTGGTATTGCTATTTTAGTGGGTGGCTCAAACCTATACACCGATGCTGTTGTTCATGGATTAGATAAGTTTCCAGTTGTACCAAAAGAGATCTCCACAAGATGGCAAGAGATATTCCAAGCAAAAGGATTGACGTATTTACAACATGAGCTAAAACGCTTAGATTCGGATTATTACAGTGTTGTAGACATCCAGAATCATGTAAGATTATTGCGTGCATTAAGTGTTTGTACAGCTGCTGGAAAACCGTATTCCTCTTTTTTAGGACAACCGAAAAAATCACGCTCATTTGAAACAATTTCTATTGAACTCACGATGCCGCGTGAAGAATTGTATAAGCGCATCAACACACGTGTGGATACAATGATAAAAAATGGATTGGTGGAAGAAGTCAAAAGACTTTTACCCTTCAGAGAATTAAATGCCCTACAGACGGTGGGATACCGAGAGTTGGTGCCTTATTTTGAAGGGGACCATTCACTATACCAAGGTGTGGAAAACATTAAAAAGAATACCAGACGATTTGCAAAACGACAAATGACATGGCTTCGCAATCATCCTGTCATGTATAAATTACCACATAACTCTGATATAGATGACAAGTTACTTATCACTTTAGGACTGAAAAAAAACATCTAAATTATGCTGAATACGGCCTGACACATCTGTTAGGTCGGCTTTTTCAAAAGTATTTCCAGTAATGTGTTCATACAATTCAATATAGCGTTCAGAAACAGATTCGATGTAAGTATCAGACATTTCGGGAAGCTGTTGTCCGGGTTTTCCTTGAAAACCATGTTCTATTAACCAACGACGCACAAATTCTTTCGATAATTGACGTTGTGGTTTTCCTGCCTCTTGGCGTTGTTGATAACCGTCTGCATAAAAATAGCGAGAAGAATCTGGTGTGTGAATCTCATCAATCAATACAATATTTCCATCAACGTCTTTACCAAATTCGTATTTGGTATCTACTAAAATCAGGCCTTGTGCGGCAGCCATCTCAGTCCCTCGTGCAAAAAGTGCATGCGTATAGTTTGAAATTTGGTCATATTCTACAGCAGTCAGTATCCCTCTCTGAATAAGTTCTTGAGGTGTAATATCTTCATCGTGGTCCCCTTGTTCAGCTTTTGTAGCAGGAGTGATAATTGGCTTAGTAAAGGGGTCATTTTCACGTAACCCTTCTGGCATAGGCGCACCACACAATGTCCGTTTCCCCAATGCATACTCTCGAGCAGCATGGCCTGCCAAATATCCGCGAATAACCATTTCTACTTTTAGTGGCTCACAAGCTTTTCCAACGGCTACATTTGGGTCTGGAGTGGCAATTAACCAGTTTGGAACAATATCGGCTGTTGCCGCCAACATATGAGCTGCTATCTGATTTAGAATCTGTCCTTTAAACGGAATACCCTTAGGCATAACTACATCAAAGGCAGACAGGCGATCTGTAGCAACCATTACCATCAGGTCATTTTCCAATGTATATACTTCGCGGACTTTTCCTGTATACTTGGATTTTAATCCCGCAAGCTTCAAATCGGAATGCATCAATGTTTGCATAGGGATTAATTGTGGTGCTCGGTTTGTTTGTACGCGTCAATAACTTTTTTTACCAGACGATGACGGATAACATCTTTGTCGTCCAAATAAATCATCCCAATACCCTTAACGTTGCTCAGTACAAGAATCGCTTCTTTTAGACCTGAAATCACACGACGGGGCAAATCAATTTGTCCAGGGTCACCCGTAATCATAAATTTGGCATTTTTACCCATTCGCGTTAAAAACATTTTCATTTGATTGTGCGTAGTGTTTTGGGCTTCGTCTAAAATCACAAAAGCATTATCGAGGGTTCTACCACGCATAAAAGCCATTGGAGCGATTTGAATAATGTCATTATCGATGTAATGATCGAGTTTTTCCTTTGGGATCATGTCTCGCAATGCGTCGTAGAGTGGTTGCATGTACGGATCAAGTTTTTCTTTTAAATCCCCAGGTAAAAAACCTAAATTTTCACCTGCTTCAACAGCTGGCCGCGTTAGTATGATGCGTTTTACTTGTTTGTTTTTTAATGCCTTAACAGCCAAAGCAACGCCTGTATAGGTCTTTCCCGTACCCGCAGGACCAATGGCAAATACCATATCGTTTTTGGACATGGAATCTACGAGTTTGGCTTGATTTTGTGTTTGCGCCTTGATAATTTTCCCCCCTACTCCATGTAAAATTATTTTGTTATCGTCTGGTGCTAACCCAAAATTATCTATTTCATCACTTTCTAAAATTTGCTGGACGGTTTCATCATTAAGGGAATTGTATTTTCCGTAGTGGGATACAAGTCTATCTACCTGTTTTTCAAAGATTTCAAGTAGCTCTTCTTCCCCAAAAGCAGTAATTTTATTTCCGCGAACAACAATTTTTATTTTAGGAAAGTACTTTTTTAAAAGGGTGATGTTTTTGTTGTTTTTTCCTCCGTAGAACTCGGTGGGGTTAACCTCAGCTAACTCAATTGTGATTTCGTTCAAATGTCTGTTTTTAAAAAATAAACCCTAAGGCATTGAATTTTGGTAACTTTGTATTCAAAATTAAGCAATTTTTAGTTTGATAAATTAAGTTAAGGTTATTTCATGGCGCTTATTACGCTTACAACAGATTTTGGTTTGCAAGACGCCTATGTTGCTGGGCTTAAAGCACAACTATATCAGCAACTCCAGACGCCAGAAATAGTTGATATCACCCACTTAATTGACCCATTTCACATTGGCCAAGCTGCTTATGTGGTGCGATCGGTATATCGTTCTTTTCCAGAGGGAAGTATTCATTTTGTTGGCGTAGATTTTAATCAAACCCCAGAGCAAGAGCTCATCATTGCACTACTAAATGAGCATTATTTTGTTTGTTCAGATAACGGATTTTTGTCGCTTTTGGAACCTGAACTTTTCCCTTCACAATGCATCAAAATAACCCTTGCTCAGCTTAGCCCGCTCGAAAAAGCGATTAAAGCCATTGCGCATTTGGATCGAGGTGGCGCACTTAGCGTCATTGGTGATTCACATAACACACTAAAACAACGCACCCAACATGTCCCTGTAATTAATCCACAACAAACTGAAATTCAAGGACATGTACTCCATATTGACCGATATGGAAACGTGATTACAAACATCACAAAAAAACTATTTGATCAAGTTTGTCAGCAGCGTGCTTTTGTTATTCACGCCCGAAACCATGATTTTGAGCGTATTTATAATGATTATCATGAAGCTA
>CBFICG010000098.1:0-5378 GCA_965661025.1 Flavobacteriaceae bacterium | reverse complement strand
TTAGCTTTTGGGAACTTCTCCATCATTTGTTTACACACAGACAAAAACGCTTCCGCCTTGACATCGTGCCCTTGCGTTTGTACCGTTAAGCCTTCGGGCTTAATACCAAAGTGCATTTCTGCATCTTCTTCGTTTCCGAGTACAATATCGCAATAAGATGTAAGCTCGGTCATGATTTTCTCACGGTGCGCAGCATCACAATACTTCCAAAGCTTTGCGCGGTAATTTAAATCGGTAGAAATCGTAATCCCTTTTTCACTGGCGATCTTCACGGCTTCTAAGCACGCATCTGCTGCAGACTGTGAAATAGCAGGAGTAATTCCTGTCCAATGGAACCATTCCACCCCATCAAAGGCTTTGTCCCAATCCACCATTCCAGGTTGAATTTCAGACATGGCCGAATGTGCACGGTCATACACCACTTTACTGCCTCGACTGACAGCACCGGTCTCAAGGAAATAAATCCCCAGACGGTCACCGCCACGTAGCATAAAATCGGTTTCCACACCACGTTTGCGCATTTCCATAAGCGCACATTCTCCAATATCGTTGTTAGGAACACGAGTTACAAAACGTACTGGAACGCCATAGTTGGCAAGCGATACCGCTACATTGGATTCTCCGCCACCATAGATGACATCGAAAGAATTGGTTTGTGAGAAGCGTAAATATCCAGGAGGCGCTAAGCGCAACATAATTTCACCAAAAGTGACTACTTTTTTCATTGATTAAGTTGAATTTATTAAGTAATGCGAATTTAAATAATTAAATGTTCAAACACGTTAACTGTGAACATTAATTGTGGTAATTGGCAATATGTTATATCAAATTCCTAAAGCTTGGCCGCCTCCAATTTGAATAGTCTCTGCTGTTATAAAAGAAGCGTCGTCGCTTGCTAAAAAAGAAACGACAGCGGCAACTTCATCTGGTTGCCCTAATCTTCCCAACATGATATTGTTTTTCCACGATGCAAAAACTTCAGGCTTAGTTGATTTGATTTGTGCATGGAATGGTGTGTCGATGGTTCCTGGCGAAACGGCGTTTACACGGATGCCATATTCAGCTAAGTCTTTAGCAAGTGCTCTAGTTATGGCGTGTACAGCCGCTTTGGAAGTACCGTAAATACCAGCACCAGGACCTCCAGCATTCCAACCAGCGTTAGAGGTATAATTAATTATTGTTGGGTTTTCGCCTTTTTTTAGATAAGGTATCGCCGCTCTTGAAACAAAAAATGTTGAATCTAAGTTTAATGCCATCACAAATCTGAAGAATTCGGTTGTCATTTCTTCAAATCTAGACCTACCGCCAAGACCTCCAGCATTGTTGACGACAATATCAATTTTTCCGTATTTCTGTCCAATGTTAGCAATATTGTGGTTAACTGCGTTTTCGTCTGTAACATCAAAGCCGTAGTACTCGACATCTATTCCAGCAGCTTTAAGTGCTTCAACTTTTTCTTGTCCTTTATCGTCTTCTATACCGTTAAGAATTACGGTACAGCCATCTTCGCCAAGGCGTTTTGCTACTTGAAATCCAATACCGCCAGTTGCTCCTGTAACAACAGCTATTTTTCTATTTAATTTACTCATGTGATATTTATTTATTTTTTTGATGAATTGGCTCAACTTTTTTAATTAATAGCCAGATACTTGCTAATACGATTAGGGTCAAAATGGCGCCCACAACAAAAGCTGGTGTATAATTTCCTCCAATGGTTAACGTCGATACTAACGCTGTTAGACCCACTCCAGCAAATTTTGCTGACATCCCCGCTAATCCAGATAAAGTCCCTACTGTTTTTTTTCCAAATAAATCACTTGGTAAGGTTTGTATATTTCCAATTGCAGTTTGGAATCCAAAAAGAATTACAGCCATAATAACAACAGCATTTATTGGACTTCCTGGGTCTGTTAGCAAATAGAAACAAGGTAACATAATCAAACACCCTAAAGTGATTACTGCCTTTCTGGTTTTATTTATTGTCCATCCAGATTTCAATCGGTTTTGTGCCAATAGACCACCAAACCAGGCTCCAAACATTGCTCCTACATAAGGCACCCAACCATAAATTCCTATGGCTTTCACATCCATGCCATACACTTCGTTTAGATAAATGGGAATCCAAAAAACAAATAACCACCAAATAGGATCAATTGCCGCAGATGATAAAATTACACCCCAACTCTCTTTATGAGATAACACCTTGGCTGTTGAAGGATTATACTCATTGTTGTCATTACTAGAGAAATTATTGTCTTGATCAACTGTTTGTTTCTGTTGAGATTTATCAAGTATATATGCTCTTTCTTTTTCACTAAGCCAAGGATGTTTCCCTGGGGGTGCCTTTACTATCAGCATCCAAGGAATTAACCATAACAAGCCTACTAGCCCAACAAGAACAAATATCATTTGCCAACTAAAATAAATTGCTAGGTATGCAATAAGAGGAATGGAAACAATTCCACCTATTGCTGCACCTGAATTGAATAACCCTTGTGCAAATGCGCGCTCTTTTGGTGGAAACCATTCAGCATTGCCTTTTGCTGCTCCAGGCCAGTTCCCCGCCTCTGCAACTCCTAATATCGATCTAAAAATGGCAAAGCTAAGAAAGCCTTTTGCTAAGGCATGTAGTGCAGTTGCCAAAGACCAAAAACCAATAGAAAAAATAAAGCCTAATCGAGTTCCTACTTTATCAAATATTTTTCCAAAAATAGCTTGCCCAAAAGCATAAGAAAAAAGGAAAATTGATGATATCCAACCAAAAATATCTTTTCGTTCATCCATGGATTTATCTGGATAAAGTTCTTCAGCTATCTCTGGCCAAAGTACATTCAATGACTGCCTGTCTATGTAATTAATAACGGTTGCAAGTGCGATAAGGCCAATTACCCACCAGCGTAATCCTTTTAGTTTCATATCGATATGTTGTATTGAGAAAAAAGTAGAAAACCCGGCAATGTGCGTTGCCAAATGGCGTAATACTAATTTACTCCCTCTTATTTTGTTATGTTTCGTAACAATACTGAAACAAAACATTAAAATGTTCTTTCATTTTTGCTTCAGCTAGTTCAGTGTTTTTTGTGCGAATGGCTTTGACGACTTCTTCATGCTCATCAATAGCACTTAAAGCTGTATTGTTTTTGCATACATGGTATTTTCCGAAATTTGTAATGATTTGCGGTGTGATTGATAACATCAACCGGATAAGTGATGCATTGTGGCTTGCTTTGGCAATGGTCAAGTGAAACAATAAATCTTCAGCAACAGAGTTTTCACCTGCAAGGGTTTTAGTCCTATAATTACGTTGTGCTTGTTCAATTTCAGCCATGTCTAGTTCTGTATGTCGTGCTGCTGCAAACTTTACAATCTTAAGCTCTAAGAAGATTCGCGTTTCAACCAATGATTTAAAATCGGGTGTAGGAAGTGTCAAAATTTGATCAATCATTCCATTTAAAGCAGTACGCTCTAAGTCTGTCACAAAAGTTCCACTCTGCGGCATTGATTTGAGCAACCCATATTGCTCTAGCTTCTGAATAGCATTTCGGATACTCCCTCGAGTAACATTTAATTTTTCGGCAAGCAAACGTTCAGAAGGTAGCTTTTCACCAGGTTCAAGATTTTTTACGTTTATTAAATTCTTAATTTCTGAAATAATAAACTTCTCTTTTGAAGCTAAACCGTTCATTCCCTTAATGTCTTCTGTCTTCATGACCAATTTGGTTAACCAAATTTACTTCTGTAAATTTAAAAAAATTATCTTTAATACTAAGGCGCTTTAATGTTTTACTTCAAGGGTGTAGTATTTTACTCTCGCAAAGGCATTACTGTCTGTCGAGGACAAGTAATTTCCAGCCTTAAAATAATTTTCAAAAATCCCCCATTTTTCAAAATCGTTACCTTTATACATACGCCTATAGCTATCGTTTAATACCACTTCCATTTGTCCATCTTGCACATCAATTTCGATTGTAAATGGCTCATAACCAACTTTATACGGAAATGTATATCCATCGTCATTATCCCATGCATGTGTGTGCAATACTTCAGGAACTTGTGCATTTGGATTTTTGAGCTTTTTTGAATTGAGGCGTACGTATCCATTTAACCATGAAATTTTCATTATTGGTGGTGCATTATTATCCTTTTGGCCTATCAAATCTCGTTGTTCGTCAGTTAGTCTTCCGTGAATTTGCATTACGATAGTGCGATGTGGATTTCCATTGTTATCCTTGGAGATGGCATCCATGCGTAACCTTCCTTTAATATTTCCACCTTGTTTAAACGTCCAATTGGAGTAATCAGAGCCAGACACCATTTGCTCTCTTAGTTCAGTGCGCGAATATTTGGTATTGGTCGTTGTAGCCCCTGGTTTTGTATAAAACACCAATGCGCCTTCAATGGAATCATTATACATGTAAGGCTTTAAGACTTCATTAGTAGCATAATTCAATATTTCTGGAGGCCTCACCGATGTTGGATTACCAATAGGTAATGTAACTTTCCAATTGTTTAAATCAATATCGGGCAACTTATAGCTGGGTGTGTCAACACTATTTGTAGGACCAATATAGGTAACCTCGTCATTGTCTTGCTTACAACTAAACGAAAACAACAATAACCCAATGGTAATACTATTTACAATGTATTGTAACATATTAATGAGAAACCTCAAGATTAAAATAACTCACCTTTGCAAAAGCCCCTTTATCTCTTGTTTGAAAATAGTTCCCCGCTTTAAAATAATTTTCAAAAATACCCCACTTTTCCATGTGAATTCCTTCATATAATTTGTACTCAGAATTGTTCAGGATTACTACCATTTTCCCTTTACTCACTTTAACCTCAAGTGTAAATTTTCTAAAACCAACTTCCTGTTCAAAATTAAATCCTTCATCGTCAGTCCAAGCATTTTTATCTAACATTCGCTCAAAAGAGGTATTTATATTTTTCAATTTTTTTGTCTTAATTCGAATTTTGCCCTTATCCCAATAAATTTTTAAGACGGGAGGTGCATTGTTGTCCTTTTGTCCTATCAAATCACGCTGCTCGTCAGTAAGCCTTCCATGAATCTGCATGATAATAACCCTGTGATGCTTGCCATTAAGTTCTCTAGAAACCTCATCTACAGAAAGTTTGCCCTTCATGTAAGCACCATCAGCAAAATTCCAATTTGCATTATTATCTCCGGAAACCATTTGTTCACGTAATTCAGATCGTGAATATTTTGAATTAGGTGTTGTTGCTTTTGTTGGTTCAGTATAAAAAACAATTGCTCCACGAATTGAATCTGTGTACATATATGGCCTAAGTTGCTGATTAGTGGCATAGTCCAATATTTTTGGTGGTTCCACAACAACTGGCTTACCATCTGCCAATTC